>JAFSJZ010000069.1 GCA_017449185.1 Oscillospiraceae bacterium
CTGGGCCTTGAGAGCCTCGGCGTCTTCCTTGGAGATGCCTTCCTTGATCTTGGCGGGAACGCCTTCGACAAGGGCCTTCGCCTCGGCCAGGCCGAGACCGGTGATGCCGCGGACTTCCTTGATGACCTTGATCTTCTCAGCGCCGAAGCTGGTCATGACAACGTCAAACTCGGTCTTCTCTTCGACGACCTCGGCAGCGGCGACGGCGGGGCCGGCGGCCACGGCGGCGGCGGAAACGCCGAAGGTCTCCTCGAGGGCATGGACGAGCTCGCTGAGCTCAAGAACGGTAAGGCCTTTGATCTCTTCGATCATGGCAGTGATTTTTTCGCTCATGGTTATTTTTCCTCCAAATTATTCTTTTTGTTTGCTGCGCTTACTCGGCAGCGGCTTCGGCAGCGGCGGGCTCGAGAGAGCCGCCCTTCTGCTCCAGGATCTGGCCGAGGCAGACGGCCAGGCCGGTGATGGGTGCGATCATGGTGCCCAGGACCTTCGCGTACAGAGCGTCCTTGGAGGGCAGCTCCGCGATCTCCGCGATCTCAGACTCGCTCAGGATCTGACCATCCATAAAGGCGGCCTTGATGTTGAAGCGCTCGTTGAGCTTCTTGGAATAATCGCTGATGATACGGAAAGGTGCGATGGGATCACCCGTCGTGGTGGCCATAGAGGTCGTGCCGTTGAGCACTTCGTCCAGACCGCTCATTCCGAGCTTGTCCAGAGCCTTTCTGGTCAGGGTGTTCTTGACGACCGTGTAGTCGATGCCCTCCTTGCGCATTTCGGCGCGCAGAGCGGTATCCTCGAGAACCGTGATGCCACGGTAATCGACCAGGATGCCCGCGCCCGCGGACTTGATGCGTTCGGCCAGCGCTTCGACGATCGCCTGTTTTTCGCTGAGAACCTTTGCGTTCGGCATGTGTGTTTTTCACCTCCACACGAATGATGGCGCCCAAAAAGAAAACCTCTGCATCCAAAGGACGCAAAGGCACAATAACAATGATAAAGCTCGATTGTTGTTGTCCTCGGCAGGATTTACGGCCCGGGGGCCACCTGCTGTCTTCGGAGCGCTCGTTTAATATATCCTATGAAGAGGCGAAAGTCAAGCTTTTTTTTCATCTTTTTCGCCTCTTTCGTTGACAGTTTCCAAAGGGAATGCTACAATGGCCGCACTGTCAGAAAAATCGGTTTTCGGAGGCGCGACATGGCGCTCGGATTTGCCTTCTTCCTCAACAGCATCCTCTTCGGCGTGGGCCTGGCGATGGACGCGTTTTCCGTCTCGGTTGCCAACGCGATCGCCAACCCCGGCATGAAGCACGCCGAGCGGCTGCGCATCGCGGGCTGCTTTGCGCTTTTCCAGATCCTCATGCCGCTCGCGGGCTGGCTCTGCGTCCGCACGGTCGCCGAGAGCTTTACCGCTTTTCAAAAGTTCATCCCCTGGATCGCGCTCGGACTGCTGCTCTGGATCGGCGGCAAGATGCTGCTCGAGGGCTTGCGCGGCAAAGAGGAAGAAGACAGGGCAGAAGAAAAAACGCTCGGCCGCGGCACGCTGCTGCTCCAGGGCGTGGCGACCTCGATCGACGCGCTCTCCGTCGGCTTTACGATCGAGGAATACCCCTTCTCCGCCGCACTCGTCGAAGCGCTGATCATCGGCGCGGTGACGCTTGCGATCTGCCTGGGCGGGCTCTTTCTCGGACGGAAAATCGGCGAGAAGCTCTCGCGCATCGCCCCGATCCTCGGCGGCGTGATCCTCATCGGCATCGGCGTCGAGATCTTTCTGACGGGCATTTTCTAAAAAAAGAGAACAAAACAGCCGGGTCCTCGGACCCGGCTGTTTCTTTTTTCGCGTTTATTCCGGTACGGCGAGGTCAAGGACCTTCTCCGCGATCTCTACGGTGAAGTGGCTGTCATAAATGATCTCGCCGTCGAGGGAATAGGCGAAGCCCTCCGGCGCGATGACCTCGACCTTTTTGGCCTGGCGATAGATCACGATATCCTTCATCTTCTCGTCGTCGAGGTGCTTGCCCTCGGTATAGGTACCGAGGATCTTCACGAAGCGGATGCGCGAGATCGGACGGATGATGCACACGTCGATCAGCCCGTCGTCGCTGCGGCTCCTCGGCGCGCAGCGGAACGAGCCGCCCACGTACTGCCCGTTGGCCAGCGTACAGAGAAGGGCTTTCCCCTCGGGGAGCAGCTCCTCCCCGTCCGCGATCACGCGGAAGGAGTTCTTCATGCTCGTGAGCAGCGCCTTGACGATGCCCTTGGTGTAGACGCTCTTGCTGCTCGTGCCCTTCTTCGCGCGCTCTTCGTTGATCGTGATGGCCACGGTCGTGTCGAAGCCGAAGTTGACGATGTTGTCGCTGTACAGATCGCCGATCTTCAGCAGGTCGATCTTCCGCGTCGGCGCGCGCAGCAGCGCCGCCACGTCGAGGAACTTCTCCGCCCCGCCGAAGGCCTTGACGAAGTCGTTGCCGCTGCCGCAGGGGTAGCAGGTGACGGACACGTTTTTCTGTCCGACGGCGCCGTTGCAGACTTCGTTGATCGTGCCGTCGCCGCCGCAGGCGATGAAGCGCAGCTCCTCGCCGGGGTGCTCGGCGCAGTATTTGCGCACATAGGCCGTGGCGTCCTTTTCACACTGTGTGAGATAGATCTCGCAGCTCTCCTTTTCCGGGAGCTTTTCGATCGCCGCGCGGATGGTCTCGCCGGCTTTTCCCTCGCCGGCGCGGGGGTTCATAATGAAAATAAAGCGCATTTCTTATCCTCCTTATCTCTGCAGCATCAGCATGCCGACGACGATCAGCAGCTCTCCGAGCAGATAGGTCAGCATGACGGTGAAGTGCTTTTTGAAGATGATTTCCGGTTTTTTGCCGTAGCGTACGAGGAACAGACAGCAGTCCGAAACGTAGAACAGCAGCGCGCCGACATAGGCCGCCGCGGCCCCGGGCGAGGGGCGCGAGAGCAGCTGCATCATCGCGAAGAGGTTCATCGTGCTGTTGCAGATGAGGTAAAAACACATCGGCGCGATCATGGATTTGGGCGTGTTGCCCCGGATGCTGCGGATGATCAGCAGCGAAAAGCCGTAGTACAGCACCGCGATCAGCGCGATCACGACGGGATTGAGCTTCGAGAGCGTGATCTGCCCGCAGTAAACCAGCACAAAGAACAGATGGGAGAACATGAAGGCGATGCCTCCCATCGTGAACCATTTGTGCCCCTTCGGGATCAGCAGCACGTCCCCCAGCCAGCTCGTCAGCAGCGCGAGGATCAGCAGAACGGACGGGCTCTTTGCCGCGAAGAGATAATACAGCAGCAGCAGGATCAGCAGAAAAGGCTTTGTCTTCTTCCGCATGTCCGGCTCGTCCCGCCAGCTGGCGACGAGGTGCAGAACGCTCACGGCGATATACAGGATCAGGAACAGATGTTTCATCTCAAGCCCCCTTTATTGACTCCGGCGGAGCGCCGGGCGCTTGTCTGTTTTCATTCTATCAGCCGGAGAGGGCGCGGTCAAGAACGGAAAGAGCGGAATCGTACGCTCTTCTCAAAAGAATGATTTTCCCGCCTGCGGGATATACTAACTCCACTTTCGCTTTTCGGGGGGTGGAGCTTTTTGATGCAGGGGAAGGTCGAGATCTGCGGCGTCAACACCTCGACGCTGCCGGTGCTCAAAAGCGCCGAGACGAGAGCGCTTCTTGAACGCGCACGGGCGGGAGACCGGGAAGCGCGGGAAACCTTGATCTCCGGGAATCTCCGTCTCGTGCTCAGTGTCGTGCAGCGCTTCGCCGGGCGCGGCGAGAGCATGGACGACCTCTTCCAGGTCGGCTGCATCGGCCTGATCAAGGCCATCGACGCCTTCGACCTCGGCCAGAACGTCCGGTTCTCCACCTACGGCGTTCCGATGATCGCCGGGGAGCTGCGGCGATTTCTGCGCGACCACAGCGCCCTGCGCGTCTCGCGCTCGATGCGAGACACGGCCTACAAGGTGCTGCAGGCGAAAGAAAAGCTCACCGCCGCCACAGGCCGCGACCCGAGCGTGGAGGAACTTGCCGCCGCCACAGGCATCGCGCGCCGGGAGATCGTCTTTGCCATGGATGCGATCTGCGAGCCCGTGTCGCTCTATGAGCCGGTATACAGCGACAGCGGCGAGAGCGCCTGCATCATGGACCAGATCGGAGATCCGTGCAGCACGGACGAGCATTGGCTTGAGCAGATCGCGCTCTCGGAGGCGATCTCCCGGCTCAGCGCGCGTGAGAGACGCATCCTCGCCCTGCGCTTTTACGACGGGCGGACCCAGATGGAGGTCGCCCGCGAGATCGGTATTTCGCAGGCGCAGGTCTCGCGTTTGGAAAAAGGCGCGATCGGCCGTATCAAAAAGGATATCGGGGCATAGCAAAACCGGGGCCGACGGCCCCGGTTTTTTGCGGATCAAGCTTATTTCAGATCGACACGCCGGACGATCAGCGCCGAAACGACGCCGATCGCAACGCCTGCGACCGTGCCGCTGAGCACCAGCACCGGCAGATAATAGATCACGTTCGGCCCCATCAGCAGCCAGGCCATCAGGATCTGGCCGGCGTTGTGCAGCACGCCGCCGATCACGCTCACCGCCACGCAGCTGAGCCGGTCCGTCTTTTTCAGCAGGATCATGCCCGCAAGGCTGAGCACCGCGCCGGCGGCGCTGTACATCAGACTCGCGGCGTGGCCGAAGAGCAGCGACACCAGAAACACACGCAGCAGCGAGACCCCCGCGGCCTCGCCCCAGCCGAGCTTGTAGAGCGCGAACACCACCACGATGTTGGCAAGCCCCAGCTTGACACCGGGGATGCCGGGTGAAGGGATCATGCTCTCGACGTAGGAGAGGATCATCGCCAGGGCGACGCACATGGCCAGCAGGGTGATCTTTTTTGTTTTCATATCCTCACCCCACCACAAAATCCACGCCGTTGGACTCGCCGCCCTCGACGGTCACGGTCAGACGGTTGGGCAGACAGATGATGCTCTGCCCGGTGTAATGGATCTTTCCCTGCTTCACGCACAGCAGATCGGGGCAATTGGCCTCGCTCAGCCAGGCCTGCCCCTCCGCAATGACCAGGATGTTGCTCCCGCCGTTGAGCGGATAGATCCCGTCGTCCGTCAGCGCGTGCCGCTCGGTCACGACGCCGTCGACGCGCACGACGACCGCGCCGCCCTCCGTGCGCGTGGCTCCGATCACGAGATACAGCGCCAGCGCGAGCAGCAGCAGCGCGGCGATCACGATGAGGTCCGCCCGTCTTTTCCTGTCGGCGAAAAACGCGCTCATCTCTCCGCCTCCTCTCCGTCGGCGGCGCAGCGCGCGAAGAGCGCGCGCGGCGTCACGATGTCCTCCCGCGGCAGCTTCTCCCAGTCAAAGAGGGGGATCAGCTCCTCCGCCGTCCGCGGCGTGCTGTCCTCCTGCAGACCGGCGAGAAAGGCGAGCGCGCCGACGACCTCCTCCGGGGCGTAGTGCCGCCGGATCTGCCGCACCGAGAGCGAAAAATCGCGCTTGGCCATGCGCTTTCCGTCCTCGTCGAGCAGCAGCGGGATGTGGATAAAGCGCGGCGGCGCAAAGCCGAAGAGGCGCTGGAGATAGACCTGCCACGGCGTCGAGGACAGAAGATCGCGCGAGCGAACGACCTCGCTCACGCCCATGAGCGCATCGTCGAGCGCGGCGGTGAACTGATAGCAGTACACGCCGTCGGCGCGGCGGATCGGAAAGTCGCCGTATTCACGCAGGATCTCGCAGGAAAAGTCCCCGCGCAATACGTCGGAGAAGGAGACTGTCTCGTCCTCAAGACGCAGCCGCCAGGCGGGAGCGCGTTTTTTCGCCTTCTCCGCGGCCTCCTCCGGGGGGAGATTGCGGCAGGTACCGGGATAGATGGCCGCGCGGTCCTCCTCATGCGGCGCGGCGGCGAGGCGTACGTCCCTGCGTGAGCAAAAGCAGGGGTATACCGCGCCGCGCTCCCGGAGCAGGGAAAAGTATTGATCGTAGATTTTCGTCCGGCAGCTCTGGAAATACGGCCCCGTCCGCTCTTCGGGCGAGGGTCCTTCGTCCCAGTCGAGCCCCAGCCAGGCAAGGTCGGAGAAGGTCTGCTCGGTGGCGGAAGGGGACATGCGCGTGACGTCCGTGTCCTCCACGCGCAGGACGACCGTCCCGCCCTGCGAACGGGCGGAGAGCCATGCGAGCAGGTAACACAGCGCGTTTCCCGCGTGCATGCAGCCGCTCGGCGTCGGCGCGAAGCGGCCCTTTGTCCCGGCCATGGAGAACACCTCTCTTTCATAACCCAAATTCTTTCGGGATTCGCTCTCGCCGAATGAATCATCGTTTACTTTACCACAGATGCGTCCCTCTTTCAAGCACGCGGAAGTCTCCGAGCGCGCGCCGGGAACATTTTTTCGCCTGCCGCGTCTGAACTGGCAGAAGAAAAAAGGAGGACATGGCCATGCTCGGCAAACAGAAATGCAAAATCCTCAAAGAGATCCGCCAGAAGATCGCGGACGAGAACGACATCCCCTATGTGACGCGCGAGTGCTCGTTTCAGGGCGAATGCCGCGGCACCTGCCCGCGCTGCGAGAGCGAGCTGCGTTATCTCGAGCGGGAGCTGGCGCTCCGCGCCTCGCTGGGCAAGCGCGTGGCCGTGGCCGCGCTCTGCGCCTCCGTGAGTCTCGGCGCCGCCGCCTGTTCCTCGCCCCTCGGCTCGAAGATCGCCGGCGGGATCGAGGACGATCTTTCCGGCATGATCGCCTGTGAGCCCCACGACACGCCCGAGCCGCCAATCGAGATCGAGACCGGCGAGGTCGCCTGGCCCGTGGAAACGGAAGAGCCGCTCACCGGCAAGATCGCCTGGCCCGACGAGGACGGGGACCTGCAAAAGCCCGTCGATGCGGAGCCGCCGAAGGAAAGCGCGGAGCTTCCGTATGTCGAGGTCCGGCTCACGGGCGACGTCTGGTATCCCGAAGGCGGCGCGCATGACTGAGCCGCTCTATCCGCTGCTGGCCCTCGAGCGCCTGCGTATGGGCAGCGACGGCGCGGGCGTCACGACGCTCGCCGCCTCGCGGGGCTGCCCGCTGCGCTGCTGCTGGTGCATCAACAGAAAGCTGCTGGAAAAAGCTCCGGCGGAGAATGTGACGGCGCAGGAACTGCTCGACCGCGTGAAGATCGACGCGCTCTATTTCCTCGCCACGGGCGGGGGCGTGACCTTCGGCGGCGGCGAGTCGCTGCTGCAAGCGCCCTTTATCCGGCGCTTCCGCGAGCTCTGCCCGCCGGAGTGGAAACTGTGCGCGGAAACCTCCCTCGCCGTGCCGCGCGAGAGCGTGGCCCTCGTCACGGACGCGGTCGATGAGTTCATCGTCGACTGCAAGGACATGGACGCGGAGATCTACCGCCGCTACACCGGCGCCGACGCCGCGCAGGCGCAGGACAACCTGCGCTTCCTGCTCGACGCGGTCGGGCCGGAGCGCGTGCTCGTGCGCGTGCCGCGTATCCCGCAGTTCAACACGCCCGAAGATCAGGCGCGCAGCGCCGAGCGCCTGCGTGAGCTGGGCTTCACCCGCCTGGATCTGTTCGATTATGTGATAAAATAAAAAGGCCCGGAGCTGTGAGAGATCACAGCTCCGGGCTTTTTTATTCCGAAATTCATGCGTCGGCAGGACGCGCCTTCTTCGCGGTGAAATACTGCCACGCGAACACGCCGGCGAGGAGGACGACGCCGATGAGGTCGGTGATCGGCTTGGGATCCATCATCAGCAGACCGCCCGCGGCGATCAGGACGCGGCAGACCGCGCCGATGCGGCGGAACAGGAAGCCGTTGAGCGCGGCCGCCACGCCGAAGATGCCGACGATCGAGCTGACCACGACCAGCGCGACCTGTCCGGCCGTCGTGTCGATGAGCAGCATCGAGGGGTTCATCGCAAAGATATAGGGCACGATGAACGCGCCGATCGCAAGCTTCGAGGCGTTCACGGCTGTCTTCATCGGCGCCGACTTGGCGATAGCCGAGCCCGCGTAGGCCGCGAGCGCAACCGGCGGCGTGATGTCTGCGACGATGCCGAAGTAGAACACGAAGAAGTGCGCCGCCAGCACCGGCACACCCAGCCGGATCAGGATCGGCGCGCAGGTCGAGGCCATGATGCAGTAGTTGGCCGTCGTCGGCACGCCCATGCCCAGCACGATGCAGCAGAGCATCGTGAAGAACAGCGCGATGAACACCGAGCCGCCCGAGAGCGTGATGATCGCGGTGATGATCTGCGAGGCCAGGCCCGTGATCGTGATGCAGCCGCCGATGATGCCCGCTACGCCGCAGGCCGCCGCCACGGTGACGGAGCTCTTCGCGCCGTTGGCCAGCGCGTCGAAGAACACGAGCGGGCTCATCACGGCGTCTTTTTTGAGCGTGCACAGCGCGGCGCAGACGATGCCGACGAGCAGCAGCGCCAGGCGCGGCCAGCCCGTCAGACCCAGGAACAGATAGCTCAGCAGCGCCGCGATGCCGATCACGGCGAGGATCGGGTCGCGGTGCGCGTTTGCGACCGACACGGCGAAGAGGATCGCGACGGCGGCGGCGAAGGCCATCGTGTTGCTGCCCGAGGAGACGAGATACACCAGGATCACCAGCGGAAGCAGCAGATAGATCCGCCGGAGCAGCCGCCGCAGCAGGGGCAGCTGATCCTTCTCCATGCCCTTGAGACCCAGCTTTTTTGCTTCGAGGTGGACGGCGATGAAGATGCCGGTGAAGTACAGGATCGCGGGCAGGATGGCCCGGACGATGATGCTCGAATAAGGCACGCCCACGTACTCGGCCATCAGAAAGGCCGCGGCGCCCATGATCGGCGGCATGATCTGCCCGCCCGTGGAGGCGGCCGCCTCTACCGCGCCGGCGAACTCGCCCTGATAGCCGGTCTTTTTCATCATCGGAATCGTGACCGAACCGGTCGTCACCGTGTTGCCCACCGACGAGCCGGACACCATCCCGCACAGCGCCGAGGAGATGACGGCCACCTTGGCCGGACCGCCGGAAAACCGTCCGACGAGCGAGTTGGCCAGGTCGATGAAGAACTGGGAGATGCCCGTGCGTTCGAGGAAGGCGCCGAAGATGATGAACACGATGATGAACTTCGAGCAGACCTGCACCGGCGTGTTCAGCAGCCCGCCGCCCTGCACCTTGTAGAACAGGCTGACGGAGACGTTGCGCACCGCGCGGCCGAAGCCGAGGCCCTTGGTGGCGGCGTAGTAATACATCGCGTAGATCAGGAACACGCCCGCCACGCACAGGATCGGGATGCCCACGCTGCGGCGGCAGAGCTCGAGCGTTGCGAAGATGCCGATGACGGCGATCGCGATCTCATAGGGCCGCACCTGCGACATACCGAGCCGGATCGTCAGATCCTTCGCGTTCGCCACGACGTAGAAGAAGGCCGCCGCGCCGAGGAGCATCAGAAGCCAGTCGTACCACGGGATGTGGTTGAGGCGCTGCAAGCCCTTTTTAGCAGGGAAGACGAGATAGCCGACCAGCAGCACGCCGCCCATGAAGGAGGGATAGCGGACGAGATCCAGCCAGGCGGCGAAGAGCGTAACGTAGATCACGAACAGCGAAAAGGCCGCCATGACGGCGTACACGGCCCATTTCTGCCAGCCCTCCCAGACGCGTACGTTGGACTCGCGGTCATATTTCTTCATGACCTCATCCATCGCGGCCTGGTCGATGGCCGCCTCCGCGGCAGGGATTTCGGTTTTTCTGATCTCTTCAGACATGTCGCTTAACTCCTTCAATTACCTGATATAACGCGAGAGGGAGTGCCGCTCAACAGAGCGGCACTCCGTTAGATTATTCTGAGGAAAGAATCTCCCGTCAGGAGGTGGCTACCGTGATGCCCTTCTCGGCGTAGTACTTCGCGGCGCCCGCGGCGAAGGGAACGGCGATGCCGTCGGTGGCGAAGGCAAGGCTGAGCTCGGCGCCCTTGGCGTGCAGCGCGGCGATGTCGGCGGTGTTGTCGAAGATCGTCGAGACGATCGCGTAGGCGACGTCGTCCGGCAGATCGGCGCGGCAGACCAGCGTGGCCTTCACCGTGACGGTGACGGTGTCGGAATCAAAACCGCTGTAGGTGCCCGCGGGGATCGTGTAGGAGGCGTACCAGGGGCAGGCGGCGAGAAGCTTCGACATGTGCGCGTCGTCGATGGAGATGAAGTTCAGCGCGTTGGTCGTGGCCAGATCGACGATCGAGGGCGTAGGCGCGCCGGCGGTCGTGAAGGCAGCGGCGATCTTGCCGTCGCGGAGACTTTCCGTCGAGGCGTTGAAGGACTGGAAGACGGGGTCGAGATCATCGATCGTCATATCATAGGCGGCGAGGATGTCGACGGTATTGAAGTACGTGCCCGAGCCCACGTCGCCCACGCAGACGGTTTTGCCCTTGAGATCCGTCACGCTCTTGATGGAGGGATCGACGGAGACGATCTGCACCGTCTCGGCGTAGAGACCGCCGAGCACGCGGAAGCCGTCGAGCTTGCCGGTATCGGCGAAGCTGTTCGTCCCGTTGTAGGCGTAGGTCATTACGTCGGACTGCACGGTGGCCAGGTCGTAGATCTTATCGACACAGATACCCGTGAGGTTCGCGGCGCTGCCGCCGGAGGCGACGACGTTGATCGAGACGGCGGTCTTCTGGCTGACGTAGCCGCCGATGACGCCGCCGACGGCGTAATAGGTGCCGGCCTCGCCGCCGGTGCCCATCGTCAGATTGGCGGATACGGCTGCCGGGGCGCTTTTGCCGCAGGCTGCCAGAGCGAATACCATGCACAGGGCCAAAAGAAGAGCAATTACCTTTTTCATATTCCTTTTCCTCCAGGATCAGACTGTTGCGAAAAGCGCCGCTATGCTCGCTGTACGCCTTTCATGCGTAGATAATACAACCAACAATTGAAAAAAGCAAGGGCTTTTTGCAACTACGGCGAAAAGGAGTAAAGCAAAAAGACGAAAGCAAGAGACCTCTTCCGGAAAACCGGAACAATTTACAGGGAAAAGATATGGATATCACGGAAAAAAATAAAAAAATTTGCAGGTTCCGCCTCACAAAACAAAAGAAAAAAGGGGAATTGACGAGGGAGAAAAACGGTGCTATACTCCAAAACAACGAATTAATAATTCAACTTTTAGGAGTAAAGCCATGGACTTCACCCTGATCAACAGCTTTATTGCCGTCGCGGAGGAGGGCAGCTTCTCCACGGCCGCGAAGCATCTGTTCCTGTCGCAGCAGTCGCTTTCCAAGCAGATCGCGAAGCTGGAGGTGGAGTTGGGGACGGAGCTTTTGGTGCGCAGCCGCCCCCTGCGGCTGACACAGAACGGCAAGCTCTTTCTGGAGACGGCCAAGGAGATGACGAAGCTCAAGCAGGAGTTCGAGGAGACCTGCGGCACACGCGTACGCGGAGAGGAGTCGATCCGCGTCGGCATCGAGCATACGATCGCCCGCGCGATCCTGCCCCGCGTGCTGCCGCGCTATATGGAGGCGCACCCGGAGGTGTACGTCCGCATCAGCGAGGAGTCGCCCGAGGAGCTGGAGAAGACCGTCGCCCACGAGGGGATCGACCTGGTCATCGGCTCGATCAGCAGCCCGCCCGCCTCCTACAAGACGGTCGCGCTCTGCCGCAAGGAGCAGCTGCTCGTCGTGCCGAAGAAGCTGATGCGCGCCCTCGCAGGGGACCGTTATGAGGCCCTGCGGGAGGAGTTTTCCGGGGGTGTGGACCTGCGCTGGTTCGAGAAGATCCCCTTCATCAAGCAGCCGCGCAACTCCTCCGGCGGGCGCAGCCTGATGAACTATATGAAATACTACGACGTCCGGCCCAATTTCGCCTGCGAGCTGACCAACGTCGAAAACGCCTTCCAGCTTGCGCTCTCGGGAGTGGGCGCGCTGATCTATGCCAGGCTCTTCTGGGACATGATCGACCCGGCTCTGCAGCAGGACTATCTCGAGCGCGTCGACATCTTCCCCCTGCCCTATCTGCCTGACACGGACAGTGTCTGCGCCTATTACCGTTTTGACGGCGAGGAGAGCCGCGGCGAAAGCCTGCTCTCCTTCATCGCGGCCTTTCTGGAGGACTACGAAAACGGCGAGCTGTGGAGGGAAGCATGAAGTACCGGCTCATCGCCTTCGATCTCGACGGCACGATCCTGCATAACGACAAATCCGTCACGGACCGCAGTCTGCGCGTCCTGTACGCTGCGCATGAGGCGGGCTCGCTGATCGTTCCGGCCACCGGGCGCATCTACAAGGGCGTGCCCGCCGCGCTGCGGCTCCAGCCCTTTGCGCGTTATTTCATCACGATCAACGGCGCGCTGGTTTACGACGCGGAGGAGGACGCCGCGCTCTACCGCGCGGAGATCCCCAACGAGCTGGCCCTGCGCCTGTATGAACATATGGACGCGCTCGACGTGATCTACGACTGCTACAAGGACAACTGGGGCTACGTCTCACGCTCCATGTACGAGCGCGCCGGGGACTATATCACGGATCAGGGCATCCTCGAACTGTTCTACCGCTCGCGCACGCCGGTGAGCGACCTGAAGGACTATCTGCGCGCGGACGGCGGCAGCATCCAGAAGGCGCAGATGCACTTTCGCGACATGCGCGCGAAGAGAAAAGAGCTCGAGCTTCTGCCCTCGCTCTTCCCGGAGACCGCGGTCAGCAGCTCCGTGCCCTCAAACATCGAAATCAACATCCGCTCGGCCAACAAAGGCGACGCCCTGCTCGCCCTGTGCACCCAATTGGGCGTATCGCCAGAGGAGACGATCGCCTTCGGCGACGGCACGAACGATCTGAGCATGATCCGCGCGGCCGGTCTGGGCGTGGCGATGGGCAACGCCGATTTTGCCGTCAAGGCCGCGGCCGACGCCGTCTGCGACGACAACGAGCACGACGGCCTGGCCAAATTCCTTGAAAAGATGCTGGAGTGAACCATGAATTATAAAGTCATCGACAAAGAAAGCTATTACCGCAAAGGCGTGTTCCGCCATTTTTCGGAGGACTGCAAATGCTCCTGCTCGATCACGGCGCGCCTCGACGTGACGGAGCTCGTGAGGTGTTCCGAAGCGAGCGGGACGAAGTTCTATCTGAACTTCCTGTATCTGCTCAGCCGCGTCCTCAACTCCCGCGACGACTACAAGATGGCATACCTCTGGCAGACGGGCGAGCTGATCTGCTATGACACGATCCACCCCACGCAGTACGTCTTCCACGAGGATACCGAGACCTGCAGTCCGGTCTATACGACTTACTGCGCCGACTACGAGAGCTTTTACGCCGGCGCGCTGGCGGATCTCGAGCGGGCGAAGGGGACACGCGACTACGCCCTCGACGCCGAAGGACACCTGAACTGGTTCGACGCCTCGTTCATCTCGTGGCTGAGCTATGATGCGCTGCACGTCGAGCTGCCGGACGGCTACCTCTATTTCCTGCCGATCGTCAACTGGGGGAAATATCGGGAAGAGAACGGGCGGCTCATGATGCCGCTGAGTGTGCGGCTCAACCACGCCGTGGCCGACGGCTTTCTGATCGCGAACGTCTTCCGCCTGCTGGAAAAAGAGATCGCCGCCTTTTGCGGCGAGGATGAGAACCGAGAGGGGTAAACATGGTCATTCTGATCACAGGCGCTTCCCACACGGGAAAGACCCTTCTCGCGCAGCGGCTGCTTGAGAAGACCGGATCTCCCTATCTTTCGATCGACCATCTGAAGATGGGCTTGATCCGCAGCGGCAGCACCGCGCTCACACCAATGGATGACGAAGCGCTGACGGAGTATCTCTGGCCGATTGTGCGCGAAATGATGAAGACCGCGATCGAGAATAAACAAAATCTGATCGTCGAGGGCTGCTATGTCCCCTTCGACTGGCGGCGGGATCTGGGCGAGCGGTATCTGCGCGAGATCCGTTTTATCTGTCTCGCGATGACGGACGGGTACATCGACGTGAACTTCGACGCGATCCGCGCGCATGGCTCGGACATCGAGGCGCGCCTCGACGACGGCTACTGTACGCCCGAGCGGATGAAGGAGGAAAACCGCTTTTACCGCGAGAGTTTTCGAGCCTGCGGCGAAAAAGTCACGCTGATCGACGGAGACTACGAGAAAACGATCACGGAGCTGATCGGGAGCTTATAATAGAAGACAGCGCCCCGGCCAATGGCCGGGGCGCTGTTTGTCGCTGCTCTTTTTTATTTGTCCAGCCAGGCGCAGGCGGCGAGGGCCGCGACCGCGCCGTCGGCGACGGCGGTGGTCAGCTGGTGGACCTTCTTCGCGCGGCAGTCGCCCGCAACGAAGAGCCAGGGTGTTTTCGTCAGACAATCCTCGCCCGACGCGGCGTATCCGCGCGCATCGAGCGCGGCGAAATCGGCGAAGGCGCCGACGTCCGGCTCATGCCCGATGGCGACGAAGAGGCCGTCTACGGCGATCGTGCGCTCGGCGCCGTTCTGGCTGACCGCGATCCCCTTGAGCTCGTCTTCGCCGAGCAGGCGGACGATCGAGGCGTTCAGCACGAATTCGACGTTGTCCTTCGCCCGCAGCGCCTCGACAAGCTTTTCTTCCCCGCGGAAGCTGTCGCGCCGGTGGATGAGGTAGACGCGGCTCGAGGTCTCGGAGAGCAGTATTGCGTCCTGCAGGGCGCTGTTGCCGCCGCCGTTGACCGCGACGGGCAGGCCCTTGAAGAAGGCCCCGTCGCAGACCGCGCAGTAGCCCACGCCCGCGCCGACAAGCTCTTCCTCGCGTTCGACGCCGAGCATGCGCGGCTTGGCCCCGGCGGCAAGGACGATCGCGCGGCCCTCATAGCTCGCGCCGAAGGCGCAGGTCACGCGGCGATACTCGCCGCAGTCCGCGATGCCGACGACCTCCTCCAACTCGATCTCCGCGCCCTGGGCCATGGCCTGCTCGGCCATGCGGTCGCCCAGCTCCGTGCCGGAGATCGACACGACGGAGGGGAAGTTCTCCACCTTCGGGCTCCAGGTGATCTGGCCGCCGAGCGCGGCCTTTTCGAGCACGAGCACGCTCTTGCCCGCGCGCCGGGCATAGACGGCGGCCGTCAGCCCCGCAGGCCCTCCGCCGATGATGATGATGTCGTAGATCATAATCAAAACTCCTTACAGGCTCCTAGTCGCAAGGGAAGAGCCCTGATGAGGCTGTCAAATAACAGCGGGTGATGTGCCGACAACAGGGCCGCAGGGGAGCTCGAGGGGGCAAGGCCCGCCTCGAGTACGATAAGCCGCCGTCTGGAAAAGACTGATTTTTTCAGACTTTTTCAGGTAATCGCATTTTGACACCCGGCAAAATGCGCGGCGGCAGAAGCGCAGTCAAAAAGCCCGAACAGGCTTTTTGACAAGCTGGAACAGGGCCGGCGTTTGCCGGCCCTGTTAAGCTGTTTTCCCGCTCAGCCGACCAGGTGCTGACGGATCGCGCCGGCGCCGGCGAACTTCTCAAAGCCGCCCTTGCCGTCGGTGACGATCAGGGTCGGGGTCTGCTTGACGCCGAACTCGCGCGCGAGGTCCATGTGCTCGTCGGCGAGGATCTTCTCGTACGCGACGCCCGCCTTGGCGAGGTAATTCGCGGCCATCGTGCAGTTGGGGCAGGACACGCGGGAGAAGAGGATCGTGCGCTTGTCGTTCGCGTCCTTCGCCTCGACGGGTTCGGCGGGCGCGGCGGGCACGGTCTCGGCCTTCTTGTCCTCGTAGATCGGGCCGTTGTGCGTCAGGTGGGAGTGCTCGATGACGTACTCTTTGCGCTCCTTATACTCCTGCGTCTTGCCGGCGTTCCAGTTCTGCACCGGGCGGTAGTAGCCGGTGATGCGGCTGTAGACCTCGGCGCTCTCGCCGCAGTGCGGGCAGGTGAACTGCTCGCCGGTGAGGTAGCCGTGATGCTTGCAGACCGAATAGGTCGGAGACATCGTGTAGTAGGGCAGCTTGTAATTCTCGGCGATCTTGCGCACGAGATTCGCGGCGGCCTCCCAGCTCGGCAGCTTCTCGCCGAGGAAGGCGTGGAACACGGTGCCGGAGGTGTAGAGGGTCTGCAGCTCGTCCTGGATATCGAGGGCGGCGAAGATGTCCTCGGTGTAGCTCACAGGCAGATGCGAGGAGTTGGTGTAATACGGCTCGCCGCCGGGCTCCGCGGCCGTGATGATGTCGGGGAAGGCCTCGACGTCGTGCTTGGCCAGACGGTAGGAGGTGGACTCGGCCGGGGTGGCCTCGAGGTTGTAGAGGTCGCCGTACTGCTCCTGATAATCGCTCAGACGCTCGCGCATGTGGTTGAGCACGTCCTTGGTGAACTGCTGGCACTCGGGATGCGTCATGTCCTTGCGGATCCACTTGGCGTTCAGGCCCGCCTCGTTCATGCCGACGAGGCCGATCGTGGAGAAGTGGTTGGCGAAGGTGCCCAGATAGTGCTTCGTGTAGGGGTAGAGTCCCTCGTTGAGGAGCTTGGTGATGACGTCGCGCTTGACCTTCAGGCTGCGGGCGGAGATGTCCATCATCTTGTCGAGACGCTTGTAGAAGTCGGCCTCGTCGGTCGCCTGATAGGCGATGCGCGGCATATTGATCGTCACGACGCCGATCGAGCCCGTGGACTCGCCGGAGCCGAAGTAGCCGCCGGACTTCTTGCGCAGTTCACGCAGGTCGAGCCTCAGACGGCAGCACATCGAGCGCACGTCGGAGGGCTCCATGTCGGAATTGATGTAGTTCGAGAAGTAGGGCGTGCCGTACTTGGCGGTCATCTCGAAGAGGAGCTTGTTGTTCTCGGTGGGGGACCAGTCGAAGTCGCGGGTGATCGAGTAGGTCGGGATGGGGTACTGGAAGCCGCGGCCGTTGGCGTCGCCCTCGATCATGATGTCGATAAAGGCCTTGTTGACCATGTCCATCTCGGCCTTGCAGTCGCCGTAGGTGAAGTCCATCTCCTTGCCGCCGACGATCGCGGGCAGGTCCCTGAGGTCGGCCGGCACGGTCCAGTCGAGCGTGATGTTGGAAAACGGCGCCTGGGTGCCCCAGCGGGACGGCGTGTTCACGCCGAAGACGAAGCTCTGGATGCACTGCTTGACTTCCTTGTAGGAGAGGTTGTCGATCTTCACGAAGGGGGCCAGGTAGGTATCGAAGGAGGAGAAGGCCTGTGCGCCGGCCCACTCGTTCTGCATGATGCC
>JAFSJZ010000070.1 GCA_017449185.1 Oscillospiraceae bacterium
AAATCGGAATCTTCCCCTCTCTGGCGTGCTTTCTCTTTTTGTCCACTTTCTCTTTGCACGAGCAAAGAGAAAATGGACACTGAGCAGACTGTTAAGTGGCAGAAAGCGGGCGACCACGAGGGTCGCCCCTGCAAGGAAAAGAAAAGGGCAGCAAAAAGAGCCCTGCGGGTTGAAACCGCAGGGCTTTAGTTATTTCACCACCACGTTGTCGTCGCCCAAGCACTCGCGCAGCTCGTCGAGCAGGACCTCGTGGATCATGCATTTCGCGCCGATCTTCTTCTGCTCGGCCTCGCACCAGATGATCATCTGGTCGCTGCCGGGGAACATTTTCAGCACCAGCTCAAGATGCCGCAGCCGCGGATCGTAGCGCGAGGGCAGGCGCACATAGAGTTTTCTTCTGCCCGCCTCCCGCTCGGGGCTGCCGCTCGGGGCCGCGTCGGAGATCGGACGGATCGAGTCGCACATGAGCTGCGGCTCTTTTTCGTCCCGCGCGGAGAGCCGGCCCTTCGCAATGACGATATTGTTCTCCTGAATGAAGGCGCCGCAGGCGTCGAGCGTCTTCTGAAAGACGATCAGCTCCATCGAGCCGGAGTCGTCCTCGAGCACGACGTAGCTCATCAGGCTGTTGTTCTTCGTCGTGCGCGTGCGCGCCGAGGAGATCACGCCGGCGAGCGTGACGAGCTGCCCGTCGGAGAAGCGCCGCGGCCCGTCGGAGGCGGCGAAGTCCGCGAGCACGGCGCCGATCGGCGCGGCGCCGATGCGCCGTACGGCCTCGCGGTATTCGTCCATCGGATGGCCGGAGAGATAGAGCCCGGTGGCCTCCTTCTCCATGGCCATGAGCTCGCGCTTCGTAAACTCCTCGACCTCCGGGATCGGGATCGAGGCGATCTCCGAGCGCTCGCCGCCGTCGCCGAAGAGATCGAACTGGCCGGAGATATTGTCCTTCTGCTCGCGCGTGACGCTGTCGATGATCGGCCCCGCGACCTGCGTGAGCGCGCGGCGCTTACAGCCCATGCCGTCGAAGGCGCCGGCGCGGATCAGGCTGTCCACCGCGCGGCGGTTGAGCTCCTTGCCCGCCATGCGGCGGCAGAACTCCTCAAAGCTGCGGAAGGGCCCGCCGAGCGAGCGCTCGGCCACAAGGCCGTTGATGACGCCCCAGCCGATGCCCTTGATGGCCACGAGACCGAAGCGGATGTTCTCGCCCGCGACCGTGAAGTTCGCCTCGGACTCGTTGACGTCCGGCGGCAGCAGGCGGATGCCCAGCTCACGGCACTCCGCGATGTACTCGGCGACCTTCGCGCTGTTTTCGAGCACGCTCGTCAAAAGCGCGGCCATGTATTCGCGCGGGTGATGGCGCTTCATATAGGCCGTGCGGTAGGCCACGATCGCGTAGCTGACGGCGTGCGCTTTGTTGAAGGCGTAGCTGGCGAAGTCGAGGATCTCATCGTAGATCGAGTTCGCGACGGCCTCGGACACACCGTTTGCCAGCGCGCCGGGGATGTTCCGCTTGGGATCGCCATGGACGAAGGCCACGCGCTCGGCGTCGATGACGGCGTGCTTTTTCTTCGACATGGCGCGGCGGATCAAATCGGCCTGCCCTAAAGAAAAACCCGCGAGGCGGCGGAAGATCTCGATGACCTGCTCCTGGTAGACGATGCAGCCGTAGGTCACGTCGAGGATCGGCCGCAGCAGCTCGTGCTTGTAGCGGATCTTCTCCGGATGGGCCGAACACTCGATGAAGCGCGGGATCGAATCCATCGGGCCGGGGCGGTAGAGCGCGATGACGGCCGTGATATCCTCGATGCTCTGCGGCTTGAGACCGGTGCACACGCCCGTCATGCCCGCGCTCTCGAGCTGGAACACGCCGGAGGTCTTGCCCTCCGCGAGCATGCGGAAGGTCTCGGCGTCGTCGTCCGGCACGCGGTCTATGCGAAAATCGGGCGTGTGACGGCGCACCATATCCTCCGCATCCTTCAGCACCGTGAGGTTGCGCAGACCGAGAAAGTCCATCTTTAAAAGGCCCAGCTCCTCGAGCGTCGTCATCGGGTACTGGCAGACCACGGACTCGTCGTTCATCGCCAGCGGCACGTACTCGTACACCGGCTTTTCGGTGATGACCACGCCGGCCGCGTGCGTCGAGGCGTGGCGCGGCATGCCCTCGAGCGCGCGGGCCGTGTCGATGAGCTTTCTCATCTTCTCGTCGCCGTCGTAGAGCTCCTTCAGGGGCTTCGAGAGCCGCAGCGCCTCGTCGATGGTCATGTTCAGCGCCGCGGGGACCTGCTTGGCGGCGGCGTCGGCCTCGGCGTAGGAGATGTCCAGCGCACGGGCCACATCGCGGATCGCCATGCGCGCGGCCATCGTGCCGAAGGTGACGATCTGCGCCACGTGATCCGAACCGTAGACGCGGTTGACGTAGTCGATGACCTCGCCGCGGCGGTTGACGCAGAAATCCACGTCGATATCCGGCATCGAGACGCGCTCCGGGTTCAAAAAGCGTTCAAAGAAGAGGCTGTATTTGATCGGGTCCACGTCCGTGATATGCAGGCAGTAGGACACGACGCTGCCCGCGGCGCTGCCGCGTCCGGGGCCGACCGGGATGTCCTGGGCCTTGGCGTAGTTGATGAAGTCCTGCACGATCAGGAAATAGTCGACAAAGCCCATCTTTTCGATGACGCCCAGCTCGTATTCCATCTGCTCGCGCACGTCCGGCCGCTCGCCGTAGCGCTCGGCGAAGCCCCTGTCGCAGAGCTTCCGCAAATAGGCGGCGCTGTCCGTCTCCCCCGCGGGAAGCTTGAAGCGAGGCAGGTGGTAGTGGCCGAACGCGAAATCGAAATCGCACTTCTCGGCGATCTTCGCGGTGTTGTCGGCGGCCTCCTGCCAGTCGGGATAGAGACCGCGCATCTCCTCTTCTGTCTTGAGGAAGAACTCCTGCGTCTCGAACTTCATGCGCACGGGGTCGTCCACGGTGCGGCCCATCTGGATGCACATGAGCACGTCCTGACAGTAGGCGTCCTCGCGCGCGACGTAGTGCGCGTCGTTGGTCAGCACGAGGGGAATGCCCGTCTCGCGGCGGATGCGGTCGCAGCCGCGCGCGGCCACGCGCTCCTCGCGGATGCCGTGGTCCTGGATCTCAAGATAGAAGTCCTCGCCGAAGACCTCCCGCAGCCACAGCGCGCGCTCCTTCGCGCCCGCGTAGTCGTCGTGGATGAGCTTCTGCTGGATCTCGCCCGCGAGGCAGCCGGAGAGGCAGACAAGGCCCTCGGCGTGCGCTTTGAGCAGCGCCCAGTCGATGCGGGGCTTGATGTAAAAGCCCTCGGTGAAGGCCATGGAGACGAGATAGCAGAGGTTGCGGTAGCCCGTCTCGTTTTTGCACAGCAAAATGAGGTGGGAATAGTCGTTGTCGCGGCCGTGCTCCTTGTCCGTCATGCCGCGCGGGGCGACGTAGACCTCGCAGCCGATGATCGGCTTGACGCCGGCTGCGCGGCAGGCCTTATAAAAGGCCACGGCGCCGTACATCACGCCGTGATCGGTCAGCGCGACGGCGCTCTGCCCCAGCTCCTTGACACGCTTCGCGAGCGCGTCGATCCGGCAGGCGCCGTCGAGCAGGGAATATTCGCTGTGCACATGTAAATGGACAAAGGACATGATGTTCCTCCGTTGTATCCGGTGTCTAGTTCCTAGTGTCTCGTGTCTAGGGGACGAAAGACACGGAAAGCTTCCGTTTCCCTCGGCTGGAAACTAGAAACTGGAATCTAGAAACTAATCCTCCAGGGTCTCGGCCAAAGACATGATCTTCCGCAGCCGGTGGCTCAGGCAGCTTTTCGTGACCTTGGGGTAGGACAGCTGCGCGAGATCGGCCAGCGAGGCGGCGGGATTGGTGATGCGCAGCAGCGCCGCGTCGCGCAGCGGCTCGGACAGGGCGTCGAGCCCGGTCGTGCGGGCGATGCGGCGGATCGCGTCAAGCTGCTCCTGCGCGGCGGCCACCACCTTGTCGGCGTTGGCGCTGTCGCAGTTGATCTTGCGCATGATCTCGTTGCGCATCTCCTTGTCCACCTTCGCGGTCATCACGCCCATGGCCGTCGTCGGCGCGCCGAGGGCGGTGAAGAAATCCGCGATCACGTCGGCCTGTTTGAAATACAGCAGGTGATTGCCGCCGCGCTGCGTCTCCCGGGCGGAGAAGCCCAGCTCGAGCAGCACCGAATAGCTCTCGCGGCTGACGGAGTGATGGGGCGTGGCCAGCTCGAGGTGATAGCGCTTTTCCGGGTCGGTCACGCTGCCGCCCGCGAGGAAGGCCCCGCGCAGGAAGGAGACGCGGTCGCACTCCTCCTCGATCACGCCGAAATTGACGTGATGGGCGAGCGTTGCGCCGGGCTCCGCGCCGAAGGCGTCGAAAATGCGGGCGATCTTTTCCCGGTCGCGGATGAGAAAGCTGCGCTTGCCGGCCGCGCCCTCGGCGGGCAGGACGTCAAAGCCGACGGAAAAGGCGCGGCGGAACAGCCGCGGCAGCCGTGCGGCAAAGGCGTCTGAGGCCGTGATGATGCGGATCTCGCCCGGCGAGAAGGTGTTGCAGTAGAGCAGCACGCCGTAGCTCTCGGCGACGGCGCAGCACTTTCTGTCGACCTTCGCGCGGCAGAGCTCCGCCTTGGCGTCGGATGAAAAAGACATGCTTTACCTCACTTGTCGATATCCCGGTTGACGTTGACCGAGCTCATGCCGCGGGCCAGGAAGTGGTCGTTGAGCGCGGCGGCGATGGCCACGCTGCGGTGACGCCCGCCGGTGCAGCCGACGGCCACGGTCAGGCCGGTCTTGCCCTCCTCGATATAGAGGGGGATGAGAAACTCGAGCATGGCCTCGACCTGCTCCATGAAGGTGCGCGTCTGCTGGAAGGAAAAGACGTATTCCTTTACCGGCAGATCGAGCCCGGACTTTTCGCGCAGCTCGTCCACATAGAAGGGGTTGGGCAGGAAGCGCGCGTCGAAGACGAGGTCCGCCTCCGAGGGCAGACCGTGCTTGTACCCGAAGGAGAGCACCGTCACGTCGAGCTCCCGCTTTTCTCCCTCGCCGCAGAGCAGCTCATAGAGGCGGCTCTGCAGCTTGCCGAGCGTGAGACGGGTGGTGTTCACGACGAAGTCCGCCTGCTCGCGCACGGGGGCGAGCAGCTCCATCTCGCGGCGGATCGCCTGCTCGACGCTGCCGCCCTTTTCGGCCAGGGGATGCGGGCGGCGCGATTCCTTGTAGCGGCGGATCAGCGTGGGCACGTCCGCGTCCATGTACAGGATGCGGCAGGTGATCTCGCTCTCGCGCAGCTTTTCCAGCGTCGAGAGCAGCTCGCCGAAGCCGTCCTTCTCGCGCACGTCGGTCACAAGCGCCACCTTTTCGTAGCGCCCGCCGGTCGCGGCGCAGAACTCCGCAAAGCGGGGGATCAGCGCCACGGGCATGTTGTCCACGCAGTAGTAATCCAGGTCCTCCAGCACGTCCGCGGCGCGGCTCTTGCCCGCGCCGGAGAGGCCGGTGATGATCAGAAACTCCATATCCCTGCCCCCTGAAAGGCTTTATTTTTCTTCTTCCTCTTCCCAGTTGCTGAAGCTGACGCGGTTGCCCTTCACGGCGGGGCCGAAGTCCTCCAGACGGTAGTCGGGCGGGAGGATGATGACCTCCGGCTCGAGCACGACGCCTTTTTGTTCATACACCGTCTTGCGCACGTGCATGAGCAGGTCGTAGACGTCGTGGGACGTGGCCCCGCCGACGTTGACGACGAAGCCCGCGTGCTTTTCCGACACCTGCGCGCCGCCGACGCGGAAGCCCTTCAGACCCGCCTCGTCGATGAGCGCGGCGGCGTAATAGCCCTCCGGCCGTTTGAAGGCGCTGCCCGCCGAGGGCAGGTCGAGCGGCTGCTTGTCGCGGCGGCGCTCGTTCAGCTCGCGCATTTTCGCGGCGATGGCCTCGCCCTCGCCCGCGCTCAGGCGGAACACGACGCTGAGGATCAGGCATCCGCCCATTTTTTTGAACAGGCTCGTGCGGTAGGCGAACTGGCACTGCTCGTTCGACAGCTCATAGAGCCGCTGCTCCGGCACATAGAGACACACGACCGACTCGATCGCGTCCTTGAGCTCGCCGCCGTAGGCGCCGGCGTTCATGATCGTGCCGCCGCCGACCGTTCCGGGGATGCCGGAGGCGAACTCCAGCCCCGAGAGAGAATTCTGCTGCGCAAAGATCGAGAGCTTTGACAGCGACACGCCCGCCTCGGCGTAGATCGCACCGTCGGGCAGCAGGAACATTTTCGTAAGCTTCTCGGTGCTGACAAGAAAGAGCTCCGCCAGACCCTCGTCGGGAAAGAGGATGTTCGTCCCGTTGCCGAGCATCATCGGCGCGATGTGGTTGTCCTTGAGGATGCTGCACAGCCTCGCGAGGCTCATGACGTCCTCCGGCACGGCGAGGGCCCGCACGGGGCCGCCGATGCGGAAGGAGCAATGCTCGCGCATGGGCTCGTTTTCCAGCAGCGTCATGCCGGGCAGGGCCGCCCTGACCGCCGCGATCGCCTTCTCCAGGTTCTCGCGGCAGCGCGCCGACTTCTCCTCAGGCGAGATGCCCTTTTCGTTTTCGATGCTGTCCATCCGCGCTTCCCTCCTCAGAGACCGTCGATCATCGCGTCGTGCTCGGCCGCGAGGGCCTCCGCCGCGTTGTAGCCCAGCTTTTTCTGGCGGTTGTTCATCGCCGCGAGCTCGAGGATCACGGCCAGGTTGCGCCCGGGGCGCACCGGGATCGTCACGCGCGGGATCTCCACGCCCAGGATCGTCTCCACCTCGCTGGTGAGACCGAGCCGGTCGTAAGCCTTGCCTTCCTCCCAGGGCTCGAGGTGCACGACGAGGTCGATGCCGCTCTCGGGCTTGACGGCGCCGATGCCGTAGATGCGGCGGACGTTGACCACGCCGATGCCGCGCAGCTCCATATAATAGCGGATCATCTCCGGCGCGTCGCCCACGAGCCGCGCACGGCCGACCTTTTTGATCTCCACGGCGTCGTCGGCGATCAGACGGTGACCGCGCTTGATCAGCTCGAGCGCGGTCTCGCTCTTGCCGATGCCGCTGTCGCCGGTGAGCAGCACGCCCTCGCCGTAGATCTCGACGAGCACGCCGTGTACGGTCGTGCGCGGGGCGAGGTGATTGCGCAGCGAGGAGATCACGCCGGCCTGGAATTCGCTGGTGTCCTCGGGCGTGATGAAGACGGTGCGGTCGTACTTCTCGGCCATCTCCATGCACTCCGGGAAGGGCTGCACGCCGTGGCAGATCACGAGCGCTGCGATGTCGAACTGCATGAAGCGCTCGAAGGCGGCAAGCCGGTCCGCGTCCGAGAGCGTGTCGAGATAGGTGCTCTCGACACGGCCGATGATCTGGATGCGCTTGGGGTCGAAATAGTTGTAAAAGCCCGCGAGCTGCATGGCCGGGCGGTTGACGTCGTAGGTCACGATCTTCGCCGTGTCATAGTCCTTCGCGGCGTGCAGGATCTGCAGATTGTGCTCCTCGGCGATGGTCTTGAGCAGAACGGAATATTTGCTTCTCATGTCTTTCCTCCTCGCGCAGGGCGCGGTTTCTTCTATACTCTATTTTACTCACTTTCCACGTCTTTGGCAACGGTTATTTACACGCATCCGGGCGTTTTCTTCCTTCCCCCTCAGGTGTTTTTGCCTCCCTTGTGTAAAGGGAGCCTTCGGGCGACCGCAAGGGTCGCCCCTACGGTGTGAGGATGAAAAACGGGATGTGAAAGATTTCTTTCACATCCCGTTTTTCATCCAGGGCAGCGATCAGAGCTGCTTCTGGGCGTTGATCTTCACGCCGGGGCCCATCGTGGAGGCCGTGACGCAGGAGCGGATATACTGGCCCTTGGCGGTGGCCGGCTTGGCCTTGATGATGGCCTGGATCAGGGCGGTGTAGTTCTCGTAGAGCTTCTCCGCGCCGAAGCTGACCTTGCCGATGGGGCAGTGGATGATGTTGGTCTTGTCCAGACGGTACTCGACCTTACCGGCTTTCGCCTCGCCGATG
>JAFSJZ010000071.1 GCA_017449185.1 Oscillospiraceae bacterium
CGTGAACACGATCAGTATCGCCGCGGACAGCGCGATCACGCCAATCAGGTACGCGTTCGATACGCCGTAGATGCTGCCGAACAGGCTGCTTTCGATGCTGTAGCCGTCGGTAAAGCGCCCGGCGATCACGCCCGCGGCCAAAGCCGCGCTGGACGCCGCGGCTGCGGCAGAGGCGGCGGAAGCGGAGGAAACGGAAGAAAACGCCGTCGAGGGCTCCGCCGAAGAGCCGAAGGAAGAGGCGGGCGAAAAAGCCGCCGAAGAGAAGCCGAACACGACCCTTTCCTTTACCGTCACCGCCGCCGTGCGCGGCACCGAGCTGACGGAGGAGAGCGGCTTTACCCTTGCGCTCGGCAAGCGGAAGGCAAGCAGCATCGCCATGACGCGCGAGGGCGAGAGACTTGACGGGACCGACACGATCACGATCCCCGAGACGGGATCGGTCTCGATCCCCTACGGCGCGATCGTGCTGGACCAGTACGGCGAGGAGAAAGACGCCGAACCCGACTGGGTGGCGGGCGACTGGCCCGTCGGCGTCAGCCGCAGGGACAACACGCTGACCGTCACCAGCGACGCCAAAGACGGCAGCACGCTGGACGTCACGGTGTCCGTCGGCACGAAGAACAAGATTTCCGACACGGTCAAGGTCACCTTTGCCGTGAAGAAGGAAGAGCCAAAGCCCGCCGAAGAGAACGGCGAGACCGGGGCGACCGGCGAGACCGGAGCGGCCGGAGAGACCGGAGCGGCCGGAGAGACCGGAGCGGCCGGAGAGACCGGGACGACCGGAGAGACCGGGGCGACCGGCGAAAACGGCGAGACCGGAGAGACTGAGGTAAGGGGCGAAAAGGCGCCTATGCTGTTTGCCGCCGCTCCCGCGCTGGTGACGGCGACAGGCGATCCCGCGCTGACCATCACCTGGCCGACGGTCACGCTGGCGGAAAACCCTGTCTACGGCATCGGCTGGGACGCGCTTGTCACGCTCGGGTCGGACGGCGCGGTCACGAAGGACGAAGAGCCCCTCGAGGGCAGCTTTACCGTCAAGGCGGCAAGCACGATCCCGAATATCAGCGACAGCTTTACGGTCCTCTTCACCTATACCGAGGGCGAGGAGACCAAGACGGCCGAGAGCGAGCCGCAGACTGTTACGCTTTCGCCCAAAGAAATCACAGCCGATATGATCACGCTCTCGCCGGCGGAGATGCCCTATACCGGCACGGCGTGCGAGCCGGCCGTTTCGCTCAAGGACGGCGAGCGCTCGCTGGAAAACGGCAGGGACTATACCGTCACAGGCTATGCCGACAACACCGCCATCGGCACGGGCAAGGTCACGGTCGCGGGGCAGGGCAACTATACCGGCAGCGCGGAGAAGAGCTTTGCCATCACGGCGATCCCATCGAGCGCGGTGACGGAGTTCATCACCTCCCGCAAGCCGGAGGACGAAGGCATCGAGCCGACGGTCGAGCTGAAGTCCGGCGACACGACGCTGCAGAAGGGGCAGGATTACGACGTCACCTTCCAGTATGACATCCCCACGAAGAGCGGCACGGCCACCATCACGCTCAAGGGCGCGTACAGCGGCACGATCGTCTCGCGCTTCGACCTGCCGAATTATCTGATCACCTCCGGCGCCGGCAGCAGCTGGAGCAAGAGCTCAAGGAGCGAGCTGAGCTTTACCGCCAACGGCGCGCTGGTCAAGTTTACCGAGCTGACGGTGGACGGCAAGACCGTTCCCGCGTCGTATTATTCCATCGCCTCCGGCAGCACGATCGTCAAGATCAAGCCCAATTACTTAAAGAGCCTGTCCGCCGGCAAGCACATCATCGGCGTGGCCTATCTGGACGGCAAGGCGCTGGCCATTTTCTCCGTCACGGACGTCGACCGCCGCGGCGTGCCGACCGGCGATGAGAACGATCTCAATCTCTGGCTCACGATCCTGGGCGTCAGCGTGGCCGCGCTGGCCGTGGTGTGCGTGGTGCTGGTCATCACAAGCCTGAAAAAGACAAAGCGCAAAAAGAAACGGACGCGCAAATAAAAAAGAAAACCGGTGCGCAAAAGGGCGCGCAGATTAGGGAGACGACAGGTTTTGAGCGGACCTTTTCCGCCCATACTGCACAGAAAAATCCGGAAATACGTCAAGTATTCCCGGATTTTTCTATATTGTCTGGACGAAAAATCTCTCGCTCAAAACTGCTTTGCACGCAAAAAGTGAGATTTTTTGTGTCGGGCAAGGCGAAAAGCGCAGGAATACTTGAACTGTATTCCGAGCATTTTCAACGAAGTCCGGCGCGAAAATATCCTTTTTGCGCTGCCGTATCCCTATTCTGCGCGCCCTAAGCGCACCGGTTTTCTTTCATCTCTGATCGGTAACGAAATGCCTGACGCCTTCCTGCGGACGGCGCAGCTCGTCGTTGAAGAACACAGGATAGAGCTTTCTTCCCTCCTCCGGCGAGACCCAGACGAGAAATTCCTTTTCACCGGCTTCGGTAAAGCTGCCGCACACGGGCTCGAAGTCTGCGGGCGTCTTCATGTAAAAATAATAGCCCAGCTCATAGATCAGCTTGCCCAGATGGGCGGGGGAGTCGCCGTAAAAGAAATCCTCGGTCACAAAGCCCAGCCGATCGATCTCCATTTCACGTCCGGTCTCCTCCATCACCTCGCGCACGACGGCCTGCGCCGCCGTCTCGCCGAACTGGATGCGGCCGCCGACGGAGTAGAGATAGTCAAAGTTCGGATTGCCGGCCATCAGAAATTTGCCGTCCTTCATGATGATCGCACCGACGCGGATATTGACCGCGCCGCCGTCGCAGTCGATGCAAAGATCCCTTCCCATCGCGGCCCTCCTTTACAGCTCGATCCAGTATCGCTCGAGCGTTTCCTGATCTTCCTCGTCCCAGATCGTGCTGTGGAACACGCCGCCGTTTGCCAGGATCGTGCGGCGGCTGCCCTCGTTATCGACGGCGCAGCTGATCATCACGCGCTTTAAGCCCAGCGCGCGTGCCTTGTCCAGACCCAGGGCGAGCATGCGCCTGGCATAGCCCTTGCGCCGTTCGCCCGGCCGCACGGAATAGCCGATGTGCCCGGCGTATTTTTCGAGATAGTCGTTGAGATAGTGCCGCAGCTGCAGCATCCCCAGCAGCTTTCCGTCGCTCTCACGCACAAGGACGTACTGCGTGGCGATCACGAGGCCATCCGGCAGCGTGGCCGGGTCTTCATAGCTCCTGACGCGCGCAAGCCATTCCTCTCCGTTTTCGATGCGCCGCATGGGGCCGGTGCCGTCCAGGCTGTCGCCGCGTTCGAGAAACTCCCGCCGATAGTATTCATACTGGCTGAGAATATCCTCCGACGCGCGCAGGAGCAAAAGCTTCTCTTCCATCTCTTCCGCCTCCTTTTTCCGCAAGGATACAACAAATACGTGCAAAAAGCAAGAAAAAGCCGATCCCTTGCGGGATCGGCTTTTTTCTTAAAAGAAAGCCTCGCAGAGTTTTCGCCCGCAGGCGAAAAACAGTCCGATCGTTTTTTCCGAGGACATGTGCCTCGGAAAAAACACTTCTCAGCCC
>JAFSJZ010000072.1 GCA_017449185.1 Oscillospiraceae bacterium
CGGCTTTGCACCGCCGGGGGCGGATGAAGCAAAGCCGCAATTTCCGCAGCCGCACAAATACAGGGTCGCCATATTAAGGCGGCCCTGTATTTGTATTCGCGGCAAGGTGTTAGGAAGAAATCGAAATCTTCCCCCTCTTGTGCCGTTCTCTTTGCCACTTTCTCTTGGGCACGCAAGAGAAAGTGGGGACAAACCGCCTCTCCCGTCCCCTTGCCTTTTTTCTCCAAAAAGGCTATAATAGCAAAGCAAATGAAAAACTTCTCTTGACGAGGCGAGCGCATGGAAAAGAAACTCATGCTGATCATCAATCCGGCGGCGGGACGCGGCGCGTACAAGGTCAACCTGCCCGAGGCGCTGCAGCTGCTCGACCAGGGCGGCTGCCGGACGACGCTTTTCTTCACCTCCGGCCGCGGCGATGCGACCGAGCTGGCCGCCGCGCACGGCATGGAATACGATATCGTCGCCTGCATCGGCGGCGACGGCACGCTCAGCGAGGTGCTCGCGGGCCTGATGCGGTTGGACAATCCCCCGCCGATCGGTTATTTCCCGATGGGCACGACCAACGACGTGGCCACGACGCTGGATCTGCCGAAGAACGACACGATCGGCGCGGCGCGGCGCATCCTTTCCGGGATGCCCCACCCCTTTGATGTGGGCGGCTTCGGAGAAAACGACTATTTCGCCTACATCGCGGCCTTCGGCATGTTCACCGAGGTCAGCTACGCCACGCCGCAGCAGCAGAAGAAGGCGCTGGGCCATCTGGCCTATGTGCTGCAGGGCATGGCGCAGCTGCCGAAGATCGAGGCCGTGCAGGCCCGCGTGGAATACGACGGCGGCGTGGTCGAGGGCCGCTTCCTCTACGGCAGCATGTCCAACTCCACCTCCGTGGCGGGCATCCTGCGCCTGAAAGAGGAGATGGTCAGCCTCGGCGACGGACAGAGCGAGCTGGTGCTCGTGCGCGAGCCGCAGACGATCGACGGCTTCGGCGCGATCCTCACCAGCGCCCTGACGCAGAGCTTCGACTGCCCGGATCTGCTGATCCTGCACACGACGAGGGCGACCTTCACCTTTGAAAAGCCCGTGCCCTGGACGCGCGACGGCGAAGACGGCGGCGCGCACAGCTCTCTGAGCCTGTGCAACTACCCCGCCCCGGTCGAGCTGATCTTCTGATATCAACGCGCATGCCGCCCCGGAAAAGGGGCGGCATGTTTTTTTGGACCGACCGGGTCAGAGTCCATTTTCTCTTTGCACGTGCAAAGAGAAAATAGACACTCAACAGGTCGTTAAGAAGAAAAAGCCGCCCGTGTCATGGACGCTTTTGCTCTTGCAAACAGGCCGGAAACTGGTTATAATATTGTTTCACAGGCTGTCTTTGCGGCCTGTGGAAAATATGCGTGCCGCACAGGGCGGCACAAAGAAAGGACGAGTGAAAAATGAAACGCCAGAAAATTGCGGGCATTTGGGCCGACGCCGCCTCCTTTGACGGAAAAGAGATCACCGTTTGCGGCTGGGTCAGAACGGTGCGCGACATGAAGAACTTCGGCTTTGCCGAGCTCAACGACGGCAGCTGCTTCAAATCGCTGCAGGTCGTATTTGAGAGGGGCAGGCTCAATAATTACGACGAAATCGCCCGGCAGAACGTCGGCGCCGCGCTGATCGTGCGCGGGACGCTCGTCCTGACGCCGGAGGCCAAACAGCCCTTCGAGCTCAAGGCCGATGAGATCACGGTCGAGGGCGTGTCCACGCCGGACTACCCGCTGCAGAAAAAGCGCCACAGCGTCGAATTCCTGCGTACGATCCAGCATCTGCGTCCGCGCACGAACCTGTTCTCCGCGGTGTTCCGCGTGCGCAGCGTCGCGGCGCAGGCCGTGCATGAGTTCTTCCAGGAGCGCGGCTTCGTCTACGTACAGACCCCGATCATCACGGGCTCCGACTGCGAGGGCGCGGGCGAGATGTTCCGCGTGACGACGCTCGACCTCAACAACCTGCCGCTCAAAGAGGACGGCACGGTGGACGACAGCAAGGACTTCTTCGGCAAGGCCACGAACCTCACGGTCTCGGGCCAGCTCAACGCCGAGAACTTCGCGCTCGCCTTCGGCGACGTCTACACCTTCGGGCCGACCTTCCGCGCCGAGGTCTCCTACACCCAGCGCCACGCGGCCGAGTTCTGGATGATCGAGCCGGAGATGGCCTTCGCCGACCTCTATGACTATATGGACACCGCCGAGGCGATGGTGAAGTATATCATCAACCGCGTGCTCGAGCGCTGCCCGCAGGAGATGGAATTCTTCAACAGCTTTGTGGACAAGGGCCTTCTGGAGCGGCTGCACAACGTCGTGACGAACGACTTCGGCCGCATCAGCTACACCGAGGCCGTCGAGCTGCTTGAAAAGAGCGGGAAGGATTTCGACTACCCCGTGAAATGGGGCATCGACCTGCAGACCGAGCACGAGCGCTACCTCACCGAGCAGATCTTCAAAAAGCCGATCTTCGTCACGGACTATCCGCGCGAGATCAAGCCCTTCTACATGCGTCTCAACGACGACGGGAAGACCGTCGCCGCGGCCGACTGTCTTGTGCCCGGCGTGGGCGAGATCATCGGCGGCAGCCAGAGAGAAGAACGCCTCGACGTGCTCACCGCGCGCATGAAGGAGCTGGGCCTGAAGGAAGAGGACTACTGGTGGTATCTCGACCTGCGCCGCTACGGCAGCGTCCGCCACGCGGGCTACGGCCTGGGCTTCGAGCGCATGGTCATGTACCTCACGGGCGTGTCCAACATCCGCGACGTCGAGCTGCACCCCAGAACGACGGGGAACGCGGACTTCTGAGTCTCTCACCTCCCCCGACGGGGGAGCCTATAAGGAATTGTTATTGTAAGGAGATCACGCCATGAGCGGAGCGCACGGCAAAAAGAAGAAAAAGAGCGGCGGCGGCATCGTGATCGCCGTGCTGCTGCTTGCCGCGCTGCTCGGCGTCGGCGGCTTCTTCGTCCATAAGACGATGCAGAAGAAGAACGCCGTGGCGCCGCAGACCGTGCTGGCGGACTATCTCGACAGCCTCGGCGCGATGGACAGCGCCTCTCTCTCCGCCGCGGCCGGAGTCAAGACCCCCACAACGGAGGACGGCCGCGCGCTGCTCGCGCTGGCGGCCGACGCGCTTTCCGTCGCCGCCGCCCCGGCCGAAGTGCCGGAGGGGGAGACGGCCGCGCTTGGCGTGACGGTCACGACGCTGGACGTACATAAGCTCGCCGCCGCGCTCAACGCCCCGCTCAACGACGCGCTCGCCGCCGCGGTCGAGGAAGCGCGCGTCGCCTCGGAGATCTATGACGAGAATTGGCAGTACCGCGGCGAGGTGGTGCGCGGCGCCTTCTCAAAGCTGCTCTCTTCCGGCGCGGCGGATCCTTCCGCCTGCCTCGGAGAGACCGCGCTGACCGCGCGGCTGAGCTATGACAAGGGCGTTTGGACGCTGGAGAACCCCGCCGAGCTGAGCGCCGCGCTCTTCCCCGCCTCTCTTGCCGACCCCGACGCGGCCGCCGAGACGCTCTTTACGGAGGCTTCGGCGGAGCTGCGCTATGTGCCCAAGCACTACGCCATTGAGATCGGCGCGCTCGCCGGTCCCGTGCCGGCGGAGGAAAACTTCGGCTCCACGCGCGACAAGGCCGTGATCCGCGCGCTGCTCGAGCGGCCGGAGGCCAAAGCGCTCATCGGCGAGCAGACGCTCGCGTGGAACGAGGACATCGTCCTGCTCGAGGACTCTCAGATCAACTATTATCTCGACGAGACGATCCTCGTCCTCAACTGGCAGGAGCTGACCGCGAACGCCGTCGGCACCTATTCCGAGATCTTCGTAGGGGACGGCTCGCAGCTCGTCCGCCGCATCACCGGCGACGACGGCAAGGCGCAGAAGTACAAGTTCACGACTGTCTTTGCCAAAGAGAGCAACGCGGTCCTGACCATCAGCGGCGACTTTTACATGTTCGTCTACCGCGACAGCGCTCTCGAGGTGCAGAACCGGAAGATCGAGCAGTTCTGGCAGGGCAAGGTCGACACCTGCTTCTTCAACGCGAACGGCGATATGCTCTTCGTGCCGCCCAACTACTTCGCGGACGAGGCGGCGTGCGAGCAGTACATCGCGGACAACGACATCGTCTTCTCGCTGTCCTTCGGCCCCGTGCTGATCAACGACGGCGTCGACGTCACGCCTGCGAGCTACCCCTTCGGCGAGATCAACGACGCCTACGCCCGCGCCGCCGTCGGCATGCTGGGCGAGCGGCATTATCTCACGATGGACATCAATTACAGCCCCATCCACTACAATCTCGCCACGCTCCGCCAGGCGACCGAGGCGATGCTGGCGCACGGCTGCGTCAAGGCCTATGCCCTCGACGGCGGGCAGACGGCGCATACCGTGTTCCACGGAACGGTCATCAACCCCCTCCAGAACCCCTGGGAGAAGGAGATCAGCGACGCGCTGTGCTTTGTCAGCGCGTATCCGGGCGAAGAATAACATGGAAGAAACGTCCGCAAAAAGAACAGGCAGGCTCCTGCCCTGGATCGCCGCCGCCGCGCTGCTCGTCTGCGCGGCGGCGGCGGTGCTGGTCTTTACGGTGCGCATCGGCGGGCATTTTTACCGCCGCGCCGCGGTGATCGACGCGCGGGATGCCGTCCTGACCGTGGAGGAGTACGAGGCCGCGTCGCAAAAATACCCCGACAGGAGCATCCGCTGGAGCGTCCCGATCGGGGACGAGCGCTTCGACAGCTTTGCCGAGACGATCACGCTCGCGGCCCTGCCTGCGGACGAGATCGACCGTTTCCGATACTTTCCGAACCTGAAAACCGTCGACGCGCGCGGCTGCGCCGATCTCGCCGCCCTCGCTGCTCTTGCGTCCGAACGGACGGAGCTGGACGTCGCATGGACGGTCCCGAGCGCGGACGGCCCGATCGACGGCAATGCCGAGACACTGACGGCAACACGCTGCGGCGCGGACGAGCTGCAGACGCTGCTGGGCCTGCTGCCGCGGCTGCGCCGGGTCGATCTGCGCGAAAGCGCTCTCTCCGACGCGGAGGTCGACGCGCTGCGCGCGGCGCATCCTTCGCTGCGCTTTGTCTACACGGTGCGCCTGTGGGGGAAGGACTACCCCTCCGACTGCGCCGCGCTGACGCTCGCCTCCGCGGAGGGCTCGGCCGAGGAACTCTGCGCGGCGCTGCGGCGCTTTACGGCGCTCGAGGAGCTCGACATCCGCGGCGCGGACTTTTCCTGCGCGGAGCTGACGGAGATCCTGGCGCTCTGCCCGGAGGGCGCGCGCTATACGGTGCCGCTGTGCGGGACGCGCTATGACGACGATACCGAAGAGATCGACCTCAGCGGCGTTCCCGTGGACGATCTCGCCGCGGTCGAGGAGGCCGTCGCGCTGCTGCCGGGCTTAAAAAAGCTCGTTATGTGCGACTGCGGCCCCTCCGACGAGGAGATGGACGCGCTCAACCGTGAATTCGAGGACCTGCGCGTCGTCTGGACCGTGCACTTCTCCGTCTACTCCCTGCGCACCGACGCCACGGTCTTCTGCGCCTCGGATCTGCCGAGCCATGGGTATATCGCGCCCGCCGCCTCGAGCGAAGAGCTTGCGCCGCTGCGCTACTGCACCGACCTGGTCGCGCTCGACCTCGGGCACATGTTCTTCAAGGACCTGAGCTTTCTCGAAGGCCTGACGCAGCTGAAATACCTGATCCTCGTCGAGGAGCGATTCCACGACATCTCCGTCCTCGGCACGCTCGGGGAGCTGGAATATCTCGAGATCTTCAACAACACGATCGACGACATCAGCCCGTTGCTGAACTGCAAAAAGCTGCGGCACCTCAACGTCGGCTACACGCGCGGCTACGATCCCGCGCCGCTGTGGGAGATGACCTGGCTGGAGCGGCTGTGGTATCCGGGCAACCGCATGGGCAAAGAGAACTGCGCCTCGCTCGCGGCGGCGCTGCCGGACACGCTCTGCTTCCTGCCGAGCTGGGATATCGACGGCTCGACGGGCGGCGGCTGGCGTACGGCGCCGGTCTATTATGAGATGAGGAACCTCTTCGGCATGTTCTATCAGCCGGGCGGAACGGGAGTGGAGAAAGACGCATGAAACCGGTCGTACGCCTTCTCTGTCTCGCGCTCTGCGCCGCGCTGCTGCTGCCCTGCGCCGCGGTCTGCGCGGAACAGGCCGCCTTTTCCTTTGAGACGGATTTCTCGCAGGAGAGCCTCGGCGAGGCGATCGAGCGCTATCTCGAATCGAGAGGCATCCGCGGAAAATTTTTCTCCGTCGGCTGGAGAGATCTTACAAGCGGCGAGGAATGGTACCGCGGCGCCGACCTGTTCATGGAAGGCGCGAGCACCTACAAGCTGCCGCTGTGCATGCTCTACGCCGACCGGGTGGCCGCGGGCGAGATCGCACGGGAGGACAAAATCGGCGCCTATACCGTCGAGACCGCCGTCCGGGACGCGCTTGTGATCTCCAGCAACAACGCGGCCGACGCGCTGCGCCGCGGCGTGTCGGAGAACCACGTCGAATACCGCACCGCGATCGCGGCGAGCTGCTCTCTCCCGCTCGAGGAGCTGCCCAGCGGCTATTACACGGCCAACCAGTTCTCGCCGCGCTGCCTCATCGGCACGCTGCAGACGCTGTGGGACGGCCGCGAGGGCAAATACGACTGGATCGTCGCTTACATGACCGAGGCCCAGCCCGAGAGCTTCATCAGCCGCTGGCGGGGCGAATACGAGGTCGCGCACAAGACGGGCAATGCCCTGGGCTATATCAGCGACACGGGCGTCGTCTTTGCCGAGAGGCCCTTTCTGCTGACGGTGATGACCTACGGCCTGGACGACGCCGAGACCGTCATCGCGGGGATCGCGCGCATCGCGATGGATTACGCCGAATATCTGGCCGCGCAGCCCGAGCCGGCTGCGGACCGACTGCCGGAGCCCGTGCCGGAAAACCGGGCGGAGGGAGAACGCACATGAAAAACCGCATACGCTTCCTCTGCCTGCTGCTCTGTGCCGCGCTGCTGCTGCCCTGCGCCGGCGTGAGCGCGCAGGACGCCGCGTATCACTTCGAGGCCGACTTCTCGCAGGAGAGTCTCGGCGAGGTGATCGAGCGCTATCTCGACTCCCTGAGCATCAACAAAAACAGCATTGCCATCGGCTGGTGCGATATCATGAGCGGAGAGGAGTGGTATCTCAACGGAGATACCTTCATGGAGGGGGCCAGTACCTACAAGCTGCCGCTGGCGATGGTCTATGCCGACAGGATCGCCGCGGGAGAGATCACGGCCAACGACAAGGTGGCCCATTACGTGCTGCGCAAGGCCCTGGAGGTCATGATCATCGACTCCAACAACGCCGTCGGCGAAAAGCTGCGGGACAACCTGTCGCGGAACTACGCGGAATACCGCGCCATGCTCGTGCCGAACAGCGGCCTGAGCGAAGAGGAACTCCCGGAGATCTTTTTCCGCTTCAACCAGTTCTCGCCGCGCTTCATGATCGGCACGCTGCGCACGCTCTGGGAGAACGAGGAGCGCTATGAGATGATCCTGGACTTTCTCAAACAGGCGCGCCCCGACGATTACTTCAGCGAATACCGCGGCGACTGCGAGGTCGCGCACAAATACGGCTCCGACGAGGGCTATGTGTGCGACAGCGGCATCATCTACGCCCCCAGGCCCTTCCTGCTGACGGTGATGACCTACAGCGTGCTGGACGCGAAGCGCGTCCTCGGCGAGATCGCGCGCATCGCGATGGACTATGCCGAATATCTGACCGAGACGGAGGGCCCCATGCCGGAGAAGGAGCCCCCGGAGGAGAGCGCCGAGCCGATCGACCCCTCCCTGACGCTCCCGGCCATGGGCGCGGACGGCGTGCGTGAGATCCGCAGCGCGGACGAGCTGCGCGCGATCGTTCTCGATCCGGCGGGGCAGTACCGTCTGGCCGCGGACATCGACCTCGCGGGAGTCGACTGGAAGCCCATCCCCTTCTCCGGCACGCTCGACGGCGCCGGGCACACGATCTACAATCTGACGCTGCGCCGGCTTGGCGACGAGACCGTCGAGTGCCGCGACGGCAACAACAAGCCCCGCGACGCGCAATTCGCAGGGCTGTTCTCCGTTGCCCGTGAGGCCGCGATCCGCGACCTGCGGCTCCGGGGCGTGCATGCGGAGCTGGAGAGCGCGGACAGCTGCTTTGTCGCCGCGCTCGCGGGCTACGCCTATGACCTGACGGCCGAAAACGTCGGCGTCGAGGGCCGCCTGTGGCTCTACGGCCGCGGGGAGATCCTGGGCGTCGGCGGCCTGATCGGCTTCGGCAGCGGCTGGTTCACCGACTGCAGCACGGATGTGGAGCTGTTCTTTGAGGATTGCAACGCCGGCATCCACTGCGAGCAGTTCCTCGGCGGACTGGCCGCCTCCGGCAAGTTTTCGGCGGAGCGCTGCAGCGTCAATATCCGGGGCTGGGCCTCGGTCAACGGCTTCGTGCACACGGGCGGCATGGTCGGCATGTACTGCGGCTACGGGCTCGTGCGCGAGCGCATGATGAGCGTGACCGACTGCACGGTAAAGGGAACGATCAGCTTTTTTGAGAACAACTTCACCCGGCGCGCCTACTGCCGCGGCTTCGCGGGCGAGCAGGTGGACCTGGTGATCAACCTGCGCAACGACGTTTCCGGCTTCAAGCGGGACGAACGCTTCCGCTATGACGTCGTTCTCTCGCCGGAGGGCTGCGACGAGCCCGACTATGTCGAGACGGTCGTCGAGCCGGACTGCACAAGCTGGGGCTGGACCGAGCACGTCTGTGAGGGCTGCGGCTATTCCTGGATCGACAGCTACACGCCGCCGCGCCACACGCCCGGCGAATGGGAGACCGTGCGCGAGGCCGCGCCCGGCGAGGAGGGCGAGGCCGTGCTGCGCTGCGCCGTCTGCGGCGAGGAGCTGGAGCGAACGGCCATCCCCGCCCTTGAGCTGCCTCCGCCCGCGCCGGAGAGTCTCACGCTCGACGCGCAGGTCCTGTATATGAAGCGCGGCGCGAGCGAGACCCTGACGGCCTCCCTCCTGCCGGAGACGGCAGCGCCCTGCGCGCTCGTCTGGTCGAGCAGCGACGAGACGGTCGCGGCGGTCTCCGCCGACGGCACGGTCACGGCCGTGGGCAAGGGCGAGGCGATCATCACCTGCGCCTCGGAGGACGGGACGCTTTCGGCGGCATGTGCCGTGACGGTCAGTTATACCTTCCGCCAGCGTCTGAGCGAGCTGTTCGGGGGCGCGAAAGGCGCATGAAAAGGCTCGTCTGCTGTGTTGCGGTGCTCTGCGCGCTGACGCTGGGAGCCTGCGCGGGACAGCTTGAGCCGGGGACCGTTCCCGCTCCGACGGCGGCAGCGGCGCCGGAGCCTTCGCCGGAACTGACGCCGGAGCCCACGCCGGAGCCCACGCCGGAACCGACGCCGGAACCAACGCCGGAGCCCGCGGCGAAGCAGTTGGAGATCACGCTGCGCGCAGAGCAGAAGGTCGACGCGCTGCTCGACGGAGAGTTCAGTACCTGCTGCAGCCTCCCGGCCGGAGCGACGATCACCGTCAGCGCCGCCGAGCCGATCGGCGGGCTCTATCTGGTCTGGTATGACCGCCCCCGCGACTGGACGCTCGAGGCGAACGGCACGGCCGTCGCCGCGGGCGGGAACGGCATGATGCACGAATTCGCAGCGCTTGGCGAAAGCGCGAGCGAGTGCAGCATCCGCCTCGGCGACGGGGCCGCGGTCCGGCTGAGCGAGATCAGCGCCTTTTCTCCCGGCACGCCGCCCGACTGGGTACAGGTCTGGCGGGAGAGCGACTCTCCCGCGGACATTCTCGTCGTGCCGACGCACGCGGACGACGAGTTCGTCTTCTTCGGCGGGCTGCTGCCGCTCTACGCCGGCGAGCAGGGGCTGGAGGTGCAGCTCGTCTACACGATCTCGCACTACGGCAGTCTGCGCGAGCGCTGCGACGAGCTGCTCAACGCGCTCTGGCACGCGGGCGTGCGGCGCTATCCGATCGTCAACGACGCGCCCGACCGCGAGATCTACTCGATCGGAGAAGCGGAATGGACATACGGACAGAACGGATTTACGGATTTTCTGGTCGAACAGATCCGACGCTTCCGGCCGCTCGTTGTCGTGACGCACGACGAGGGAGGAGAATACAGGCAGGGCGTCCATATGCTGACGGCGAGGAGCGTCGAGCGCGCCGTCGAGCTCGCCGCCGACGCGGACTATCTGCCCGAGACCGCGGCGCGCCTCGGCGTATGGGACACGCCGAAGACCTACCTCCACCTCTACGGACCGGAGGAGGAGCGCACGGCGCTCGATTATGAGACGCCGCTCGCCGCCTTCGAAGGAAAAACGGCCTTTGCCGTGGCTGAAGAGGCCCTTGCCATGCACGCCTCGCAGAAGGAGCTGCATTTCCGCGTCTATGAGAGCGGACACGCCTACGACAGCCACAGCTTTGGCCTGTTCCGCAGCCTCGTCGGGCCCGACACGGAGAAAAACGACCTGACGGAAAACCTCGGCGCCGTCGAGCGGCGCTGATCCGACCCCTTCTTTTTTTCGAAATCTGTGATACAATCAAAAGAGAAAGCCTCCGCGGAGGAAGGAGAAGCCAAACGCATGGACGAGACGGCAAAATCGAACAACAGAAAAACGGCGGGCCGGATCGCGCTGGCGCTTTTCGTGCTGGCCATGCTGCTTCTGGCGGCCTGGTTCCGGTTTTTCACGCTGCGCGTCGGCAACAGACTGTATGTCTGCGTCGATTCGCTCGACCTCCGCGGGCGGGAGATCAGCTGCGAGGACTACGAGGCGGCCCGGACCCGGCGCTCCGGCGTGTCGATCCGCTGGGACGTGCCCATCGGAGAGGATCGCTTTGACTGCGACTCCGAGACGATCGTCCTGCGCTCTCTTCCCGCCGATGAGATCGACCGCTTTGCCTACTTTCCGAATCTGCGCGAGGTGGACGCGCGCGCCTGCACCGATTACGGCGCGCTCGCAGCCCTGGCCGCCGAGCGGCCGGATCTGACGCTGCGCTGGACGGTCGCAAGCGGCGCGGGCGATGTGGACGGCAACGCCGTCGCGCTCTCCGCGGCCGGGCTCACGCTCGAGGAACTCGAGCGGCTGATCCCGCTCCTGCCGCATCTCGAGACGGTGGATCTGTGGGGCTCGCGGCTCAGCGAAGAGCAGAAAGAGGCCTTTGCCGCCGCGCATGAGGAGCTGCGCTGCGTCATGCCCGTCACGCTGTGGGGCGCGGAGCTGTCGGGAGACATCGAGGAGCTGCGCCTCGGCGCCGTTCCTCCCGGCAGCGCCGAAGAGCTGGTCGCCGCCCTGAAGCGCCTCCCCCGCCTGAAAAAGCTGGATCTGCGCGACTGCGAGCTCTCTCCGACGCAGCTGGCGGAGCTGCTGGAGCTCTGCGAGGGGATCGAGACGGACTACGTGATCCGCCTCTGCGGCAGGATCTACACGCCCGACGTCGAGGAGATCGACCTCAGCGGCATCCGGATCGACGACACGGACGAGATCCGCGCCGCCGCCGCGCTGATGCCGCAGCTGAAAAAGGTGATCATGAGCGACTGCGGCGTGTCGGACGAGGAGATGGACGCGCTCGACCGGAGCTTTGAGGATATCCGCTTCGTCTGGACGATCTATTTCAGCATCTACTCTCTGCGTACGGACGCCACGTTTTTCTGCGCGGCCGACGTGCCCGATCTCAACTATGACGCGCCGATGCTGGGCGACGCCGAGCTCTACCCGATCCGCTACTGCCGCGATCTGATCGCGCTCGACCTCGGCCACATGTGGCTCCGCGATCTGTCCTTCCTCTACAACATGCCGAAGCTGCAGTATCTCATCCTTGTGGGGGCCCGCTTTACGGACATCACGCCGATCGGCTCTCTGCAGGATCTGAAGTATCTGGAGATCTTCCAGACCTCGCCCAAGGATATCAGCCCGCTCTTGAACTGCAAGAAGCTCGAGCAGCTGAACATGTGCTACTGCTACGGCTTCGATCTGAGCCCGCTCAAGGAAATGAAGCAGCTCAAGCGCCTGTGGTACGCGGGCCTCGGGCCGGGACGCGGCGCGGAGATCGCCGCCGCGCTGCCCGACACGCAGGTCTATTGCCCCATAACAGACCCGGACGGCTCGACCGGCGGCGGATGGTGCGAGGACGAGGCCTATTACGAGATGCGCGACGTCTTCGCCATGTACTATCAGCCCGGCGGCACGGGGATCCATTAAAAAAGAAGGTGCGAAAGCACCTTCTTTTTTGCTGTACGGTCCTTCTCGCAGGGGCGGCCTCGCGGCCGCCCGCTTTTTGCGTCTTAACGACCGGATCAGTGTCCATTTTCTCTTTGCGCGTGCAAGGGAGTGGGGAGGCGGTTTTTCCCACTTTCTCTTGCGTGCCCAAGAGAAAGTGGCAAAGAGAACGGCACTTGAGGGGGGAAGATTTCGAATTCTTCCCCCCTCAAGACACCCCCTAATTGAAACGATGAAAGAGGGGCTTATCCCCTCTTTCAAAACTCCCCTCCGTTGTTCTAACTTGTAACACTCGAGCCTCCGAACATTGTTTCTCGCAGGGGCGGCCGCCGCCGCCCCTGATTGCGTGCCCCAACCGGATACGCTCTCACCTGCCCCCACATGGAAAACAGGAGCTGCGGCTGCAGCTCCTGCGGGAATGTCATTCATTGGCGGTCAACTCTCAAAACAGTACAACGTCAGGGTGGATCAAAGGAGGGGAGAAGTCCCCTCCTTTGCCGTTTCAATTAGGGAGAGTCCAGAGAGGGGAAGAAATCGGAATCTTCCCCTCTCTGGCGTGCTTTCTCTTTTTGTCCACTTTCTCTTTGCACGAGCAAAG
>JAFSJZ010000073.1 GCA_017449185.1 Oscillospiraceae bacterium
AAGCCTGAACTATCAGGCTTTTCGGGTAATCGCATTTTGGCTTCGGACCAAATGCGCGGCGGCTGAAGCGCAGTCAAAAAAGTCTGAAACGACTTTTTTGACAAGCTGAGAAAAAGAACGCGCCCCGCGGCGCGTTCTTTTCGTGGTCTGTAAAAAACTGCCCCCAAAAAACTCCGATAACAGAGCAGCGGGGGAGCTCGAGGGGGCCAAGGGCCCGCTTCGAGTACGATAACCCGCCGTCCGAAAAGCCTGAACTATCAGGCTTTTCGGGTAATCGCATTTTGGCTTCGGACAAAATGCGCGGCGGCTGAAGCGCAGTCAAAAAAGTCTGAAACGACTTTTTTGACAAGCTGAGAAAAAGAACGCGCCCTGGCGGCGCGTTCTTTTTCTCTTCTCTTTACTTGAACGGCGCGGCGCGGCATGATATGATAAACACATCCGGCAAAGCCTGCAAATCAAACGTCAATAGGAGGCTTTAGATATGAAGAAGTTTCTGAAGATCCTGCTGCTGATCGTGCTGATCGTCGTGCTGGCCCTCGGCGCCCTGATCGGCTGGCTCTCGGCCACGGAATACAAGCCCGCCTCGATCGAAGCGCTCACAGCGCTGCACAACGAGGCCCTGCCGAAGCTTGCCGAAGGCGCGGAACTGAACATCCTGAGCTGGAATATCGGCTATTCCGGCCTCGGAAAGGGCTCGGACTTCGTACTCGACGGCGGCGAGAACATGCGCGCCGCAGACAAGGCGACGGTGCAGCAGTATCTCGCGGGCATTTCCGGCACCGTGAGCGGCGGGGATTACGACCTTGTGCTGCTGCAGGAGGTCGACGTGAACTCCTCGCGCACCTATTCGATCAACGAGGCCGCGGCGCTCGCCTTCGGCGACGCCTACCACGCGCTGAATTATTCCTGCGGCTTCGTGCCCAATCCCAACACCTACTTCATCGACCCCATGGGCAAGGTCAACAGCGGCTTGATGACATGCTCGAACTATGAGATCGCGCGCGCCGAGCGGCAGAGCCTGCCCTGCCCCTTTACCTGGCCGCTGCGCATCGTGAACCTCAAGCGCTGCCTGCTTGTGAGCTATCTGCCGGTCGATGGCAGCGACAAACAGCTCGTGCTGGTCAACCTCCATCTCGAGGCCTATGACGACGGCGAGGGCAAGATCGCCCAGACGAAGCAGCTGATGGACTTCCTCGAACAGGAGTATGAAAAGGGCAACTGGGTCATTGCCGGCGGCGACTTCAACCAGGTCTTCCCCGGCGCCCTCGAGGCCTATCCCAACACGCATCCGGAAAACTGGACGCCCGGCGTGCTCGAGCAGAGCAGTCTGCCCGCAGGCTTCTCCTTCGCATACGATCTCTCCGTGCCGAGCTGCCGCCTGCTCAACCAGCCCTATGACCCGGCCGACACAGTCAACACCCAGTATTATCTGATCGACGGCCTGATCGTCTCCCCCAATGTGAGCGTGGAGACGGTCGAGACGCTGGACCTGGGCTTTGAGAACTCCGACCACAATCCGGTGCAGCTGACGGTAACGCTCGGATAAGGAAAGCATGAGCTTTAGAAATTACCGGGAGACGGACTATCCCGCACTCTGCGATTTTCTTGTCGCGCTCAACGAGCCGGGGCGGGAGCATATCAACTGGAACTGGGCGCGGCTCGAATGGATGATCGAGCACCCGGAGTTCGACCGCAGCGCGTCCAACGCGATCGGCCTGTGGCTCGACGGGGAAAAGATCGTCGGCGCGGCGATCTACGACATGTACTTCGGCGAGGCCTTCTGCGCCGCGCTGCCGCCGGCTGAGGCGCTCTTTCCCGCGATCCTCGCCTACGCGTACCGCGAGCTGCGGGACGAGGCGGGGCTCGCCCTCGCGATCGGCGAAGGGAATCTCCGCGAGATCGAGGCGGCGCGGGCGGCCGGCTTCCTCCCGACGGAGCAGACGGAGACCGTGATGCGCCGCGCCCTGCCCGGAGGGCTGTCCGCCGCCCTGCCGGAGGGCTTTCGGCTTGTCGAGCTCGACCACGCCGTGACCTAAGAGGTCGAGGCGCTGCAGTGGCTCTTCTGGCGGGGCTTCGACCACGGCGACGACCGCGCGGAATTCGAGGCCGATCTGGAAAGGACAAGACGTCTCGGCCTGCGGCCCCGGCCGCATTTCGACCGCAGGCTGAGTCTCGCCGCGCTCGCGCCGGACGGAGAGGCGGCCGCCTACTGCTGCCTGTGGCTCCGCCCCGACACGGACTACGCCTACGTCGAACCGGTCTGCACCGCGCCGGAATACCGCGGGAAAGGACTGGCAAAGGCGCTGCTCTTCGAGGCGATGGGCCGCGCGGCCGCGCGCGGCGCGAAGGAGGCCTTCGTGATCTCGGACATGGCCTTTTATGAAAAGCTCGGCTTCCGAAAGCACAGCGTCTACCGGTTTTACCGGAAGGCGTGAAAAGAAAAAACAGCCCGAACCGTTGCGGTTCGGGCTGTTTTTGCGTTATAAGACATTTATTCAACCGAGATCATGTAATAGTACACCGGCTGGCCGCCGCTGACCAGATTGACCTCGGCGTCGGGGAAGCATCCGGCGATCGTCCCCTCCGCCTCGGCGGCGTCGTCCGCCGTGACGTCCGCGCCGTAGTAGAGCGTGATGAACTCGGGCGAGAATTCGTTGATCGCCCAGGTGAGCTCCTTGAAAAGCGTCGGGAGCGAGGAGTAGCTGCCCAGCAGCGCCCCGTCGAGCAGGGCGAGGTATTCGCCCGCGTGGATCGAGTGGCCGTCAAATTCGCGATCCGACACCGCGTAGGTGACGAGCGCGGTGTGGACGTTCCGGGCAGCGTCCGTCATGTCGACGGCAAGCTGTCCGGCCTCGGCGTCGACGTTGAAGGCGAGCATCGCGGACACGCCCTGCGGCACGGTCGTCGTCGGAATGACCACGACTTTCCTGTCGTGCTCCGCCGCCAGCGGGACGGCCTGCTGAGCGGCCATGATGATGTTCTTGTTGTTCGGCAGCACGAAGACCGTCGGGGCGGGAGTGCGGGCGATCGCGCGCAGGATGTCGTCGGTCGAGGGATTCATCGTCTGCCCGCCGGTGACGACGGCGTCGCAGCCCAGATCCTCGCAGAAGAGCTTGGCCATGCCCTCGCCGGCGCAGACCGTGACGGTGCCGTATTCTTTTTCGGGCTTGACGAACTCGATCTCGTCGGGAGACTTCTTTTTCACCTCGTAGGTCTCGGCACCCTGAGCGGTCATCGGCTCCTCCCCATTCTGCTGCGCGATGGCCTGCAGACGCATGTTTTCGATGTCGGCCACGACCAGCTCGCCGTATTTCAGACTCTCGGTCAGCGCGGCGGCGGGGATGTCGGTGTGGACGTGGACCTTGAAAATCTCGTCGTCCTCACTGATGACCAGGCTGTCGCCGATCGAGTCGAGGTACAGGCGCAGGGGCCGCAGATCGATATCGAAGCTCTTCTTGCTGACGATGTAGACCGTGTCGAAGATGTTCTCCGTCGGGACGTCGACCTTGCCTGGGACGAAAATCCCCGGGTCTTCCTTTGGCGGCTCGGCAGCGGGCGCGTCGGGCGCGGCCTCGCCGCGCAGGGAGGCGAGCATCGCCTTGAGGATCACGAGATAGCCCATGCCGCCCGCGTCCACGACGCCGGCCTTTTTCAGCACGGGATTCTGGTTGACAGTGTCCTCGAGCGCCTGATCGCCCACGCGGATCGCGCAGACCAGGCAGGTCTCGAGATCCGAGCCCGTGCCCGCGGCCTGGGCCGCGGCGGCGGAGGCCATGCGCGAGACCGTCAGGATCGTGCCCTCGGCGGGCTTCATGACGGCCTTGTAGGCGGCGTCCACGCCCTCGTTCATGGCGGCGGTGAATTCCTCCGCACCGGCGGTCTCCAGACCCTTGAGACGGCGGGAGATGCCGCGGAACAGCAGCGAGAGGATCACGCCCGAGTTGCCGCGCGCGCCGCGCAGCAGCGCGGAGGCCACACAGCCGGAGACCTCTTCCACGGTGGAAAAGCTTTTCTTGCGCAGCTCGGCGGATGCGTTCCCCAGCGTCAGGCCCATGTTCGTGCCCGTGTCGCCGTCGGGGACGGGAAAGACGTTGAGCTCGTTTATCTTCTGCATGTTGGCATGCAGCGCCGCGTCGGCGCAGAGGATCATGTCGCGGAACGCCGCAGCGTCGATATAATTTTTCACGGGTTTACACCCCCGTCCTTTATCTGATAATGGTGTCGATATACACGTCCACTTTTTTGACCGGAATGCCTGTGGACTGTTCGAGCTTCCAGCTGGCGTCCTTCATGATGCTGCGCGCGACGGCGCGGAAGTTCACGCCGTAGTCGACGCCGATGTGCAGCTCAAGGGAGATGCTGCCCTCCTCGTCGCCGCGGACGACCACACCCTTGGACATAGACTCGCGCCTGAGCAGCTGCCAGGGGCCGCCCTCCTTGGCGCAGGCGACCATGCCCTTGACGCCGAAGCAGCTGGTGGCCGCGTCGCCGGCCAGGTAGGTCAGAACGTCGTTGGCGATGCGGATCTCGCCGCCCTCGTTTGAAATTTTCACCATGGCGGTCACACTCCTTTCACCGGGTGAAAAGCCGATTTATTATAAACTATTTTACCCAAAAGCACAAGTCTTGTTTTTCCGGCGCGCAAAGGCCGGAAAGACGGTCGAAAGGAAAGAAATTTCTCCCGTGCGGCGCTTGTCTTTTTGTCAAAAGAATGTTAAACTGTATCTGTTGAGCAAGTACCCCCAACGACACTTTTCAATGAGGAGAGATAATCGTTATGAGACACTTCAAAACGATGGACGGCAACAACGCAGCCGCCCATGTATCCTACGCGTTTACCGAAGTCGCGGCGATCTACCCCATTACCCCGTCGAGCCCGATGGCCGACTACGTCGACCAGTGGTCCGCCCAGGGCCGCAAGAACATCTTCGGCTCCACCGTCAAGGTGCAGGAGATGCAGGCGGAGTCCGGCGCGGCCGGCGCCGTGCACGGCTCTCTCAACGCCGGCGCGCTGACCACGACCTACACCGCTTCCCAGGGCCTGCTGCTGATGATCCCGAACATGTACAAGATCGCGGGCGAGCTGCTGCCCGG
>JAFSJZ010000074.1 GCA_017449185.1 Oscillospiraceae bacterium
CCGGGTGCCTGTTGGCCCCCCCGCCCCCCGCCTTGCTTCCGTCTCCCGTGTAGTGATACTGGATGGGCTCGGCCGCGCCGACGCGGGCGTCGCGCGCGTCCGCCAGCTCCTCGTCGTTCTGGAAGCCGCCGGATATCAGACTCCAGTAAGCAAATAGGTCCGTACTGCCCGGCAGCATCTGCCAGCCGATCATCGCGCCGTAGGAATAGCCCGCAAAGGCAAAGTGCTCCGGCGACGGGATCAGCGTGCCGTCCTCGTCCACCGAGGCGTAGGTGCCGTAGTTCTCCGCGAGAAAGGGCAGCACGCGCTCGCGCAGATCCCAGTCATAGCGGACGGCGATCTCCGCGGGCGTTCCTCTGAGATAATACTCGACCTCCACGACGATCAGCGGCTCGATCTTCTCCGCCGCGATCAGGCGGTCCAGCAGATCGCAGCCCTTGATGCGGCCGAGGCTTGCATTTACGAGGGTGGGCTTCTCCATCCACTGATGGCCGGTATGCCCGGCTCCCGGCGCGATGATCAGCACGTTGTACGGTTTTTCTTCGTCATATCCGTACGGCGTATAGACGACCATATCCCGCATTCTGTTGTCCTCGGGAGACGCGGTGGGATGCATGCCCGGCAGGACCTCGCCCTGTCCCGGCATGAAATGATACTGATCCAGCCTGCCCTTTTCATCCGTCTCCGTTTTGACCTCGACGGGGTAGTCGATCAGCTTTGTGTTGAAGACGAGCTCTTTCCCGCAGTGCTCGCATACGCCGCCGCGGTATCGGTGCTCCGTCTTCATGCCGCAGACGCTGCACAGGCCGCTCTCCGCGTCGTGCTGCTCGTGCGCGCAGGCCATGCCGCAGACCGAGCAGACGCCGTCCTCCCATTCGTGCGCACAGGCCATGCCGCAGACCGAGCAGACGCCGTCCTTCCATTCGTGCGTGCAGACTGCGCCGCAGACCGCGCAGACGCCGTCCTTCCATTCATGCGCGCAGACCGCGCCGCAGACCGCGCAGACACCGTCCTTCCATTCGTGCGCGCAGACCGTGCCGCAGACCGCGCAGACGCCGTCCTTCCATTCGTGCGCGCAGACCGTGCCGCAGACCGCGCAGACGCCGTCCTTCCATTCGTGCGCGCAGACTGCGCCGCAGGTTTCGCACACGCCGTTGTCCCAGATGTGGACGTGCGGCGCCGGCTCCGTCGGGGCGGGCTCGGTCTCCGGAGCCGGAGACCGGCCGCAGCCCGCGCCGAGAAGCAGCAGCGCCGCGCAGAGAAGGAGCAGCAGTTCCTTCCAGTTCTTTTTCATGTTTTCTTTTGCTCTTTCAGTTCCCGAAGCGAGCGCTTCGCGCCGTCGGGCGTCTGGACGTACGTATTCTCCAGCACGGCGATCGTGCTGCGCCGCCATTCGGCGATATACTCTGCGCGCAGCGCCTCCCGCTCGGCCTTTTCCGCGTCCGTGAGCGCGCGCGTACGCGCGAGCGCCGTCAGGGCGTTGATGCGATCGATCTTCTTCTGTTCCATGCCGCGCTACCCGATCGTTCCGAGCTCGTCGAGCGTCAGCTCGAAGGCGGGGATAAAGTTATCGAGGAAATACTTTACCTCCGGCAGACCGCTCGCCTCCAGGATCGCGCGCGTCTGCTTCTCGGCGGAGAGGAACTCGTCGTTGCCTGTTTTGCGCTCTTCGATGCACTTGATATAGGCCGAGAGCTTGTCCGCCGCCTTGACCAGGTCGCGGCAGCGCGCGGCTTTTTCTCCCGTCATGACTTCGCCGAAAGCGCCGCGCAGTTCCTCCGGCAGGGTGGCGAGCAGCTTGTCGCAGGCAAGCTGCTCGACCCGGGCGTAGGCCTCGCGGATCTCGGCGCTGTGGTATTTGATCGGGGTGGGCAGGTCGCCAGTGAGGATCTCGGAGCAGTCGTGGTAGAGCGCGACGGCGGCGTATTCCTCCGGGTCGCAGTCCACGCCGAAGACGTCGCGCCGGATCACGCCCAACGCGTGCGCCAGCACCGCCACCTGATGGCTGTGCTCCTGGATATTCTCGGAAAGCGCGTTGCGCATCAGGCTCCAACGGCTGATATAGCGCATGCGCGAGAGATATGCAAAGAAGTTGTGGCTCATGAGATCCTCCCGCGGACAGCGTGCCGTGCTCAGCCCTCGGCTTCGGCAGCGGTGATCTCGACCGTCGCCTCGGCGCTGGTCTTGGTGATGCCGGTCGCGTCGGTGATCACACAGCGATACGTGCCTGCGGCCTCCGGCGTGATGCCGTTGGCCCACAGGATCGTGGTGTATTCGCTCAGCGCGGCGTCGTACTGGTTCTCCAGACGCAGGCCGAACTGCTCGTTGGTCGTGGCGTCGCCGGTAAAGACGATCGACACCCAGCCGCCCGTGGCGGCGTTGTAACGCTGCCAGTCAAAGGAGGTGTCTCTGTTCAGGTTGCCCTTGGCCGTGACGATGAACATGCGGTTGTACTTGCCCTCGTCCACAGGGCCGACCAGCGGCGTGAGATCCTTGACGAGCGAGATAGACTGGCTGGCGACCTTTTCATATGCCTCGGTCTGCACCTTGGCAAGGGTGGCGTCCAGCTGATCGAGGCGGTCGTTCGTCGCCTTGACGGAGCTGTCGATGGCGGAGAGGCTCTTCGTCTGAGCTTCTTTCAGCTCGGCAATACTGCCGCGCAGCGAGAAGAGGGAGACCAGGCACAGCAGACTCAGCACGAGGCTGGCGAGTGCGAGGAGCAGGGCGGGCAGGCCGAGGACGCTTTTGGTGCGTACGGGAGCTTCCCGCTCTGCGGGCTGCTCGCGCTCGACGCGCTCGAAGTATTCCTCTTTGGGCTCCCGGCGGGGGGGATTGATCGGCATCGGATCGGTTTCGGCCTCGGTCTCAGAGGGGGCGTTTTCGCCGGTCTCGACCTGAGCGCCGCAGAAGGGGCAGACACGGACGTCGTCATCAACGTGTTTGCCGCAGTTCAGACAGATCATAATGAACTCCTTTCTACGTTTAAACATAAAAAACCAGTCAGGAAAAATGTGCTATTGGGGCAAAGTACCTTGTATTTTAGCACATTATGTTGCATTCGTCAAATCTTTCGCCTTTTCTTCCCCTTTTTCGCCCCTTTTTGTGGGGATTCGACGTATAAAACTGTTGCTTTTTTGCGCTTGGAGTGGTAAAATCCGGTCTCGTGTGAAAACCAGTTCAAGAGAGTGACAGCTATGGATAAACTCAGAAACGTCGCCATTATCGCGCACGTCGACCACGGCAAGACCACGCTGGTCGACGAGATGCTCAAGCAGTCGGGCGTCTACCGCGAGAACCAGGAGGTCGTCGACCGCGTCATGGACTCGAACGATCTCGAGCGTGAGCGCGGCATCACGATCATGGCCAAAAATACCGCCGTATGGTACGGCGATACCAAGATCAACATTGTCGACACCCCGGGCCACGCCGACTTCGGCGGCGAGGTGGAGCGCATTTTGAAAATGGTCAACGGCGTCATCCTGCTCGTCGACGCGGCGGAGGGCCCCATGCCCCAGACGCGCTTCGTCCTGAGCCGCGCGCTGGAGCTGGGGCACCGCGTGATCGTCGTCGTCAACAAGATCGACCGCCCCGACCAGCGCATCCACGAGGTCATCGACGAAGTGCTCGAGCTGCTGATGGACCTCGACGCCACGGACGAACAGCTCGACTCTCCGATGCTGTTCTGCTCGGGCCGCAACGGCACGGCGAGCTATTCTCCCGACGTCGTCGGCACCGACCTCAAGCCCCTGTTCGAGACGATCCTGGAATACATCCCCGCCCCGGACATGGACGAGGACGCGCCCTTCCAGATGCTCGTGAGCTCGATCGACTACAACGAGTACGTCGGGCGCATCGCGATCGGCCGCATCGAGCGCGGGCGCGTCACGCAGAATCAGGAGATCGAGGTCTGCAACTACCACAGCCCCGACGAGCCGCCGACGAAGGCCAAGGCCGTCTCGCTCTATCAGTTCGACGGGCTCGAGCGCGTCCCGGTCACGGAGGCCGGCGCAGGCAACATCATCGCGATGAGCGGCATCGGCGAGATCACGATCGGCGACACGATCTGCGCCAAAGGTTTTGCCGAGCCGATCGAGTTCGTCAAGATCGGCGCGCCGACGCTGGAGATGACCTTCTCGGTCAACGACAGCCCCTTCGCCGGGCAGGAGGGCAAATTCGTCACCTCCCGCCAGATCAGCGAGCGGCTGCGGCGCGAGACGCTCAAGGACGTATCCCTGCGCGTGAGCGAGATCGAGGGCAGCACCGACAGCTTCAACGTCGCGGGCCGCGGCGAGATGAGCCTTTCGATCCTCATCGAAACCATGCGCCGCGAGGGTTATGAATTCCAGGTCAGCCCGCCGCGCGTGCTTTACCGCGAGATCGACGGAAAGAAGTGCGAGCCGATCGAGCGCGTCGTCGCCGACGTCCCGTCCGAGTACATGGGCGCGGTCATGGAAAAACTCGGCGCGCGCAAGGGTGAATTCGTGCAGATGACGCCCGTGGGCAGCCGTGTAAAGCTGGAGTTCCTCGTCCCCTCCCGCGGTCTGTTCGGCTATCGCAACGAATTTCTGACCGATACGAAAGGCGAGGGCATCATGGCCAGCGTCTTCGACAGCTACGCGCCCTACAAGGGGGACATCGCGCGGCGCAATACCGGCTCGCTGATCGCCTTTGAGACCGGCGAGGCCGTGGCATACGGCATCTGGAACGCGCAGGAGCGCGGGGCGATGTTCATCACGCCCGGCACGAAGGTCTACGGCGGCATGGTCATCGGCGTCTCGGGCAAGAGCGACGACGTCCCCGTGAACGTCTGCCGCACCAAGCATCTGACCAACACCCGCGCCTCCGGCTCGGACGAAGCCCTGCGCCTCGTGCCGCCCAAGCAGCTCTCGCTCGAGCAGTGCCTTGAGTTCCTCGCGGACGACGAGCTGCTCGAGGTCACGCCCAAGAGCCTTCGCCTGCGCAAGCGCATCCTCGACCACAGCCTGCGCATGAAGGTCCTCATGCGGGGAAAGTGAGTGTCTAGTTTCTAGTATCTAGTGTCTAGTTTTCGGGCGGCCATCCGGCCGCCCGATTGTTTTGGCTCCCTTGTGTAAAGGGAGCTGTCTGCGCAGCAAACTGAGGGATTGTCGTTTCTTTTGAGAGCTGCTCAGTGTCCATTTTCTCTTCGCTCGTGCAAAGAGAAAATGGACAAAAAGAGAAAACACGCCAGGGGAGGGGATTCCGTCTTTCCCCTCCCCTGGACCCCACCCTTGAATCGGCAAAGAAGGGGCCTTCGCCCCTCCTTTGATTCTCCCCGTCATTGTACTGATTTGAATACTGACCGCCAATGAATGGCATTCCCGCAGGGGCTGCAGTCGCAGCCCCTGAAAACGGAATCCGGCCTGGTTCAGGAAACAGGAGCGGCGGCTGCCGCTTCTGCGAGAAAGGCTGTTCGGAAGCAGTAGGTTTTCAAGTCAGTACAACGGAGGGGAGTTTTGAAAGATGGTTCTCCCGCCTTGCGGTTAGGCGAAAAACGCTGCGGGCTTACGCTGATCCTTGCGTTTTTCGACCGCTGCGGAAACAGCGCCGCGCCTGTTTCTGCCACCGGCAGCGGCGCGGCGCTGTTCCCCCTCTTGAGGCGTTTCAATTAGGGTGGGTCAAGAGAATTGCGGCTTTGCACCGCCGGGGGCGGATGAAGCAAAGCCGCAATTTC
>JAFSJZ010000075.1 GCA_017449185.1 Oscillospiraceae bacterium
CCTTGGAGGCCTGTCCGCCGGTGTTGGAATACACCTCGGTGTTGAACACGAAGATGTTGACGTCCTCGTTGGAGGCCAGGACGTGGTCAACGCCGCCGTAGCCGATATCGAAGGCCCAGCCGTCGCCGCCGAAGATCCACATGGACTTCTTGTTCAGGTAGGCTTTCTTCTCGAGGATCTCGCGGGCGAGCCTGCAGGCGTCGCACTCGCAGCCTTCGCACACGCCCTCCTCGAGCGCCTTGACGAGGGCCTTCGCGGGCTCCTGGTTGGCGTTGCCGTCGTCGAAGGTCTCGATCCACTTCGCAGCGGCTTCCTTGATGTCCTTGTCGCACCACTCGACGGCGACAAGCTCCTCGACCTTCGCCTTGACGTCGGCGCGGATCTTCTTCTGGGCCAGGTACATGCCCAGACCGTGCTCGGCGTTGTCCTCGAACAGGGAGTTGGCCCAGGCGGGACCCTTGCCCTCCTTGTTGACGGTGTACGGCGAGGTGGCAGCCGGGCCGCCCCAGATGGAGGAGCAGCCGGTGGCGTTGGAGATCAGCATATGATCGCCGAAGAGCTGGGTGACGATGCGGGCGTAGCTCGTCTCGGCGCAGCCGGCGCAGGAGCCCGAGAACTCGAGGTAGGGCTGAGCGAACTGGCTGTACTTGACGTTGTCGGCCACGAACATATCCTTCTTCGGCGCGACCTTGTCGACCATGTAGTCGAAGACTTCCTGCTGCTCGAGCTGGCTCTCCATCGGGACCATCTCGATAGCGGCGACCGGGCACTGGCTGATGCAGACGCCGCAGCCCATGCAGTCGAGCGGGGAGACGGCCATGGAGAACTTGTACACGCCCTTGCCCTTGCCGGCCTTGATGTCGGCGAGCTTGGTCTGCGCGGGAGCCGCGGCGGCCTCGGCCTCGGTGAGGGCGAAGGCGCGGATCGTGGCGTGCGGGCAGACGAAGGCGCAGTTGTTGCACTGGATGCACTTCTGCTCATCCCACTTCGGGACGGAGACGGCGATGCCGCGCTTCTCGTAGGCGGCGGCGCCGAGCTCGAAGGTGCCGTCGGCGTGGTCGACGAAGGTGGAGACGGGCAGGCTGTCGCCGTCCATCTTGTCGATGGGATCGAGGATCGCTCTGACCATCTTCACGGTCTTCTCGCGGCCGGTCTTGCTGTCGGCGGCGGGCGCGTCAACGGCCTCGGCCCAGGCGGCGGGCACGTCGACCTTGACGTAGGCGGTGGCGCCGGCGTCGATGGCGGCGTAGTTCATGTCGACGATGTCCTGGCCCTTCTTGAGGTAGGAGTGCAGGGCGGCGTCCTTCATGTAGCCGATCGCCTCGGCCTCGGGCATGACCTTGGCCAGCGAGAAGAAGGCGGACTGGAGGATCGTGTTGGTGCGCTTGCCCATGCCGATCTTCTTGGCCAGGTCGATGGCGTTGATCATGTAGAGCTGGATGTTGTTCTTGGCGATGTAGCGCTTGGAGGCCGCGTCGAGGTGATGCTCGAGCTCCTCAAAGCTCCACTGGCAGTTCACGAGGAACACGCCGCCGGGCTTGACGTCGCGCACGATCGGGAAGCCCTTGGTGATGTAGGACGGGACGTGGCAGGCCACGAAGTCGGCCTTGTTGATGTAGTACGGGCTCTTGATGGGCTTGTCGCCGAAGCGCAGGTGGCTGATCGTGACGCCGCCGGTCTTCTTGGAGTCGTACTGGAAGTAGGCCTGGACGAACTTGTCGGTGTGGTCGCCGATGATCTTGATGGAGTTCTTGTTCGCGCCGACGGTGCCGTCGCCGCCGAGACCCCAGAACTTGCACTCGATGGTGCCGGCCGCCGCGGTGTTGGGGGCGGGCTTCTCTTCGAGGGACAGGTTCGTCACGTCGTCGACGATGCCGATGGTGAACATGCGCTTGGGCGCGTCCTTCTTCAGCTCGTCATACACGGCGAAGACGGAGGCGGGAGGCGTGTCCTTCGAGCCGAGGCCGTAGCGGCCGCCGATGACGGTCACGTCGGTCTTGCCGGCGTTGGCCAGCGCGGTGACGACGTCGAGGTAGAGCGGCTCGCCCTGGGCGCCGGGCTCCTTGGTGCGGTCGAGCACCGCGATCTTCTTCGCGGTGGCCGGGATCGCCGCAAGCAGCTTGTCCGGGCAGAACGGACGGTAGAGACGGACCTTGACGAGGCCGACCTTCTCGCCCTGCGCGCTGAGGTAGTCGATGACTTCCTCGGCCACGTCGCAGATGGAGCCCATCGCGATGATGACGCGCTCGGCGTCGGGGGCGCCGTAGTAGTTGAACAGCTGATAGTCGGTGCCGAGCTTGGCGTTGACCTTGCCCATGTACTCCTCGACGATCGCGGGGACCGCCTCGTAGTACTTGTTGGAGGCCTCGCGGTTCTGGAAGAAGATGTCGCCGTTCTCGTGGGAGCCGCGCATCGTCGGATGCTCGGAG
>JAFSJZ010000076.1 GCA_017449185.1 Oscillospiraceae bacterium
AAATCAAGCCCCGCTTTTCCCTCTTGTTCATATATATTTTGCAATTGAATTTATATAATATTATTGACAAAATCTTTTGCGGTGGTATAATGATACCAGATAAAAAAGGAGGGTATGCCTCTATGAAAAAAACACTTTACAGTCTGATGCTCAACGACGAGGTCGTGCGCGAGGTGGACGCGCTTGCCCACTCGCTGGGTACGAACCGCTCGAACCTGATCAACCAGATCCTGGCCGAGTACGTCAATTACACCACGCCCGAGCGGCGCATCAACGACGTGCTCTCCGCGATCTCCGAGCTGATGGCCCCCTCGCGCGAGCTGGTGCCGTTTTTTGCGCCCAACAGCTTTTCCATGTCGCTGAAAAGCTCGCTGGAGTACAAATACCGCCCGACCGTGAAATACGAGGTCGAGCTTTACCGCAGCGGCGAGGACTCGATCGGCGAGCTGTCGGTCGTCTTCCGTACCCAGTCTGCGGCGCTGATCGCCTCGATGACCGAGTTCTTCCGGCTCTGGAAGCGGATCGAGGATCTGCACCTTGCCGCGCCGACGGGCATGAAGATCCATTATGCACTCTATGACGGCAAGTTTGTCCGCAGCCTCTGCGTGCCGCAGCGCGACTGCACGTCCGACGAGCTGGCCGGGGCGATTTCGGAGTATATCAAGCTGTTCGACAAGCTGATGAAGAACTATCTCACCGGCCGGCTTGACGCGCAGGAGGTCGAGGCCGCGTATTATTCCTACATGCGCGGCGCCGCCGTGCGGATCTGAGAGAGGCCTGCCCCGGCAGCGGCTGGCCGCAATTCCCCTTGCGAGGGGAAGGCTGTAAGGTACCAGAAACTAAAATCCAGAAACTAAAAACTAACAAACGGGGGTGTTCTTATGAATGCTCAGAACTTTACACAAAAGAGCCTGGAGGCTCTCAATACCGCCAAATCCATGGCGGAGGAAAACCGCAACAGCGCCATCGCGCCGGAGCATCTGCTCTATGCGCTTGTCGACCAGGACGGCGGGCTGATCCCGTCGCTGCTGGGCAAGATGGGCGTGGACTGCAACGAGCTGCTTGCCGAGCTGGACACCGCGATCTCCGCGCTGCCCAAGGTGGGCGCCGGGGCGCAGGTCTATCTCTCGCCGGAGGCCGACCGCGCGCTGAACGCCGCCGAAAAGGCCGCGAAGAGCATGGGCGACGAATACGTCTCGGTCGAGCATCTGATGATCGGCATCTTCGCCTCGTCCACCGCGGCGATCAAGCGCAGCTTTGCCGACCACGGCATCACCAAGGCCGCCTTTACCGCGGAGCTCGCCAAGGTCAAGACCGCGCCCGTCACCGGCGACAACCCCGAAAGCACCTATGACGCGCTGACGAAGTACGGCACGGATCTGGTCAGGCGCGCCCGCGAAAACGAGCTTGACCCCGTCATCGGCCGCGACAGCGAGATCCGAAACGTCATCCGCATCCTCTCGCGCAAGACGAAGAACAACCCGGTGCTGATCGGCGAGCCGGGCGTGGGCAAGACGGCGATCGCCGAGGGATTGGCCCAGCGCATCGTCAGCGGCGACGTGCCGGAGGGCTTGAAGGACAAGACGATCTTCTCCCTCGACATGGGCGCGCTGATCGCCGGCGCGAAATAC
>JAFSJZ010000077.1 GCA_017449185.1 Oscillospiraceae bacterium
GACTGCGGCCGCGCAGATCGGCCCAGCCCTGCTCGGTCACGAGCACGTCCACGTCGTGCTCGGGGTGGTCGACGTGCGTGACCATCGGCACGACGGAGGAGATCTTCCCGCCCTTCGCGACCGAGGGCGTCATGAAGATCGTGATGGTGCCCTACAACGCGCTTTTGCCCGACATGGTGGACGACTATACCGTGCGCGGGCGCTTCACCAGCGTGCGCATGGCCTTCTCGGCCTTCGGCAACATCATCGCGGCGCTCCTGTCGACGCTGATTATCACCGACAACACCGATTCGAGCCGCTACCTGATCGTGGCCTTCATCTTCGGCCTCATCTTCTGCATCGCGATCCTGCTGACCTTCTTCGGCACCTGGGAGAAGCAGAAGCCTGTGCTGAAGGTCAGCCTGAAGGAGAGCTTCGTCCAGTCCTTCACCGCGTACAAGAGCCGCGCCTTCCGTCTGTTCATCGCGATCTTCATCTTCGGCCAGGCGGCCACCGATTTCGTCACCGGCCTCGCCGTGTACTACGTCGACGAGACGCTCAACGCTTACGGCGGCGGGCGCTTCACCTATCTCATGGGCGTGATCCTCATCTCCCAGTTCATCGGCATGCTGATTTTCAACCCGATCATGGCGAAGACCAACAAGAAGATGCCGATCCTCATCGGCTTCCCGGTGCGCATCGCCGCCACGCTCGCGATGCTGGCCTTCTCGCACGAGGGCGCCAGCTTCCCGGTCATTCTCGGCCTGACCTTCATCATCGGCCTCGGCATGGCGGGCTCCTCCACGACGATCTACGCGATCCTCGCGGACATGGCGGACGTGGACGAGCTGATCACCTCCATCAACCGCCCCGGCGTCTGCTCCGGCATGGCCACCTTCATCCGCAAGATCTGCGCGGGGCTGAGCGTGTTCATCATCGGCGTGCTGCTCTCGATGGTCGGCTATGACGAAACGATCGCCTCCGCCGGCGCGCGGCAGGCCGCCGCCACGCAGTCGGGCATCGCCTATATCTATATCTTCGTGCCGATCCTGCTGTGCGTCGTCACGATCTTCTTCACGGCGAAGTTCCCGATGAACAAAGAGGAATTCTCCGTGATTCGGCGCGAGATCGCCCGCCGCAAGGGCGAGGACAACAGCGTCCCGACGCCCGAAGAGATCGCGGTATGCGAGAAGGTCACGGGCTTTGCCTTTGAAAAGCTCTGGAACCGCGAAAACGCGCTGAAAATGTAAAAAGAGAACAAGAAAAAGCAGGGAACACGGTGTGTTCCCTGCTTTTGTTATTGCGGTCTGCGATCAGGGCTTCTCTTCGACGATGCGATGCGGCCCCCGCCGTCAGAGCAGCAGGATCAGCTTTGCGGCGACGACCACGCAGACCAGCGCCACGGGATAGGTCGCGGCGTAGGCGGCCGCCACCTCGTCGGTACCGGCGGTGGTGATCAGCGCGCCGAGGGCCGGGGTACTGGTCATGCCGCCGGTGATCGAGCCGAGGTTGTTGAAAATATCCAGCTTGAACACATGATGTCCGATGAAGTAGCCGCCGATCATCGGGATCAGCGTGATCAGCGCGCCGTAGAAGAAATAAGCTGCCTTGATGTTGGCGATGAAGTTCACGCCGCCGGGCACGCCCGCGCCGATCAGAAACAGCACCAGGCCCAGCTCGCGGAAGAAGTTCAGCGTCGCCTTCTCGATGCGCATGTCGATCATGCCGAAATGGCCGAAGTGGCCGACCAGAAGGCCCGCGATCAGACAGCCGCCCGAGTTGCCGAGCGAGAAGTTGATGCCCGGAATCTTCACCGCGCCGATCACGCAGCCCAGGCTCACCGCAAGGAAGAAGGGCAGGAAGCCGAAGGGGTCGACCTTCGAGAGGCTGCGCTTGATCTGCCCCGCGGCGATCGTGTTCGCCGCGACGAAGGCTTTGCGCTCCTCCTCGATGTCGACGTGCAGGATACGCGGCATCAGCTGCACGAAGAACACGACGCCCAGCACGCCGAAGAGATAGGCGATGCCGTAGCCCGCCGTGACCAGATCCGCGCCCTCTCCCGCGACCTCCTTGGCCGCCGAGAGGCCCGGCGTGCTGGTCAACGCTCCGGTCATCAGGCCTACCGCCATCGAGGCGGGAAGCCTGCGGTCGATGAGGACGAAGAGGATCGTCGTCAGCGCGCCCAGCGCGATCGTGATCATGCCCATGTAGACGTAGGACATCGTCGAGCGGTTAAAGCTGCGGAAGAACTTCGGCCCCGCGATGAAGCCGACCGAGGTGACGAACATGGCCGTCCCGATCGAGGAGACCAGGCTGAACTTCGTCTTCATGGCCGCGTCGAAGAGCACGATCTCGCTCGCGCCGACGCGGAAGGACGGGACGAAGCTGGAAAACACGCCGTAGAGCAGCGCGGCGAGCAGCACGCCCGCCGTGCCGAGAGAGATCCCCTTCACCCGGATCGCGCCGAGCAGATAGCCGACGGTTCCGATGAGGAAGAGGATGAAGATCATGGAAAAGACACTGACGGTCAGATTGCCCAGATATGCCATATGGTACCTCCCTGCGGGCTTAGGCGTCAAAGTCCGCTGTTTTCGCTCCCGCCGGAGGGGAGCATGCTGCCGCTCTCGCGAAGACGTTCGTGGAAGCGGAAGCACTCTTGCAGGATATGCGGTGTCTGAGAGCCGTGCGAGAGGGCGCAGGCGCGCTCGAAATAATCCCGAAGCAGCGGCCGGTAGTCCGGATGCGCGCAGCGCTCGATGATGAGCCGCGCGCGCTC
>JAFSJZ010000078.1 GCA_017449185.1 Oscillospiraceae bacterium
CTGCAGATCATGGACGCCGGCCGGCTCTGCGACGCGGCGGGGCGGCAGGTGGACTTTCGCAATACGCTTGTCGTCATGACCTCAAATATCGGCGCGGCGGCGATCAGCGAGGGCAGGGGAACGATCGGCTTTTCGGCCTCCGGCGCAGCGTGCGACGTTTCATCGCGTGTGCGCGAGGAGCTGCGCGCCACCTTCCGGCCCGAATTTCTCAACCGCATCGACGAAACGGTGATCTTTCATACGCTCGGCGAGGAGGAACTGCGTCGCATCACGCGGCTGCTGCTGCGCGAAACGGCGGAGCGCTTCGAAAAGCTGGGCGTCACGCTGAACGTGTCCGATGCCGCCGTTGCGCTGATCGCCTCCCGCGGCGGCGGAAAGTACGGCGCGCGCCCCCTTCGCCGCGCGGTCCAAAGTCTGGTGGAGGACCCCGCGGCCGAGCTGCTGCTGGCCGGAAAGGCGGCCGAGGGCGGCGCGCTGCTGGCCGACGCGGCGGGCGACAGGCTTGTCCTCACGGCGGAAAAGTAAAAAAACTTCTTCCGATCGCTTGACATAACACGGCCGAAAGGATAAAATACCATGATGGAATCATAGGGTGAGCAGGGGAGCTTGCCGCTGTGTCTCCGCCTTTCAATTATGATACGACGGGTTCGCTTGATGGCCTGTCTTCTTAAAAATTGAAAAAGCACCGACCACCACCGCAGAATTCTTTTAAGGAATGGAGGTGTGTATGCTTACGATGCCCTGGTATTCATGGATTGTCATTGCCGTCACGGCCGTTGTTTGTTTCCTGCTCGGCTTTCTTTACCGCAAAAAGATCGCGGAGCGCGAGATCCAAAGCGCCGAGGATGAGGCAAAGCGCATTATAAACGAATCTATCAAGACCGCCGAGAGCAAGAAGAGAGAAGCTCTCGTTGAGGCAAAGGAAGAAATACACAAAAGCCGCTCGGAATACGAGCGCGAGGAAAAGGCCCGCCGGGCCGAGCTGCAGAAGCAGGAACGCCGCCTGCAGCAGAAGGAAGAGAATCTTGACCGCAAGACCGACGCGATCGAAAAGAAAAGCGAAACGCTGAACAACAAGATCGCCGCCGCCGAAGCGCAGCAGCAGGAGATCGCCCAGATCAAGAAGGGTCAGCTGGAAATGCTGGAAAAGATCTCCGGCTTCTCGATCGAGGAGGCAAAGGCCTATCTCATCGACAACGTGCGCGACGACGTCACCCACGAAATGGCGATGAAGGTCAAGGAGATCGAAGCCCAGTATAAAGAAGAGGCGGACAGCCGCGCGCGCGATATCATCGCCACCGCGATCCAGCGCTGCGCCGCCGACCACGCAAGTGAAGTCACGGTCTCGGTCGTCGCTCTCCCCAACGACGAAATGAAGGGCCGCATCATCGGCCGCGAGGGCCGCAACATCCGCAGCATCGAGACGCTTACCGGATGCGATCTGATCATCGACGATACGCCCGAAACGATCACCGTTTCCAGCTTTGACCCAGTCCGCCGCGAGGTGGCGCGTCTGGCGCTGGAAAAGCTGATCCAGGACGGCCGCATCCACCCCGCCCGCATCGAGGAAATGATCGCCAAAGCCCAGCGCGAGGTCAACGCCACCATCAAGGCCGAGGGCGAACGCGCCGTGTTTGAAACGAACATCCACGGTCTCAATCCCGAGATCATCAAGCTGCTCGGCCGCATGCGCTATCGCACCAGCTACGGC
>JAFSJZ010000079.1 GCA_017449185.1 Oscillospiraceae bacterium
ACCGCCTTGATGAGGCCGAGGTTGCCCTCCTGGATCAGGTCGAGGAACAGCATCCCGCGGCCGACATAGCGCTTGGCGATCGACACGACAAGACGGAGGTTGGCCTCGGTCATGCGGTGCTTGGCCTCCTCGTCGCCATCGGCCATGCGCTTGGCCAGCTCGACCTCCTCCTCCGGCGTGAGCAGCGGCACCTTGCCGATCTCCTTGAGGTACATACGCACCGGGTCGTCGGTGGCGTAGGTGTCGGCCAGCTCGTCGGTGGCGTTGATCTCCTCCTCGGTGACCTCCTCGACGTCGGAGAGGTCGTCCACCTCCGGGACGAGATCGTCCAGCGGCGGCAGCACGTCGCCCGCGGGCATGTCGATGTCGATGCCGTTCTGCTCGAGCGTCTCATAGAACTTGTCGATGACCTCGCCGTCGAGGTTCATATCCTCGAGACATTCCAGCTCCTTGGGTGTGAGCTTGCCGGCCTTGCGGCCTTTTTCCAGCAGCTCGTTCAGGCGTTCCTCCGGGCTTTTCTCCACAGCGGGCGCGGAAGCGTCCTTCTTCTTCGCGCTCTTTCTGTGCGGACGCTCCGGCAGCTCGGTTTCGCCGGCGGTGGGGGCCTCCTCCAGCAGGGCGTTGGCCATTTCCTCAAGCTCCTGTTCGGTGTAATTGCGATCGTCTTTCATATCCTCGTCCCTCACGTATGTTTTTCTAATTCTTCTTTTCTCTGCTGATAGATCTGCATCGGGTCGCGGCCCCGCTCTCTTGCGCGGCGGCGGTCCCGGATCCGGTTTATGTAGTCGTCCAGCGCCTTTTCGGCGTTGGAGAGCGCCTCGGGCTTCTGCAGGATGGAAACGAGCAGCGAGACCTCTTTTGCCTCGAGCTCTCCGCCGAGCACGTCGGCGGAAACGGTCTTTCCCTCGGCGAGGCGTGTTCGCAGCACGGAGTAGATGTGCCCGAGCGCGGGGGAGGAGAATTCCTCCGCCGCGGGCAGGCGATCGCTCTTGATAAGCTCCGGCTCGAGATAGAGCAGGCGAATCACGCCCTCCTCCGCCACGGCCGAGGCCGGATCGTCATAGCGCAGAGGCCGCTCAGATCCCGACGCGGGCTGAGACAGACGCGTCGGACTGCCGCGCCCCTCGGCTGCGGCGGTCTGGCGCAGGATGCGCTTGCGGCGGTTCGCCACCTCGCCGATGAGCACCTCGGGGCTGATGGAGACCTGCGCGGCGATGCGGCGGCAGTAGATCTCCCGCTCGGCCGCGCTCGGCCGGCGGGCGAGCAGATCCTCGACCTCGCGCAGATAGTCGAGCTTCTGCGCGTCGACGGAGAGGTCGTACTTCTTCGCGATCTGGGCGAGGCGATATTCCGTCTGGTTCTCCGAGCCCTCGATCAGTTGGGCGAAGGCCTCGGGCCCCTTGAGCTTGATGAACTCGTCGGGGTCCTTCGCGCCGCTCATCTGCAGGACCCTGACCTTGAGCTCAAGCTTTTCCAGGATCGCGATCGCGCGCTGTGCGGCCTTCTGTCCCGCGCCGTCGTTGTCGTAGGCGATGATGACCTGATCGGTGTAGCGGGAGATGAGCCGCGCCTGCTCGGCTGTCAGCGAGGTGCCGAGCGAGGCGACCGCAGAGTCGAAACCGGCCTGGTGCAGGCTTACCACGTCTATATTGCCCTCCGAGAGCAGGATATATCCGCTTTTGGACTTTTTTGCCAGATTCAGCGCGAAAAGGTTGCGTCCCTTGTTGAAAACAAGCGTTTCCGGGCTGTTGAGGTACTTCGGCCCCTCGCCCGTGAGGATACGGCCGGAGAAGCCGATCACGCGGCCCTGCACGTCGATCACCGGGAACATCAGGCGGTCGCGGAAGGTGTCGTACCAGCCGCCGTTCCTGCCCTTTTTGACAAGACCGGCGTCGAAGAGCTCAAAGTCCGTATAGCCCTTCTCGCGCATGGCCTTTTCCAGCGCGTCCCACGCGTTCGGCGCGCAGCCGAGACCGAAATTCGTCGCCGTGGCCTTCGAGATGCCGCGCTGCGCCATGTACTCTCGCGCCTGCGCCCCCGCGGGGGACAAGAGCTGTTCATAGAAGAAGCGCGCGGCCTCCTTGTTGAGGGCGTACATGCGCGAGCGTTTCTTGCTTTCGCGGTCGTCCTCCTGCTCGGGCAGGGTCATGTTCGCGCGCTTGGCGAGGAAGGCCACCGCTTCCGGGAAAGAGAGGTTTTCGATCTCCATGATGAAGCTGATCACGCCCCCGCCCTTGCCGCAGCCGAAGCAGTGGTAGATCTGCTTGTCCGGCGAGACGGAAAAGGAGGGCGTCTTTTCGCTGTGGAAGGGGCAGAGCCCGAACATGTTCGAGCCGCTCTTCTTCCCCAGCCGCACGTAGCCGGACACGACGTCGACGATGTCGTTGCGCGCCACGAGCTCATTTATGAAAGTGTCTGGAAATGCCGTACGATCACCTCCCGTTGAGGAGTGGCACATGGCCTTCCCCGCGCACGGGGAAGGGGGACCGCTTGCGGTGGATGAGGTCCCTTTTTCATCGGATAAGACGAAGAGACCTCATCAGTCGCTTCGCGACAGCTTCCCCTTGCGAGGGGAAGCCTTTTTTATTTCACGGTCCACGCAAAGGGGATGAAGATCTCGCCGAATTTCTCCATGGCGTAGCTGTCGGTCATGCCGGAGATATAGTCCACGGCGGCGCGCTCGCGCCCGTCGCGCTCGATGACCGCGCGGAAATCCTCCGGCAGTCTGGCCGGGTCGGCGGAATAGTAGTCGTAGAGCACATTCAGGATGCCCGCGACCTTGCCCTCCTCGCTTTTGGCGACGGGGTTGGTATAGATGTCGGAGAACATGTAGCCGTGGAAGAAATCAAATGTGTCCTGCGCACGCTCGGACAGGCGCAGAACGCCGTCCATGCTGTTCTCGATCAGGTCGGTGACGAAATAGTTGATGCGCTCGCTGTTGCGCATGCCGCAGTTTTCGCGGATGCGCGCGGGGACCTCTTCATCCGTCAGGATGCCCGCGCGGATCGCGTCGTCCAGGTCGTGGTTTATGTAGGCGATCCGGTCGCAGAGGCGCACGACGGTGGCCTCGCGCGTGTCGTCCGGCGCGCCGTGCGTGTGATGGAGGATGCCCATGCGCGTCTCATAGCAGAGGTTCAGGCCCTGCCCGTCGCGCTCGAGCACGTCCACAACGCGCAGGCTTTGCTCGTAGTGCTTGAAGCCGCCCGGATAGATGCGGTCGAGCGCACGCTCGCCCGCGTGACCGAAGGGTGTGTGCCCCAGGTCGTGCCCCAGCGCGGCGGCCTCCGCCAGATCTTCATTGAGCCGCAGCGCCCGTGCGACCGTGCGCGCGAGGCGGGTGACCTCCAGCGTGTGGGTCAGGCGCGTGCGGTAGTGGTCGCCCTCCGGCTGGAGGAAGACCTGCGTTTTGTGCTTTAAGCGGCGGAAGGATTTCGAGTGGGTGATGCGGTCCACATCCCGCTGGAAGCAGGTGCGCACCCGGCACTCCTCCTCCGGGAAGAGACGTCCCCGGGAATCCTCGGCGCGCACGCCCCATTCCGAGACGAGCAGGCGCTCGAGCGATTCGCGTTCCTCTCGCGGACAGGACATTTTACCCCCACCCCCTGAAAAAATGAGTAAAAATGATCGGAAGTATTCCTTGAAGAAGCCTTCCGATCATCTTATACGACGGGAAATTTGTTTTCCCTCTATTTTTTTGAAATTTTTTTGTAACTATCGCACTTTGACCGCGCGGAGATCCTCGCCGACGGTTTTGACCTCGACCGTGCCGGCGCTGAGATCAAAAACGCGCGCGGCGAACCCGGCGGCCTTTTCCTCCGGCACGAGCGCGCGGACCGTCACAAAAGCGGCGTACTCCGTGTCCGTCACGAGCCCGTCGAAAGCGCTCACTTCCTGCTTCAGCCGCTCGGCCGCGGCGTAGGAGCAGCTCAGCTCCGTCTCGACCCAGCGGCGCACGACGGCCACGCCCGCGGCGTCCAGCGCATCCTTCGCGCTTTTCGTGTAGGCGCGAAAAAGACCGCCCGCGCCCAGCAGCACGCCGCCGAAATAGCGCGTCACGACGCACACGAGGTTCGTCACGCCCTCGCGCCGGAAGACCTCCAGCATCGGCAGCCCCGCCGTTCCCTGCGGCTCGCCGTCGTCGGAGTAGCGCTCGACGCCGTTTCGGAGCAGGTAACACCAGCAGTTGTGCCGCGCGTCGTAGTACTGCTTCTTCATCTCGGCGACGAAGGCCTTCGCCTCCTCCTCGCTTTCGACGGGGCGGACGTGGCCGAGGAACTGCGAACGCTTTTCGACGTAAGTGCTCTCTCCGCCCGAGGCGGGGATGAAGTATTCAGTCATCCCCAAACTCCTCCGCCGTGATCGCGTAATACAGGCTGTTCCTCACGTCGCCGAGCGAGGATTCCCAGGGCGCCGTGAAGCGATAGCGAAAGCCGACCTTCTCGATCACGCGGCGGGATTTGCGGTTGAGGTCGGCGTGCGCGCACCAGATCCGCTCGGCTCCGAGCGAGAAATAGAGGCTGAGCAGCGCCCGCACGGCCTCCGGCACGTAGCCCTTGCCCCAGAAGGGCTTGCCGATCCAGTAGCCGATCTCGTATTCCCCGTTCTGCTCCGGCTGCTTCCCATGCGGGATGCCGATCGAGCCCACCGGCTCGTCCGAGGGCTTGATCGTGATCGCAAAGTTGTGATCCTTCATCAGGACCGTGCGCAGCACGTTCAGACTGTCCTCGACGCTCGTGTGCGGCGGCCAGCCCGCAGAGGGGCCGACCTCCGGGTCGGAGGCGTACTTGTACAGCGCGGCCGCGTCGTCCTCGCGCCAGTGGCGCAGGACGAGCCGTTCGGTTTCGATCCTCATTTAAAAATCCTCCTTCGGCTCCGCATAACCCGGGATAAAATCCTTCACCTTTCCGAAGAGCGCGTTCGGCACGACGGCCTCGACGACGACGCCCTCGTCGGTGTACTCGGTATGTTTCACGACCGCCTCGCGCTGCAGCGTGTCCAGCAGTCCCGCGCGGGCGTACGGGATGTGCAGCGTCAGGCGCTTTTTGCCGCGATCGAGCATCTCCGAGAGCTTCCGAACCAGCGCCTCCGTTCCCTCGCCGCTCTTTGCGGACAGGCAGACCACGTCCTCGCCGTGCGGCAGGATGCCGACGTAGCGGTCGCACTTGTTGTAGACGCGCAGCCGGGGCGTGGCCTCGGCCCCGAGCTGGGCGATCAGCTCGTCGACGATGCGCGCCTGACTCTCCCACTCGGGGTTGGAAATGTCGATGACGTGCAGCAGCACGTCGGCATACGAGAGCTCCTCAAGCGTGGCCTTGAAGGCCTCGATCAGGTGCGTCGGCAGCTTGCGGATGAAGCCGACCGTGTCGGAGAGCAGGATCTCCGTGGTCTCGTCGATCTTCAGACGGCGCGTCGTCGTGTCGAGCGTATCGAAAAGCCGGTCGTTGGCCGGAATATCCGCTCCCGTGAGGCAGTTGAGCAGCGTCGACTTGCCCGCGTTGGTATAGCCCACGAGGCAGACCATGGGCATTGCGTTCTTCTCGCGGCGGCGGCGCTGCGTGCCGCGCACGCGGCGCACCTCGGCAAGCTCCTCCTCCAGCTTCTGGATCTTGCGGCGGATGTGCCGCCGGTCGGTCTCCAGCTGGGTCTCGCCGGGGCCGCGCGTGCCGATCGGGCTCGAGCCGCCCGAGGCGGTCTGGCGCACGAGATGCGTCCACATGCCGGTCAGGCGCGGAAGCAGATACTTGTACTGCGCGAGCTCGACCTGCAGCTGGCCCTCGCGCGTCCGGGCGCGCTGAGCGAAGATGTCCAGGATCAGACCCGAACGGTCGAGCACCTTGACGCCCAGTTCCTCGCCCAGCACGCGCATCTGCGAGGGGGAGAGCTCGTTGTCGAAGACGGCGAGGTCGCAGTCGTTTGCCTCGATCAGCTCTTTCAATTCCCGCACCTTGCCGTCACCGATGAAGCAGCGCGGGTCGGGCGTCGGCCGCTGCTGGATCAGCATGGCCAGCGCCTCGCCTCCCGCGGTCTCCACGAGCGCGGCGAGCTCCTCCATCGACACCTCGGTGGAGCGCTCGGCCGGGTCCATGCTCGCGGCGGAGAGTCCGGCGAGCACGGCGCGTTCTTTCTTTATCTGCGTTGTTTGGCTTTTGTCAGGCATAGATTCCTCAGTTTCAGCAGTTTGTGTACGCCGTTCAATTCATAGCTGACGGAGACGATCCCCGGCTCGTCGGCCTCGACGCGGACGTTCTGCGCCTCGCGCGTTTCAAGCGTGCGGCGGTAGGCCGCAAGGGCCTTGTCGCCGTATTGGCCCATGTTGTCCGAGCACAGCAGCATCCCGCCGAAGAGCGCGTTGACCGTGCAGAGATTCTGCTTCTCCTCCTCGGTCAGCTTCAGGTTCTCCTCGCGCAGGAAGAACACGTCCGGGTCGGAGAGCCAGGCGCGGCCGTTGAGCTGGCGGCGGAAGATCGTGTTGGCGATAGCCTGGCGGGTCGAGACGCGCTCGCGGTGCGTCTGACGCATCAGCCAGCTGCCATCCCAGTCGAGCCCGACGTCGCAGCTCACGCGGCAGTAGTCGACGAGGCCGAAGGCCGGCATCACCGGCACGCCGCAGCCGAGGATCAGTTTGTCGCCGCATACTTCGCGCAGGAATTTCATTGCCCGGATCATGCGGCCCGCGCGGGTCTCCTTTTCATTGCCGAAGGGCGCCGCGCCGTAGAGAAAGTCGAGCTTGACGAGGTCGAAGCCCCAGTCCTCGAACACGCGGCGGAAGGTCTCGCGCAGATAGCGCTGCACCTCCGGCTTGTCGATGTCGAGAGCGTAGAAGCCGCCCCAGTTGCAGCCGCAGTACCAGGGCTCGCCGTCGTGCAGAAAGAACCAGTCCGGGTGCTCGTTGAAGACCTTCGAACGGCTGTTGGCCACAAAGGGGGCCAGCCACAGCCCGGCCTTGAAGCCGCGCGCGTGGATCTCGTCGGCAAGGGGTTTCAGACCGTGCGGGAACTTGACCGGGTCGGTCTCCAGCCAGTCGCCCACGTTGCTCTCCCAGCCGTCGTCAATCTGGAAGAGGTCGCCCTTTTCCAGCACCTTCGCGCAGCCGACGAGATCCTCGCGGATCGAGACCTCGGAGATGTCCTCATAGCGGTTGTACCAGCTCGAGTAGCCGGCCATCTTCTCCTGCGTGCGGCACGTCACGCCCATCGCGGCGAACCAGCGGTCGAAGACCTCGTCCTCTCCGCCCTCGGCGAGAAAGAGGTCGAAGGCATGGAAGTCGCCGTCGACGGCGAGGCCCGCGCAGTCGCGGCGGAGGCTCAGCACGCCGGCCTTCGCGTCAAAGGAAAAGAGCGTGTAACCCGGCTCCTCGTCAAGTGAGGCGACGAGCCGAAAAGTCTCGCCGCGGCGGAAATAACACCAGCTCTCGCCGTGGGTGAGGCCGGGCTTGTTCGGGTAGTCGACGAAGTAATAATCGCCGTAGCGCTCGAGCCCGTAGTGCTCCACGCCCTTTTTCGGCAGGTGCCGCAGCGAGCGGATCCTGTCCTTCGCCGTGTACTCCGGGCAATAGCTCCAGGTCTGGAAGCCGTTCATGAAGATCTTCTCGCCGTCCGAGAGAGAGATCTCCATCGTCGCCGTGACCGAGCGCAGCGTGCCGCGCAGCGGCAGCGTCAGGTGAAGGATCTCCTGCGCCTCGACCGAACCGGTCAGACGCTCGCCGTTCTCCAGCTCGACGGTATAGTGCAGCTGAGTCATCGTTTACTCCTTTTCCACGGTGAATTCGACCTCCGCATCCGCAAGCTGCGGCGCGGAGACATGCAGCACGGCCTTGCCCGCGCGAGCGATCGTGCGCAGATAGCAGCCGGACATGCCGCCCTCGGCCGTCGCGTCGGCGGGACCGACAAGCTCGGCCGCGCCCGCGACGGAGAAGTGCAGCGGCAGCTGCGCGTAGGGTGCCGTGTTGCCGTATTCGTCCACGATGCGCACGCGCACGGCGGCCATGTCATAGCGGTCGCCCTCGGTGAGCTGCGTGCTGCTGACCGTGAGCTCCAGACGCAGCTTCGCGCCGGGGGCGCGCGTCACCGAGGCGACGACCTTGCCGCCGGCTTTCGCGTCGAAGCGCCAGCGCGTGGCCTCGCCGCCCCAGTTGCCCACGTACTTGCCGTAGAGCGCCACGCCGTCTTCCATCGTCAGACCGTAGCGCAGCATGACCGCGCCCATCTTCAGCTTGTCCTTGGCGGAGAGGTTGGCCAGGCCGCCCTTTTCTGCCGCAAGCAGAAGATCGTGCATGAGCTTGGCCTTGAGCGGCTCAAAACCCTCCTGCGAGCGCAGCAGGTCGCCGATCTTGTCGTCGATCAGCACCGGGCCGTGCTTGAGCCCCTTCCAGCCCTTCGGGCGGAAGGTGGCTACGTAATTGTCGTTTTTATACAGCTCCACGCACTCGGCGTTCGTGAAGGCGTAGATCTCGCCGGTCTCGCCGCCGGGGTAGTCGCCGATGTCCATCGACGAGCCCAACTCGAGCACCCAGCGCTTCTCGCCCTGGGAGGCGTAAGTCGAGGCGGCGAGCTTGGGATTGCGGAAGGCGTCCGTCACGCCGTGATAGCACACGCGGTTGCCGGAGCCGAAGTCCTTGTGCGTGGGGTAGTCGAAGAAGCACCAGCCGAAGCAGCCGACGTGACGGGCGTCCGCCATCGCGGCGTTGAGCACGCGCGCGTGGCGCAGGGCCTGCTCCTGACGGCGCTGCCAGGTGTCAAAGCTCTTGGTTGGGAACATGTGGCCGTTGTGCTCGGAGATGAGCAGCGCCTTGCCCATGTCGGGCGTGACCTTGTCCTTCTCCCGGCAGCCGGGATTGTTGCCCTTGTGCGAGAAATCGTTGTAGGCGTAGACGTCCTCAAGCAGGCTGCTCTTTTCGAGATAGCGCACGCCGGAGGTCGGGCGGCTGGGGTCGAGCTCGTGGGCGAGGGCGTTGGTGCGGCGGTAGAAATCGTCGTTGTCCTGGCTCTCGTTGATCCGCACGCCCCAGAGCACGATCGAGGGGTGGTTGCGGTACTGCACGACCATCTCGCGCACGTTTTCCACGGCCTGGTCGACCCATTTCGTGCCGCCGATGTGCTGCCAGCCGGGGATCTCGGTGAAGACCAGCAGCCCGCGGCGGTCGCACTCGTCAAGGAAATACTGGCTCTGCGGATAGTGGGAGGTGCGCACTGCCGTGAGCTGCAGCTCCTCCGAGAGGATGCGCGCGTCCTCGCGCTGCAGGCTCTCGGGCGCGGCGTAGCCGATGTAGGGCCAGCACTGGTGGCGGTTGAGCCCGCGCAGGAAGAAGGGCCGGCCGTTGACGAGCAGTTCGTCGGCGCGAAATTCCACCGTGCGGAAACCGAAGGAGACGGTCTGAGAGTCGCCGTTCGGGAGGCTGACCTCGCAGGTGTAGAGCTGCGGGCAGTCGGGATCCCAGAGCCGCGCGGCGGGCACGCTGAGCGCGACCTCGTCCCGGCCCTCGGCGGAGGCGAGGACCTTGTCGCCGTCGAGGATCTTCACGGCGGCCTTGTCATAGTCGCCGTCGATCGCAAATCTGACGGTCGCTCTGCGGTCCATCCCGGCGATCACGAAAACGTCCTTGACATAGCTTTTCTCGCGCACGTCCAGCCAGACCTCACGGTAGAGTCCGCCGTAGGTCAGATAATCGATCACGAAGCCAAAGGGCGGGATCTCGGGATTCTCGGTGCAGTCGAGCTTCACGGACACGGAATTGTCCTCACCCGGGCGGACGAGATCGGTGATCTCGACGCGGAAGGCCGTGTAGCCGCAGCGGTGAGTACCGGCGAGGCTGCCGTTGATATAGACCTCGGCGATATGCGCCGCGCCGTCGAACTGCAGGAACAGACGCTTGCCGGCCATGTCTGCCGGAATGTCAAGCATTCTGCGGTAGCCGCAGATCATCTCGTAATCTGCCGGCGTCGCGTAGTTCTGCGGCAGCGCGCGCGGGCTGTGAGGCAGGCGCACCTCCTGCGCGGAGCCCTCAAAAGCGGCGAAGGCCTCCGTCCATTTTTCGGTGAATTCCCAGCCGCTGCAAAGACTTTTGAGCATAGCGATACTCCTTTGCGGAAAAGAATGAGCATAACCTTATATAGTATAAACCATATCGGTATTCCCCGCAAGAGAAAGCTTGCCGCTGGAGCGGGGGAGACGATTCAATTTCTCTTGCGTGCACAAGAGAAAGTGACAAAGAGAAGGACACAAGGGAGGGGAAGATTGCGAATTCTTCCCCTCCCTTGACCCACCCTAATTGAAACGGCAAAGGAGGGGACTTCTCCCCTGCTTTGATTCTCCCTGTTGTTGTACTAAAATGGGAAATGATAGTCAATGAATGGCTTTCCCGCAGGGGCGGCAGTCACCACCCCGGTTTCCCTGCGGGGGATAATAGCGCATCCGGTCGGACTACGCAATCAGGAGCGGCGGCTGCCGCCCCTGCGAGAAAGTC
>JAFSJZ010000080.1 GCA_017449185.1 Oscillospiraceae bacterium
CGACCGTGTCTGCTTTCTTTTTGCCGGTGCGGGATCGCTTTCGCTCTCCCGGATGTTTGGCGGATAATTACTCTCTCGGCCCGGGCGTGTAGAGGTGTTCAAAGCCGCCCTCATCCGCCGCGACGGGTTCGACCTTCCGGCGCTTGAGATTGCTGATCATGATCCAGTTGTAAAGGATCAGCATCCCCGCCGCGGCGAGCAGCATCAGCTGCATGCCCATATAGCGCTCGTCCGCCAGGCAGACGATCGCAAGAAAGGCCGCGAACATGCAGAAGAACAGGCTGCTCCAGGGATCCGCCGTGTCATAGGCGAAGCCCGCCACGCGGAAGAAGGCCAGCAGCAGGAAGCAGCAGGCGATGACCTCGATGCCGTAGGCCCACACCACGCCGTAGATGGAGTTGGCCTTGTAGCAGGTGATCAGCCAGAAGGCAAAGAGCAGCATCGGCGCGGCGCTCAGCGCGCAGACGAGCTTGATGCGCGGCTCTTCCTCGTTGGCCTCGCGCAGGACCAGCGGGAAAGAGACGCCGCTCAGTACGCCGAGCACGGCGAGGATCCGGTAAAAGCCGACGTTCTTGTCCGCCTCGCTGGAGGCAAAGAGCGCCGCCGCACCGAGGCACATCAGCGCACCGAGGATCCAGCGCAGCGCCATGTAGCCAAGGCCGTCGTTGTGCAGCGCGCGGTTGAAGGCCGCGGGCAAAACATAGTTTTTCTCGCGCCAGCGACGGACGAAGGTGAAAAAGAGGGCGGCCGCGATCAGGATGGACAGCGGCACGAGGACGTTGAACACGCTCGGATCCGGCAGTCCGTCGTCGTTGAAGGCGATCTGCAGCTGCAGCCAGCGCAGAAACACGCCGAAGGCACCGCCGCCGCCGATATAACAGGTCTTTTCCAGAGCATCTTTTTGCATAATCCCCAACCTGCTTTAATAGAATAGTAACGGAGGTATTGTACCCCCATTTGCCTGCAGAAGTCAAGTAGCCCCCCGGCGGCCCGGACAGGCCTCCCGGAATGCGGGTAAGGAGAGACGGATATGAAGCGAACGATCCTGTATGCCTATATCGCGCTGCTTGTCGCCGTGGGACTGCCCTTTCTGGCCAACGGGGGCAGCCGCGGCACGCAGGCCGCGTCACCGGGAGAGCGGGAGACAAATCCGACGCCGTCCGCGGCGGTGGACGAGGCGTCTCCCCTCTCTCCGCCGCCGGAGTCGCCCGCCCCGCCCGCGCCGGAGCTCATCGCCGTGCTGATGCCGGACGGCAGGACGCGGACGATGGACATGCAGGATTATCTCACCGGCGTCGTCGCCGCGGAGATGCCCGCGTCTTTTCACGCCGAAGCGCTCAAAGCCCAGGCCGTGGCCGCGCGGAGCTACGCGATGTACTGCGCCTCGTATGCCAAGCACGGCGAGGCGCAGATCTGCACCGATTACGGCTGCTGTCAGGCCTGGCAGAGCGAGGAACAGCTTAAAAACAAGTGGGGAGAACAATATGAAGTCAATCTCGAACAAATACGCTCCGCGGTCGACGCGACGCAGGGGGAATATCTTGCCGCCGGAGGGCAGGCGGTCTTTGCCGCTTTTCACTCGTCCTCCGCCTCGTACACCGAGAACAGCGCCGACGTGTGGAGCGCGGTGCCGTATCTCGTAAGCGTCGAAAGCCCCGAAACGGCCGAGGACGTTCCCCACTACATCAGCACCGTCGTGTGCAGCCCCATCGATTTCCGCGATACGGTACTCTCCGCACATCCGGAGGCGGATTTCTCCGGAGCGGAGGAGGGATGGATAGGCGAGCTGCGCCGCGACGGCAGCGGGCGGGTGGCGTCCGTCGTTCTCGGCGGCTGTGAGATCGGGGGAAAGGAGCTCCGAAGCCTTTTCTCCCTTCGCTCCACGGCCTTTACTCTGGCGTACGGCGACGGAGAATTCACCTTTACCGTCACGGGCTTCGGCCACGGCGTCGGGATGAGTCAGTACGGTGCGGATAAAATGGCGCGTTTGGGCGCGGACTATCGGGAGATCCTGGCACACTACTATCCCGGCACGGAGCTGGTAAGCTGACCCTTTGCTGCAAAAAAGGAAGCGTGATTTCTCACGCTTCCTTTTTTCTCTCATAGGTGCAGAAGCAGTAGCGGATCCCGTTCTCCTCCTGCCATTCACCTTCCTCCGCGCAGATCCAGTCGGGGTCGGCGTCGAGGTCGGGAAAGAAACTGTCCGAGGGCGGAGCGAGGTCGATCTTCGTGATCTCCACGCGGTCGAGGTACGGGAAGAACTGGCGGAACACGCTGGCGCCGCCGATGACGAAGCATTTTTCGTACTTCGCCGCGAGCTCCACGGCCTCTTCGGTCGAGTGCGCGACCTCCGCGCCCTCGATCGCGATCTCCTGCCGCGTGACGACGATGTTGTTCCGTCCTTTGAGCGGGCGGCCGCCGGGAAAATCCTCCATCGTTCTGCGCCCGACGATCACGGCCGCGCCGCGCGTTTTCTCGCGGAAGTGCGCCCGGTCGGCGTGCAGCACGACGGGCTGCGTCCCGCGCGCGCCGATGCCCCAGTCGGAATAGACGGCGACGATCGCGTCCATGGTCTTCACCTCACACCGCCACCGGGATCTTGCCGGTGAATTCGCTGTATTCGTAGCCCTCGACCCGGAAGGAATCGCGCGTGAAGGCGTAGAAGTCCTTCACCTCCGGATCGATGATAAACTTCGGGGCCGGCTTCGGCTCCTTCGTGATCAGTTCCTCGATGACGGGGACGTGCCGGTCGTAGATGTGCGCGTCGGCGATCACGTGGATGAACTCGCCCGGCTCGAAGCCGGAGACCTGCGCGAACATCATCGTCAGGACCGCGTACTGCACGACGTTCCAGTTGTTGGCCGCGAGCATGTCCTGCGAGCGCTGGTTGAGGATCGCGTTGAGGCGCTTGCCGCTGACGTTGAAGGTCATGGAATAGGCGCAGGGATAGAGCGCCATCTCGCTCAGGTCCGCAAAGGTGTAGATGTTGGTCATGATGCGGCGTGAGGCGGGGTTGTTCTTCAGATCCCACAGCACCTTGTCCACCTGGTCCATGTCGCCCTCCGGGTAGTGGTGCTTCACGCCCAGCTGATAGCCGTAGGCCTTGCCGATCGAGCCGTTTTCATCCGCCCAGGCGTCCCATACGCGGGCGCGCAGATCGCGGACGTTGTTGCTCTTCTGCTGCCAGATCCACAGCAGCTCGTCGATCGCGCTCTTCCAGTAGGTGCGCCTCAGCGTCAGGATCGGGAATTCCTCGCTCAGGTCATAGCGGTTGATGACGCCGAATTTCTTCACCGTGTGGGCGGGACTGCCATCCTCCCAGCGGGGACGCACCTCGCGGTCGGTGTCCCAGATGCCGTTTTCCAGGATGTCCCGGCAGTTTTGAATAAATATCTCGTCTGCTCTGCTCATGTTCCATCGCCCCTTTTTTCTTGTTCGCTTCGGATTTTACCATACGGCGGGGGAAAAGTAAACACCGCCCGCGTCCCGTCGGAATAGGATAGAGGCGAAGAGGTGATGCGCTTGAGATTTGCGATCGTCGGAGGAGACAGGCGGATGGCCTGTCTGGCCGTGCTGCTGTGGAAGGACGGCCACCGGGTGACCACATATGCGCTCGAGCGGGCCGAGATGCCCGCCGAGATCCCCAGGGCGGGCTGTCTGCAGGGCTGCGTCTACGGCGCGGACTGCGTCGTGCTGCCCACGCCCGCGGAGGCGGGCGGCTTTCTCTTCGCTCCGCTCTCGGCGGAAAAGCTGCGCGGTGAGGAGTTTGTTTCCGCGCTCTGGCAGGGGCAGCGCCTCTGCGGCGGACGTCTGGGGGACGCTCTGTGCCTGGCGGCGCTGCGCCAGGGCCTGAGCGTCGAGGATCTGACGCGGCGGGCGGATTTTGCAGCCGGAAACGCCGCCGTCACCGCCGAGGGCGCGCTCGGCGTGATGATGGACCATAGCGAAAAGACCCTCTGGCGCAGCCGCGTGCTCGTCTGCGGCTGGGGGCGGATCGCGAAGCTGCTCACGCTGCGGCTGCTGGGCTTAGGAGCCCGGGTCGGCGTCGCGGCGCGGAGAGCGGAGGCGCGCGTCATGGCCGCCGCCGTCGGGGCGGAGAGTTTTCCGTTCGACGAGCTGGAGAGCCGCATCGGCGGCTTCGATTTCATCGTGAACACCGTGCCGGCGCGCGTGCTGGACGACGGCGCGCTGTGCGCCGCGGCGGAGGACGCGCTGCTCGTCGAGCTTGCCTCCGCGCCGGGCGGATTTGACAGGACGCTGGCGGAAAATCTCGGTCTGCATGTGATCGCCGCGCCGGGCCTGCCGGGAAAGGTCGCGCCGCTGCGCGCGGCGGAGCTGATGCGCGAGGCGATCTATGCCTCGATGCAGGAAGGGGAGGAATCATGATGGACGGAAAAAGAAAGCTGGGGCTGGCGCTCTGCGGCTCCTACTGCACGTATCAGAAGCTCTTTGCCGCCGTGCCGGCGCTCGCGGAGGACTATGAGCTCTTCCCGATCATGAGCGACACGGCCGCCGAGACCGACACGCGTTTCGGCAGGGCGGCCGATCATATCCGCGCGCTCTCGGCGCTCTGCGGGGGGAAACAGGTCGTCACGACGATCGCGAAAGCCGAGCCCCTCGGCCCGACGCAGGGGCTCGACGCGCTGCTGATCGCGCCGTGCACGGGCAACACGCTCTCGAAGCTCGCCCACGGCATCACCGACAGCGCCGTGACGATGGCCGCGAAGGCGCATCTGCGCAACGGACGGCCGCTCGTGATCGCCTTTTCGACGAACGACGCGCTCTCCGGCTCGGCCGAGAGCATCGCGCGGCTGCTCAACCGCAAAAACGTGTATTTCGTGCCCTTCGGGCAGGACGATCCCGTTCGGAAGCCCTGCTCGATGCAGGCGGATTTTTCGCTGCTCGGCGCGGCGGTGGAGGCCGCGCTGGAAGGGAAACAGCTGCAGCCGATCATTAAGTAGCTGGTCAGTCTCCATTTTCTCTTTGCACGAGCAAAGAGAAAATGGACACCCAGCAGCCCGTTATGAGGCAAAAAAGCGGGCGGCCGCGAGGGCCGCCCCTGAACAGGTGATGCTGTGTTATTTTGACAGGACGCAGGCGGTTTTCGCCGCGAGGGCGGCGTTGTTGAGGACGAGGCGGATGTTGCTCTCGAGACTCTCGCCGCCGGTGAGCTCGACGACGCGCGCGAGCAGGAAGGGCGTGGTCTCCTTGCCGTGGACGCCCTGCGCCTCGCACTCCGCGAGCGCCTGTTCGATTGCCGCGTCGATGACCTCTTTCGGCATCGCGTACTCCTCCGGGATCGGGTTCGTGACGAGCATGCCGCCGCGGTAGCCCAAATCCCGCTGGGCGCGGAACATGGCGGCGAGCTCCTCCGGGGAGTCGGCGCGGTAGTCGACGCCGAAGCCGCTCTTCCGGGTGTAGAAGGCGGGCAGCTCGTCCGTTCCGTAGCCGATCACGGGCACGCCCTTGGTCTCGAGATACTCGAGCGTCAGCCCCAGGTCGAGGATGGATTTCGCGCCCGCGCAGACGACCATGACCGGGGTCTGCGCAAGCTCCTCAAGGTCGGCGGAGATGTCCATCGTGGTCTCGGCGCCGCGGTGCACGCCGCCGATACCGCCGGTGGCGAAGATCGAGATCCCCGCCATGTGGGCGATGATCATCGTGGTCGTGACGGTGGTGGCCCCGTCCGCGCCGCGGGCGACGAGCGCGGGCAGGTCGCGGCGGCTGGCCTTGGCGACGGCGCGCCCCGCTTTGCCGAGATATTCGATCTCCTCGCGGCTCAGGCCCGCCTTGAGACGGCCGCCGATCACGGCGATCGTGGCGGGGACGGCGCCGTTGTCGCGGATCGTCTGCTCGACCCGCAGCGCGGTCTCGACGTTCTTCGGATAGGGCATGCCGTGGGAGATGATCGTGCTCTCGAGCGCGACGACGGGCTGTCCGCCCTCCAGCGCGGCTTGGACTTCGGGGGATATGTCAAGATAGGGATTCATCGTATTCTCCTTAATTCAGGAACAAAGGATATGGAGATGCCTCCATATCCTTTGTTTTTTCTTTTCTGCGCCGCTTACTTGGCGCGGATGAAGGGACGGCCGTTGGCGCTCGGCACGCGGGACTTGCCCACGAAGAGGATGAGCACGATGACCGTGACCACGTAGGGGATCATGGAGATGAGCTGCATGTCGATGCCGGACGAGCCGCCGAGCACGACCTTGAGGCCCGAGCAGAAGCCGAAGAGCAGGCAGCCCAGCAGCGCGCCGTGCGGACGGAATTTGCCGAAGATGACCGCCGCGATGGCGATGAAGCCCTGGCCCACGATGGAGATCGGGCGGAACTGGTTGGAGATCGCCATCGTGACGAAGGCGCCGCCGAGACCGGAGAGGAAGCCGGAAATGCACACGCAGGCGAAACGCATCTTCAGCACGTCGATGCCCAGCGTCTCGCAGGCCTGGGGATGCTCGCCGCAGGCGCGCAGACGGAGGCCGAAGCGGGTCTTGTAGAACACGAACCACACGACGAGCGCCGCGATGAAGACGAGGTAGGTCGCCGCGTAGTTGGCGAAGACGTTGTCCATGAAGCGGCCGAAGACCGTGGAGGTGTCGAACACACCGCGGAACAGGCGCGGGATCTTCATGCTCGCGTCCAGCGGGATCGTGTCCGTGGAGTTGAACATGACCTTGGCGATCATAATCACGATGCCGGGACCGAGCATGTTGATGGCCGTGCCGGCGATGGTCTGGTCCGCGCCGAGGCTGACCGTGGCGAGAGCGTGCAGCATGCCGAAGAAGGCGCCGGCGAGACCGCCGCAGAGGAAGCCGATCCAGGGGCTGCCGGTGAAGTAGGCGACGACCGTGCCGGTGAAGGCGCCGGCGGTCATCATGCCCTCGATGCCGATGTTGACGACGCCGGAGACTTCGGAGAAGCAGGAGCCGAGCGAGGCGTAGAGCAGCGGCGTCATGTAAATGAGCGTCGCGTAGAGCATGATGCCCAGGGTGTTGACAAAGTTCGTCATTCTGAAGCCGCCTCCTTTCCTTTTTCCTCCGCAGGTTTCTTGTCGGGAACTTTCGGTTTGGGCTTCTTCTTAAGGAAGCGCAGGCGCGTGAAGATGATCGAGATCGCGATGAAGAACACGACCGTACCGACGATGACGTTGATCAGCTGCGTCGGGGCGCCGACGAGGTTGAGCTTGCTGCCGCCGAAGGTCAGCGCGCCGTAGAAGATGCCGGCGATCAGAGCGCCGAAGGGATTGGAGCAGCCGATGAGCGCGACGACGATGCCGGCGAAGCCGAAGCCCTCCTGCGAGGAGAAGATCGAGATGCGGCTGCCCATGCCCATAAGCTGCAGCGCGCCGCCCAGGCCCGCCAGCGCGCCGGAGATGCCCAGCGCCGTGAGGATCGAACGGTTGACGCTGATGCCGCCGTATTCGGCCGCGAACTTGTTTGAGCCGACGGCCTTGAGCTCGTAGCCCAAGGTGGTCTTTTCAATAATGAACCAGGCCAGCACCGTTGCGGCGATCGCCACGAGGATGCCCCAGTTGGCCGTCGGGCAAAGGCCGAGGGAGTCGATGACGCCCTTCGACAGCAGCGTGGAGGCGTTTTCGGAGATGTTCTTCGTCGCCTCGGCGGTGCCGTCGGAGTGGATGGCGGGGAAGCCCGCGATGTAGTTGGACAGGTAGAAGGCCACCCAGTTGAACATGATCATCGAGAGGACCTCGTTGATGCCCCATTTGGTCTTGAGGAAACCGACGATGATGCCCCAGATCGCGCCGGCGAGCATCGCGGCGAGGAAGCACAGCGGGATCAGCAGGATCTTGGGCACGCCGCCCGCGAGGATGCCGACACAGGCCGCCGCCATCGAGCCGACGACGAACTGACCCTCGCAGCCGATGTTGAAGACGCCGGTCTTGAACGAGAAGGCCACCGACAGGCCCGTAAGGATATAGGGGATCGAGTAAACGATCACGTAGGAGAAGCCCTTGAGCGAGGTGACGCTCGAGATCAATCTCCCGTAGGCCGCGCCCACGGACAGGCCCATGATCGCCAGGAAGATCGCGCCCACCAGGAAGCCGAGCAGGATGGAGATCAGGATGTGGATGAAGCGTTTTTCCGAGATGAATTCCAGGAAGCTCTTTTTCTTGTTCATTCCTTTTTCCCTCCTCCCGCCATCATCAGGCCGAGCTCGTTCTCGTTGGCGTCCTTGCCCGGGATCGAGGCGACGATCTTGCCGTCGAAGATGACGTCGATGATATCCGACAGGCTCATGATCTCGTCCAGCTCAAAGCTGACGAGCAGCACGGCCTTGCCCTTGTTGCGCTGGTCGACGATGTACTTGTGCACGTACTCGATCGCGCCGACGTCGAGGCCGCGCGTCGGGTTGACGGCGATGAGCAGATCCTTGTCGTTCTGCACCTCGCGGGCGATGATGACCTTCTGCTGGTTGCCGCCGGAGAGCGTGCCGGCCGGCCGCTTTTCGCTGTTGCCGGGGCGGATGTCGTATTTTTCGATCGACTGCGTCGCGTGCGCGAAGATCGGATCGCGCTGGAGGATGTTCTTCTGCGAGTAGGGCTCCTTGCCGTAGTTCTGCAGGATCAGATTGTCCTCGATCGAGAAGTCCAGCACCAGGCCGTGCTTCTGCCGGTCGGCCGGGATGGAGGACACGCCGTTTTTGAAGCCGAAGTTCGGGGATTTGTTGAACACGTCCACCCCGTTGACGAGCACCTTGCCGGAGGTGCCTTTCCGCAGGCCGGTAATGACCTCGACAAGCTCAGTCTGGCCGTTGCCGTCGATGCCCGCGATGCCCACGATCTCGCCGCGGCGCACCTGCAGATCGAGGCCGCGGACGATCTCGATGCCGCGGTAGTCGAGGCAGTGGAGATCCTGCACGTCGAGGACGACCTCGCCCGGCTCCTGCTCGGGCTTGTCGACCTTGAAGGTGACGTTGCGGCCGACCATCATGCTGGCCAGGTCGCTCTCCGTCACAGTCTCGACGTCGACCGTGCCGATGTACTTGCCCAGGCGGATGATCGTGCAGAAGTCGGCGGACTCTTTGATCTCCTTGAGCTTGTGGGTGATGATAATGATGCTCTTGCCGTCCTTGACGAGGTTGTGCATGATGGCGATGAGCTCGACGATCTCCTGCGGCGTCAGCGAGGAGGTCGGCTCGTCGAGGATCAGGATGTCCGCGCCGCGGTAGAGCGCCTTGAGGATCTCAACGCGCTGCTGCATGCCGACGGAGATATCCTCGATCTTTGCGTCCGGGTCGATGGCCAGGCCGTAGCGCTCGGAGATCTCCACAACGTTCTTGCGCGCCGTGGCCATGTCGAGCGAGACGCCCTTGGTCGGCTCGGTGCCGAGGACGATGTTTTCCGTGACCGTGAAGGGCTGAACGAGCATGAAGTGCTGGTGCACCATGCCGATGCCGGCCGCGATCGCGACGCGCGGGTTGTTCATCTCGATTTTTTTGCCGTTTACCAGGATGTCGCCGGAGGTGGGCTTGAGCAGGCCGTAGA
>JAFSJZ010000081.1 GCA_017449185.1 Oscillospiraceae bacterium
TATTTCCCGTTGTGCTTGTCCATCCACGCGCCCTCGATGTAGGGCCTGTTTGAGAACATGCCGCGGATCAGGGGCTTGACCTCCTCGGGGATCATGCTCTCGGGGATGCCCTGCGCCTCGTGAAAGGCCCTGTATTTGGCGTCGATCTCCTCCTCGGAGGCCGGAAGAAGGCTGTTGTTCTCGCCGAAGCGCTCATAGCCGATCTCAAAGGGATGCCCCTCGACGAGCGCCTTCGGCTCGGTTTTCGGCAGCATCGTCTCCGGATCCAGCTCCACGCCGTAGATCGGCGTGATGTTGGAACAGCCCCAGTAGAAATAGACGCGCCCGTCGTCATCAAGGAACAGATTGGGGTCCCAGAACGGGAAATTGCCCTCAATTTTTTCATACGGTCCGTTCAGAATATCCCGCGTGCGCCAGCGGTCACAGTTGTGCTCCCGGTTGGAGGCGCAGAAATAGACCCAGTCGCCCAGCACGCGCACGTCCGGAGCATAGTCATAGAGCGGCAGGCAGTCCGGCAGACGGTGGTTTTCCCAGTTTGCCAGATCGTCCGAGACCCACACGCCCAGCGTCATCGACGCGAAGATGTAATACCGTCCCTTGAAGAGGATCATGGACGGGTCGGCCGCCTCGCGGCAGATCTGCAGTCTGCCGTGCAGGCGGGGGTCGGCGTTGAACTGATAGCGGTAATTGACGTTCAGGGGATTACAGAAGTATTTCATAGTGATACTCTCCTTCGTTTACCTCGCAGTGTCTGCCGTCCGGCAGCTCGATCGTCGCCGGGACGGGGACGGAAAAATCAAAGACCAGCTTTCCTTCGCGGTATTCCCACGCACTGCGGATCGTGCCGACCGGGGAATCCCATCGGGCCTTTGCATAGCCGAGGCTCGGATCCGGGCGGGGGCAGAGCGTCAGCTTGCCGGCGGCGAGCCGGATGCCGCACACGCCGTCAAAAAGCCAGCCGGAGATCGCGCCGTAGGAATAGTGGTTGAGCGAATCGTGCACCGTGCCGTCGGCGCGCACGCCGTCCCAGGTCTCCCAGATCGTGGTCGCGCCCTTTTTGACGGCATACAGCCAGCCGGGACACCCGGTCTGCAGCAGCAGACGGTAGGCCGTGTCCGTGTGGCCGTTGTCGGCCAGCACGCGGCAGAGATCCGGCGTGGAGAGAAAGCCGGTGTTCAGATGATAGCCGTTTTTCGCCACGCGCTCGCTCAGCGCGTCGGCAGCGGCCTGTACCTCCTCGCCGTCCAGAAGGCCGAAGGCGATGGGCCGGACATATTCGCACTGGCGGTCGGAGACGATCCTGCCCTTTTTGGTGCAGCTGTAACGATAGGCCTTCTTCGCGTTATCCGCGATCGCGGCAAAGCGCTCTGCGTCGCCGCTCCTGCCCAGGATCCCGGCAATGCGAGAGAGCAGCGAGGCCGAGCGGAAATAATAGGCCGTGGCCACCTCCGGCGCGCCGAACATCATGGTCTTCTTCATGGCGGCGCCGTTGTCCACATCGGGCTGGCACCACTCGCCGAAATGGAAGCCCTCATCCACCAGGTATTTATGCCAGGGGTTGAGCAGGTTCTGGGGCCGGGTCTTGCCCGCCCGTTTTTCCGTGAAGGCCAGCCACCGGCTCATCATGTCGTAGTTTTCTTCCAGGATGCTCTTGTCGCCATACGCCTCGTACAGGGCCCAGGGCACCAGCACGCAGGCGTCGCCCCAGCCGGCGGAGCCCTGCAGCATGTTGGAGATCATACTGCCGCTGTTGTTCACGGGGGCAATGTTCTGCACCAGCCCGTCCTCCTTCTGGGCCAGCCTGCACTCGCCCAGCCACTTGCGCAGCACGGGCGCGCAGTCCGCGAGAATCACCGCCGTCGGGGCAAAGGCGCCCGCGTCGCCGGTCCAGCCCGCGCGCTCGCGCGTGGGGCAGTCGGTGGGGATGTCGCAGAAATTCGAGCGCATGCTCAACAGGCTGTTGAGGAAGAGCCGGTTTACGTCGGCATTTCCGCACGCGAAAAAGCCGGTCTGCGCCATTTGGGAGTAGACGGCGACGGCCGTGAACTGTGCGTCCGCGAGAGCGGCGTCCGTTTCGATCTTCGCATAGCGGAAGCCGAAGATCGCAAAGCGGGGCTTGTAAACGTTCTCCCCGTCTTTACAGATGTATTCGATCTTCTGCGGGATGCCGTTTTTGTTGCGGTCGCCCGGATCAAAGTTTTTTTGCGTAAAGTTTCCGTTCTCGTCGAGCGTCTCGCCGTGCCAAAGCGTGA
>JAFSJZ010000082.1 GCA_017449185.1 Oscillospiraceae bacterium
CCGGGAAAGTTTTTCCCGGGCCGCGGACGCTGCATTTGTTTTATTTTCCGGACTGGATCGCGTCGAGACAGCGCTTGGCTTCTCCCGTCTGCGCGGCCGTGACGGCGTTCCCGTCGCCGTAGCGCGCGGCGATATACAGCTCGCGCAGCCTTTCGTTTTCCGGCACGTCGACGATCACCGTCGAATGCTCAAGCACATCCTCCGAGGTGTCGGAGGAGGAGAGCGGGATGCGGCGTGACCGGATATATTTCAGATAGGCCCGGTAGATCTTTCGGATCTGTCTGACATTGGCGGGGTCGTCCGCGTCGCGATAGCTGCGGCGCAGCAGCCCTTCGAATACCGGCTTCTCGACTTTTTCGTGTACGACCCTGGGCTTCGCGGGGCGCTTCTGCCTTCTGCGGATCAGATTGACCGCGATAAAGATCAGCACGATGGCCAGAAAGGCGATCATCAGCCAGAAGGCCGTCTCGTCGCTGATCTGATAATGGGGGGTCTTGCCTTCCATCATCGAGGAGTCCGGACTCAGATCCTCCCCGACGGGAAGGAGAAGCGTATCGTCTTCGTTCAGCAGATCGAGATTGCCGTCGTCCTCCGACGGGAGAGGCGCCGGCACGTTCTTGGTCGGGAAGAACACATGATACAGCCAGAGCAGAAAACGCGTCAGCAGTTTGAACAGATAGGTGATCACGGGGATCATCCCGCGCAGCAGGAAAAAGGCAGAGAGGAGAAGCGCCGGCAGGGCGACGACATAGGCCGCATCCAGCGCCCGCATCCGCTTCGGCGCGCCCGACTCCGTCCGCATGCCGCGCAGCGAGAGCACGCAGAGAACGAAGAAAAGCAGGCCGTACAGCTCACCGCCGAAGAGGCGGGAATAATACCAGTCGATGGTGCCGAAGTGGAAGATGATCAGGCAGAGCGTGAGCATCAGCGCGGCGAAGAGCATGATGCCGGCCCGCCGCCGGTACACGTCGAGGTGGACCTCGAAGTTTCCGATCGTCATGACGACGACATAGTAGATCCACGCGGCGGCATGGATCAGCAGGATCGGCTGGAAGGGACTCATCAGAAAGCTCAGGCCCGGCAGCAGAGAGAGAAGAAAGCGCAGAGGGGTATTGTCGATGCGGATGATGAGAAAGCCGAGGACAAAGCAAGCCGCGACAAGCACCGCCAGCTGCGCCGACCACGGCGCGATGAGGTTGGATACGACGCCCAGGACGTCTCCTTCGTTATACGTGAAGTATTTCACCGAAAAGGAGAAGAGGGAGACCGCGTAGAAATAAAAGCAGATATCCGCGCAGACGCGCAGGGGGGTGTAGTGCCGGGATACGCTCATCGATTTGAGCAAGGTCTTTCCTCCTTTCCGTGCCCGCGCGAACGCGGACGGCGATCGGCGAGAGTTGTTTTCCGCGCGGCGCTCAGCCTTCGGCGCCGGGAGTCATCACAATGGGACGGCTGTCCACATGGCGGGCGAGATAGTCGACCAGGGCCTTGCCGTCGGTCCCGAGAAGGGGCGTGATGATGATATAGCTGCAGTTGCTGCGCCGGCGGCGCACACAGCGTTCGACGAGGCTTTCAAAGCTCGTGAAGCCGGCGAGTCTCGACAGACCCAGCCTGCGCAGGATAAAGAACAGATGCCCTCTGCCGATCCCCTCGGGGACCGACAGCAGATCGCCGTTGGACATCAGCGAGTAGGGGACCTTCGCCTCCTCCAGCTGTTCGCAGACCGTGCGCGTAAGCTTGAGACAGTTCTCCAGCGCCGAACGCTGCGAGCTGTCCATGTTTACCATCACGACGGCGACGCGGTCGGTCGTAAAGTCGTTCTGGCGCACCATCGGCCTGCCGACCTTCGCGGTCTGCTTCCAGGAGATCTGCTTCATCGGCTCGCGGCCGGTATAGTCGCGATAGCCCAGCAGCATGGTCGGATCGTCCATGATGAAGCGCCGCACGGACACCTCGCCCAGCTCGCCTCCGGTCAGCCGGGGCTCGTCCGCGGCACATTTCTCGGAGGTGCAGATCACCTTTTTGCCGATGACGTCCGGGCGGATGATCGGATACAGACCGAGGAAATCCCCCGTCTCGACGGAATAGCGGCCGAGCTGCTGCAGACCGCGCCTGCTCAGCGAGAAGCGCAGCTTCGCGCGGAAGGTGCTGTGAGCCGGCAGATAAAAGTGGTGATCCACGCGCACGCCGGAATAGTCGCTGCTGACGTGCAGCCGGGAAAACTCCTGATCTCCGCGGACAGTCACCTCCGGGGCAAGATGCAGACATAATCCGACGAACAGCAGCGGCAGACGGTTCGGGTTGTGGACGCTGTAGTGCAGCGTCGCGATCTCTCCCGGCTCGACGAGCGTCGTGTCCGGGTCAAACTCGACCTCCAGAGGCAGGTTGTTGCCCCAGAGACTGACGCCCTCGATCACCAGGAGGATCACAACGATCAGAAAGATGATGGTAGTGATCATAGCTTTTCGAGCGGCACTTCTATCTCTTCGATCAGATTTGCGATGAACCGAACGCTGTCGTGGTGGCTGCTGCTGACGAGCATGATGCGGTGCGGAAGAACGCAATAGGCTTCCTTCCTGACATCCTCGGGGATGACGTAATCGCGGCCCTGCATGGCGGCGTAGATCTGGCTTGCGCGATAGAGCGCGAGCGTGCCGCGCGCGGAGACGCCGTTGACGATCGCCTCGTTCGAGCGCGTGCGTTCAACGATGTTCATGATATAATCCGCAACGTCCTCGCTGACGCGGACCTCTCCGTAGCTGCGGCGCAGCTCCTCGATCTCCTCGGTTTCAACGACGGGGGAGAGCTCCTCCAGCAGCAGCTTGGCGTCGGGACGGCGAAGCACGGAGATCTCCTGCTCACGGGTCATGTAACCGAGCTTCAGACGCATGAAAAAGCGGTCCATCTGCGCCTCCGGCAGCGGGAAGGTGCCGTAGGATTCGATGGGGTTCTGTGTCGCCATGACCATGTACGGCTCTTTCATCGGGTAGCTGGTGCCGTCCACGGAGATCTGCTTTTCCTCCATGACCTCCAGCAGGGCGGACTGGCTGCGCGGCGTGGCGCGGTTGATCTCGTCGGCGAGAATGATCTGCGCGAAGAGCGGGCCGGGCCGGAACTCGAACTCGCCGGTCTTCTGATTGAAGTAATTGATGCCCGTCAGATCCGAGGGCAGCAGGTCGGGCGTGAACTGGATGCGCTTGAACTCGCCCCCGATGCTGCGGGCGAAGGCGCGCAGCAGCATGGTCTTGCCCGTGCCCGGCACGTCCTCGAGCAGGATATGGCCCGAGGCGATCAGGCAGACAGCAAGCTGCTCGATGACCTCGTCCTTGCCGACGATGATACGGCGGCAGTTTTCTGTGATGCTTTCCTTGACTTTAACAAAGACGGCGGTATCCATACGCATTCCTCCTTAAAAGCTGAAAAAAGCGGTTTCCCATCCGCACGATTTTATTCGACGTCTCCGGGGGCCTCCCCGATGTCTCCGGAGCCTTCGGCGGCGGAAGAGGCTTCCTCTCCGCTGTCGGCCGTCTCGCCCGCGGAGCCCTCGTCCGGGAGCGCGTCCTTCCCCGCAGGGGAGGGCTTTGGCCTTCCGAACAGAGAACCGAACAGAACCCCGAAGCAAAGGCCGAGGGGCATCCACAGGCCAATGTTATGGGCTGCCGTTCCGATGGCCGTGCCGACCGCAAGGCCGAGACACATCCAGACTGCAAAAGAATGGGAGAGTCGGTTTTCGTCCGCCTCGCCGGTTCCCCCGTTTTTTTCCTGTCGTCCATAACCGATCCTCCTCGTTCCCTGACTCGAATTCAGTATAGTACAACAGGCAGGATTTGACAAGCACAAAGGGATGGGGTATGATCGGCGCAGAAGGGGGCGCTCGAGCATGAAAAAAACCGACTATGCCGTGCTGCTCGCGCAGGCCGAGGGCCTGATCGCGGGCGTACCGCATCCGATCGCCAATCTCGCCAATATCTCGGCTCTGATCTATACGTCGCTCGATGAACTCAACTGGGCGGGCTTCTATCTCGCCGAAGGGGACAAGCTTATCCTGGGGCCCTTCCAGGGCCGCCCCGCCTGCATTGAGATCCCCTGGGGCCGCGGCGTCTGCGGAACGGCGGCGAAGAAGGACGCAACGCAGCTCGTGCCGGACGTGCACGCCTTCCCGGGCCATATCGCCTGCGACTGTGCCTCGCGCTCGGAGATCGTGGTGCCGCTGCACGCGCAGGGAAAGATAGTCGGCGTGCTCGATATCGACAGCCCCGTCGAGGCACGCTTTTCCGAGGAGGACAGGGAAGGCCTGGAAGCGCTCTGCGTTCTGCTGGAGAAGCACTTGTTCTGACTTAAAAGGATAATAAAACGCCATGTACATCCGTACATGGCGTTTTGCTGTGTTATTCCTCGCGGAGCGGGAGCCACCAGGTAAAGCCAAAGCACAGGCAGTTCGCGATCCACTCGAGTGTGCCGACGCTCTTCGCCTTTGCCACCTCGCGGCCGACGGTAAGCGTCTCAAAGAGGTGGAGTACAAAGAGGATAAGCAGCGGGAGGGGCTTCTTCTTCGCCGCAAGCGCCGCGAAAGCGGCGTAGAGCAGCACACAGACGGGCTTGCCGACGAGCTTGGTGATCTTTACGAACATGGTTTTCTCTCCTTATCTCATGGTTATCTCAAAAAACCGTTGATGATCTGTTCCTCGGCCTCGGCCTCGGTCAGACCGAGGGTCATGAGCTTGATGAGCTGGTCGCCGGCGATCTTGCCGATGGCGGCCTCGTGGACGAGCATCGCGTCCACATCGTTGGCCTCGAGCGAGGGGATGGCCAGGATATGGCCGCGGTCCATGATGATCGAATCGCACTCGGTATGGCCGCTGCAGGGGGCGTTTCCCGTGATGCGGGCGTTGAAGGTCTGAGAGGAGTCATTGCGCGCAACCGATCGGGAGACCACGTCCGCCGTTGCTCCCGCACCGTTGAGATTGACCTGATAGCTGCTGACGGCGTTCTGCCTGCCGTGAGTCATCAGCCGTTCCTTGACGACGAGCTTTGCGCCGGACTTGAGCTCGGCGAGGGTCGTGCGCTCGGTGGAGTCCACGCCCTTGATCTGCTCCATCTCCATCTCCATGACGCTGTCCTCGGCCATATAGCATTCGGTTACGGGGTTGAGGATGCGCTTTCCGTTTCCGTCGCCGGAGCCGTAATGCTTTTCCACATACTTCACCTTCGCCCCGCGGCCGACGAAGAAGCGGTGCACTCCGTCGTGCTCGCTGTCCTGAGAGCCGCAGTTGTGGATGCCGCAGCCGGCCACGATCACGACGTCGGCGTCCTCGCCGATGAAGAAATCGTTGCAGACCGTCTCGCTGATGCCGCTCTCGGAGAGAACGACGGGGATATGCACGCTCTCGTTCTTCGTGCCGGGCTTGATGTGAACGTCGATGCCGCTGCCGTCCGCCTTGGAGACGATGTCGATGTTGGCGGTGGTGTTGCGGCCGGCGAGTTGACTGTTGGCGCGGAAGTTGTAGGCCCCCGCGGGGATGGAATGCAGATCCGCGATCTCGGTGATCAGCCGCTTCTGGATGGCGTCGAGCTTGACCATGGTTCCTTTCCCCTCCTTTACTGCAGCTTCTCGCAAGCGCTCACGGGCGCGGACTTACCGATCAGCCCGGGCAGCACCTCGTCCGGACGGCCGCGCTTCGTAATGCGGCCGTCCGCGAGAACGACGATCTCGTCGGCGATCTGCAGGATGCGCTCCTGATGAGAGATGATGACGATCGAGCTGTCTTTTATCTCGCGGCGCATGTTCTCGAAAATGCGGATGAGGTTCTGAAAGCTCCACAGGTCGATGCCGGCCTCCGGCTCGTCAAAGACGCTCAGGCGGGTCTGCCGCGCGAGCAGCGTGGCGATCTCGATGCGCTTTAGTTCGCCGCCGGAGAGAGAGGCGTTGATCTCGCGGTCGATATAGTCGCGCGCGCAGAGACCGACCTCCGAGAGGTAAGTGCAAGCAGCCGAGAGCGAAAGATTCTTGCCTGCGGCGAGGCGCAGCAGGTCCTGCACGCGAATGCCCTTGAAGCGTACGGGCTGCTGAAAGGCAAAGCTGATGCCGCGCTTGGCGCGGGAGGGGATATCGAGGGCGGTGATATCCTCGCCGTCAAAGAGGATCTGCCCGGAGAGAGGCTTTTCAATGCCCATGATCAGGCGCGCGAGCGTGGATTTGCCGCTGCCGTTGGGGCCGGTGATGACGACGAACCGTCCGTCCTCGACGGTGAGGGAGAGGTCGTGGATGATCTCTTTTTCGCGATCCTCCTCGCTGACGGCAAAGCTGAGATTTCTGATTTCAAGCATAGCGTTTGTTTGCTCCTTTGTTGTCTCTCGGTTTTCAATTGTAAGCCAAAGCGCCGCAGTTTGCAACTGTGAAAACGGCGGCGCTTTTTACGATGGTAAAGATTGACTTTTCTCTGCCGAGCCGATACAATGAAAGCAGAGACGGAACAAGAGCGGCGCCCCCAAACGGGCGCCGTTCAGGACGCAAAAAGAGGAGAAGAGGCATGGACAAGACGACGGAAGTTAACGGCCGCAGCTTCAAGAAGGAGCTGGGGCTTGAAACCTTTCTGTTCCCGCTGATCTTTATCGCGTTTTTCGCGCTTTTCACGGTCAGGATGGGTCTGGCCAACACGCTCAACACCATGATGAACACGGCCTACCGCCTGCTCATCGACACGGTGCTGTATCTCACGGCGGTCTGCGTTATCATGGGCGCGCTCTCGGCGCTGCTGAGCGAGTTCGGCTTCGTCTCGCTTCTCAACCGTCTGCTCCAGCCGCTGATGCGCCCGATCTTCGGCATGCCGGGCGCGGCCTCCCTCGGCGTGGTCACGACCTTTCTTTCGGACAACCCGGCCATCCTCGCGCTGGCCGACGACCAGAACTTCCGCCGCTATTTCAAGGCCTATCAGTTCCCGGCGCTGACCAACCTCGGCACGGCTTTCGGCATGGGGCTGATCGTCTGCTCATACATGTACAGCCTCTCGCCGCTGATGGGCAGGCCGCTCGGCCTGGCTGTGGTCGTGGGGCTGATCGGCGCGCTGATCGGCAGCGTGATCAGCACGCGTCTGATGCTGATCTTCACGAAAAAGCACTTCGGGACCGAGGCAGCTCTCACGCCCGCCGAGGGCGAGACGGAGGAGCTTCCCGAGAAGATGCGCCCGGTACGCGGCGGCGGCGTCGGCAGCCGGATGATGAACGCCCTGCTCGAGGGCGGCCACAACGGCGTGAAAATGGGCGTGAGCATCGTGCCGGGCGTGCTGGTGGTCTGCACGGTCGTGATGATGCTCATCAACGGCCCCTCCGCCGACGGGAGCTATACCGGCAGCGCCTACGAGGGTATCCGTCTGCTGCCGATGCTCGCCGGGAAGATCGATTTTATTCTGAAGCCGCTCTTCGGTTTCTCTTCTCCCGAGGCTGTCGGCGTACCGGTCACGGCGCTCGGCGCGGCGGGCGCCTCGCTGAGCCTGACGGCCGCTCTCATCCGCCAGGGGCTCGCGGGCCCCTGCGATATCGCGGTCTTCACCGCGATGTGCATGTGCTGGAGCGGATACCTGAGCACCCACACCTCGATGATGGACTCTCTCGGATGCAAGGAGCTGATCGGCAAGGCCATCGGCTGCCACACGCTCGGGGGCTTTTGCGCGGGCATCGCGGCGCACTGGCTGTACGTGCTGCTCTCCGCGATCGGATAAGGAAAGCGAGATAATCCGAACCTGCTCAAACGGCGACTTTTAGGCGCTTATGGACTTGTCGTCCTTGACTTACGCGGGTAAGGGCTGCGTCCTCCGCATCCAAAATCATCCGAAATCACATCCGTTTGAGCCGAAGAGTTTTGCCGAGGCGTATTTTCGTTCAGCCGAGGCAAAAACGCAGGGAACACTTTGTGTATTCCCGAGTATTTTAACGAAGGATAAGCGGAAATCTGCCCGGCAAAACCACGGTTTGGATTATCTCGCTTTCCTTAAGGAGAAAAAGACATGGACGAAAAGAGAACGGCGCCCGTCGAGACCGTCAGACTCTCGAGCTGCATGTGGCTCGGCGGCGCGGACTGCATGATCACGACGCTCAACAACATCATCACCGGCGGCGGTCTGACCTATTTCTTCGTCAACCACCTCGGCATGAGCCCGGCCTCCAGCGCGCTTTGCTGGCTGCTTTTCGGGCTTTGGAACGCGCTCAACGACCCGCTCTTCGGCTATCTCTCCGACAAAACAAAGAGCGTTCTGGGGCGGCGCATCCCCTATATCCGCTACGGCTCGATCCTCGTGGCGCTGGTGTTCATCCTCTCCTGGACGCTGTGGTTCCCCACGCGCACGAACAGCGCGCTCTTCATCCAGATGTTTCTCTCGCTCTTCCTCTTCGACAGCCTCTATACGGCCATCGCCACCTCGCTTTACGTCATGCCCTTCGAGATGGCCGTCACGAACAGGGCGCGCGGCAAGATCATGCTCGTTAAGCTGATCTTCGGCCTGCTCGCTCTCGCGGTGCCGCTGGTGCTGCTCGCAGAGCTGGAAAACCTGCTCGGCAGCTCGGAGGCGGCTTTCCGCCGTCTCATGCTTGTCATCGGCGCGGCGGCCGGCGCGATCATGTTCTTCTCAACCTTTTTCTACAAAGAAAACGGCTACACGAAGGAGGAGGAACAGTATCCCTTCTTCCGTTCGCTCATCACCTGCCTGAAAAACAAAAGTTTTCTTGTCTTCGAGAGCATCTCCTTTTCCGTCACCTTTATCCAGACCGCGCTGATGATGGGCCTGAGCTATTACTTCGACGCTTTCGGCATCAACTATCTCTTCTGCTACGGCGCGATGTTCCTGGGCATCCTCTTCGGCATCTGGCTGTGGATGAAGCCGGGCGCGATCTGGAAGGTCAAGAAGAGCATTATCCTCATGTGCCTGATCTTCGGCGGGACGCTCGCCGTCATGCTGATCCTGGGGCGGTACACCGCCGCGGGCGTGATCGGCTTTTTCGGCGCGGGCATCGGCTTTGCCGGCGGCATGTATGAGGTGCCGCTGATGTTCGGCGATGTGATGGACTATGACGAAAAGCTCTGCGGGCTGCGGCGCGAAGGCATGTACGCCGGCGTCAACAGCCTGATCTGCAAGCCCGCGATCAGCTTTGCCAACGCCCTGTTCCCGATCATGCTGGGCTGGTTCGGTTACAACACCGCCCTCGGCGTGGCGGCGCAGAGCGCGACGGCCAAGCTCGGCGTGCGCGTGGCCTGGCTCGCGATCCCGATCGCGCTGCTTTTGCTCTGCGCAGCGCTGATCGCGCGCTTCTACCCCCTCGGCGGGGTCGAATGGGACAGAACGAAAGAAGAGCTGGCCCTCCGGCACGAGGAAAAACAGCGCGCATACGAGTCTGAGATGCTCGGCAGATAAGAGAAAGCAAAAAGAGGTCCCGGACAGCTGTCCGGGACCTCTTTTTGTGTAAGGAAATGAAGGGTTCACAGTCGATACAGCCCCCACAGGGCCAGGCACACGAGCGCGCCGCCGAGCATCATGGCCGCGAAGCTGATCTGCCACTTGCCGTTTTTATTGTAGCCGTAGAAATCCTCCCAGCGCTGCGCCTCCGGGCAGAGGACGACCTTGTAGAGATAGACCAGCCCGTAGAGGATCACGGGGATGAGCCCCGTGAGCGCGAGAGGAAAGGAAAGCGGGAAAAAGCGCTCAAAAAAGGAAAAGCTGACGATCGCGAGCAGCGGCCCGATCAGATGGAGATAGAGATCGCGGCCAGAAAACATGGCCTTGAAGCCGGCGGCGGGCGCGAGGAAAACCAGCACCGTGAGCAGCGTGACCGTCACGGCCGCGGCGCCGATATACTTCCACAGCCAGATCCAGCGCGGGACCTCGCCGCCGAGCAGAGCGAGCGCGAGCGCAAGCGCGGCCAGCGCGCAGAAGAGGTTGGACAGCAGCGTGTAGAAGCGCAGCGCCGCCAGACCGTTCTCCGCGCGCCAGACGCCGTCCTCCCCGCGGAAGCAGCCGAGATAGGCCAGGACGGTACAGACAAAGATCGCCATATTCACAAAGATGAGCATCGATCCGATCTCCCTGCGTTTTTTTTCAGTATACACCCGCCTGTCAAATCTCAGCAAGAGTGCGCAGAAAGGAAAAGCGGCCGTTGACAAGCATCCTCAAAACAGATAAACTGGAAACTGACCAAATCTGCAGAATAATGCGCTTTCAAATATTGAGGAGGGAACATTTTTGGAAGTAAGAGAGAACCTGATCAAGCTCTGCGAAAAGATCAACGACGGACACTATAAGATCACGCCGGACTGCGCGGAATACCGCCTGTTCGAGAACTGGATCACCGACGAACAGATCGCCGTCATGATGGCGCTGACCAGCATGAAGCCGGCCTTCGTCCCGGTGATCGCCCGCAAGGCCAAGCTCTCCGTCAAGCGCACGAAGGAGGTCCTGCACGAGATCACGGACATCGGTCTCGTCGTGCAGGTCATCGTGCCGAAGGTGGGTCTGGAGATCTATCTCCTGCCGCCTTACACCCCCGGCGTTTTTGAATTCCTGCTCATCAACGAAAAGTTCTGCATCGCGCATCCGGAAATTGCCTACTGCTTCCACGGCCATGCGACGACGAGCCAGATCGAGCACGCGCCGAACACGCCCATGGGCGCGGGCATCATGCGCGTCATCCCGGTCGAGAGCGCCATCCCCGCCGACGCCCAGCAGATCGACAACGAGCGCTGCAGCAAGTACATCGAGGACAACGACGGCCACATCAGCATCACGCCCTGCCAGTGCCGCCGCGTGCGCCGCATGATGGGCGAGGGTTCGGGCGACCTCGACGAGGGTCTGTGCGTCTTCATGGGTCACGTTGCGGATATGTTCAACCACACCGGCAAGGGCCGCCCCGCCACGGTCGAGGAAGCGAAAAAGCTGATCGAGCTGGCCGAGGCGCGCGGCTGCGTCCACCAGATCACGACGCTGCACCAGGGCGAGACCTTCGCCATCTGCAACTGCATGACCGAGAGCTGCCTTGCCCTCGGGATGACGCAGTATTACAACACGCCCGCCTGCTCCGCGAGCAACTATGTCGCCGAGATCGACAAGGAAAAGTGCGTCGCCTGCGGCCAGTGCACCGACCACTGCGCGAACAACGCCATCCAGATGGGCCAGAAGCTCTGCTCCAAGACGCCGATCGAGCACATACCCCACGAACTGCCCGACGACATCGAGTGGACCGAGGAGCACTGGAATCCCGAACACCGCACCAACCGCGAATACATCGCGCCCGAGGGCACCGCGCCCTGCAAGACCGCCTGCCCGGCGCACATCGCCGTTCAGGGCTACCTCAAGCTCGCCGCGCAGGGCCGCTATCTCGAGGCCCTCGAGCTTATCAAGAAGGAAAACCCGCTGCCCGCCGTCTGCGGCCGCATCTGCAACCGCAAGTGCGAGGACGCCTGCACGAGAGGGGACGTCGACCGCGCCGTCGCCATCGACGAGGTCAAGCGCTTCATCGCCGACCGCGAGCTCGAGCGCGCGACCCGCTTCGTCCCGCGCAAGCTCTATGATTACTCCGACAAGAAGATCGCGATCATCGGCTCCGGCCCCGCGGGCCTGAGCTGCGCCTACTTCCTCGCCGCGGACAACTACCAGGTCGTCGTCTTCGACAAGAACGACCAGCCCGGCGGCATGCTGCGCTACGGCATCCCGAACTTCCGCCTGGAGAAGACCGTGCTCGACGCCGAGATCGACGTGCTCAAGGAGCTGGGCGTCGTCTTCCGCTGCGGTGTGGAGGTCGGAAAGGACGTCACGATCGAGGAGTTGAGAGCTCAGGGCTTCGACGCCTTCTATCTTGCCGTCGGCGCGCAGAAAAGCGCCTCTCTCGGCATCCCGGGCGAGGAGCTCGAGGGCGTCTGGGGCGGCATCGACTTCCTGCGCGAGGTCAATGCCGGCGCGCGTCCCGCGATCGGCAAAAAGGTCGTCGTGGTCGGCGGCGGCAACGTGGCCATGGACGTGGCCCGCACGGCCGTTCGCCTCGGCGCGGAGGTCACCGTGGCCTACCGCCGCAAGGAGAGCGACATGCCCGCCGACCCCGCCGAGGTCGCCGAGGCGAAGGAAGAGGGCGTGAAGTTCCTCTTCGAGCACCGTCCCGCCTCGATCGAAGGCAAGGACGGCAAGGTCGCCGCGCTCGTGTGCGAGGGCGACAAGAGGATCGAGTGCGACGCGATCCTCGCCGCCATCGGCCAGCGCATCGAACTGGGCGGCCTCGATCTCGGCGAACTGAGCTGCGACGAGAAGGGCCGCGTGATCGCGGACGAGGTCACCTATCAGACCGCGCAGAAGGATATCTTCGTCGGCGGCGACGCGCTGACCGGGCCGAAGTTTGCCATCGACGCGATCGCCCAGGGCAAGCAGGCCGCGATCTCGATCCACCGCTTCGTGCACCCGGGCCAGAGCCTCGTGATCGGCCGCGACCGTCTGACTTACCGCGCCTTCGACAAGGAGAACGTGGACTTCGATACGGTCAAACGCGACTGCGACGCCGCGGCGCGCCAGGTGCCCGGCAAGGACGCGGCGAAGGCCTCCTCCTTCCGCGACGACCGCGTGACCTTCACCGAGGAGCAGGTGAAGAAGGAGACCGCCCGCTGCCTCGGCTGCGGCGCGTCCTTCGTCGATCCGAACAAGTGCCTCGGCTGCGGCGTGTGCACCACGCGCTGCAAGTTCGACGCGATCCACCTGCGCAAGCGCACGAACGTCGAGAGCATCGATTACTTCGACCGCCCGAAGGTGCTGCCGCAGTTCATCGCGGAACGTCAGAAGAAGATCGAGATCCGCAAGATGAGCGGGAGATAAACCGAACAGTTCAAAAAACTCCGTGCCGAACGGCACGGAGTTTTTGCATGAAAAGAAAGGAAAAGGGGAAAGCACGGTTGTCAGCGGCGCGGCCGCGTATTATAATCCAACTATACAGGCTGCGGCATCAAAAGGAGAGGAATATGAAAACACTGTTCAAAAACGGCACGATCATCGACGGCAGCGGCGCAAAGCCCTTCTCGGGCGATCTCCTGATCGAGGACGACCGCATCCTCGCCGTCGGCGGCGAGATCACGGAGTCGGCGGACAGGGTCGTGGAGCTCGGCGGCGCGCAGATCTGCCCGGGGCTGATCGACGCGCACTCCCACAACGACTTTTTCTATGACCGCGACGACGCGGAGAAGTTCTACAAGCCCTTTATCGAGCAGGGCATCACGACGCAGATCACCGGCAACTGCAGTTTCTCGCCCTTCGGCGCGGAGGAGGACACGCCCTACCGCGACAAGATGGGCGGCGGCTTGTTCGACACGCGCTTCCCCTGCAGCTTCGCGACCTTCAAGGAGCGCGCGAAGGGACGCCTCTACGTCAACCTCGTGCCGCTGATCGGCCAGGGCTCGGTGCGCGCGGGCATGACGGGCTTCGATCCCGCGCCCTATACGCCGGAGCAGATCGACAAGGAGCTCTCCTACGTGCGCGAGGCCATGGAGGGCGGCGCCTTCGGCGGCTCTCTCGGCTTTATGTACGAACCGGACCGCTACGCCAAGGAGGGCGAGATCATCGCCTTCGCCAAAGAGATCGCCAAATACGGCGGCATCGTCACGATCCACCCCCGCGCCTGCTCGATCGTCAGCGCCGACTATCCGCTTCTGACGAAGAAGTCTCATCTGGAGCTGGGCCTCGACGAGGCTGTGGATATCATGCGCAAGTCCGGCTGCCGTCTCGAGTACAGCCATCTCATCTTTACCGGCCGGAGGAGCTGGAAACTGCTGGACAAGATGCTCGCCGTCTTTCACCGCGAGCGCGCGGCGGGCAGCCCGATCGCCTTTGACAACTACGCCTTTCACTACGGCGCCTCGGTCATCACGGTCGTTTTCCCGGAATGGTACGCCGCGCTCTCGAAAGAGGAGGCCGCCAAGCCCCTCAACCGCTTCAAGCTTCAGCTCACGATCCTGATGTACCGCAAGGTGCTCGGCATCGACTGGGACGACATGGTCGTGGCCTACATTTCCGACGAGCACCCCGAGTACGAGGGCAAAACGATCCCGGAGCTCGCCGCCGCAGAGGGGCTCTCGGAGCTGGATATGTATCTCAAGCTGGTCGACCTCTCCGGCCGCGCGGGCAGCATCTACCTCGGCAAATACTACAACGCCGAAATCGTGCGCGCGCTGATGGAGGACGAGCTGTCCGTTTTCATGACCGACGCTTGGGTCGAGGAAAAGGGGCTGCAGAACATCGCCGCCTTCCAGACCTTCCCGCAGTTCTTCCTGCTGGCGCAGCGCTACGGCATCCCCGTGGAGAAGATCGTCCGCAAGATGACCGGCGCGACGGCCGACCGCTACGGCATCCCGGCGCGCGGCTATCTGCGCCCCGGCTGTAAGGCGGACATTACAGTCATCGACCCGGACAAGCTGAGCGTGGACGAAAAGAGGCCGGACGCGAAGCCCGGCGGCATCGAATATGTCTACGTCAACGGCGTCCCCGTGCTTGAGAGAGGCGTTTACGTCGGCGGCATGGCCGGCGAGGTCGTGCTGAAAACGGCTGCGAAGGACTGAAAGAAACAGTCGGATAAGAAAAAGCAGAGCCCGCCGAGCGGAAAACCGCGGGGGCAAGAGAAAACGAAAGGGTCCGGCGTCTGCGCAACGCAGATGCCGGACCCTTCAGGCCGTCTGATTCGATCATTGTCTGACTTTTGGGCTTCCTTCCGGAGGCGCTGCCCTTTTCAGCTGTTTTCACTCAGCGCAGCACGTATTCCCCGTCGGGCAGCATGCGCAGGTTCAGATCGCCTTCAAAGCTGTGATCCAGGCAGCGCCGGACGTTCGGGATATCGCTGAAGGTGACGTGCTCCACGGCCTTCTGCAGATCCAGCGCTCCGCTGCGCGCCTTGCGCGCGACGAGGCGGTCGTACAGACAGTACTCCGGCGCGTCGATGCGGATCGTATAGTCCGCCAGGGCCTTGAGTTCGCGCCAGCCGGGCTCGTCGAGCAGCAGATAGTTGCCCTCGATCAGCACGATCTGCCCCGTGACGAGGATCGCCCCGTCGACGGGATCGTGCAGCGTCCGATCATAGTGCGGCCAGGGCGTATCGCCGCCGCGGCGCAGCTGCTCGATCCGCCCGCGCAGGAGCTCCAGGTCGAAGGTCTCGGGCGCGCCCTTGATCTTCGAGAGGGGGATCTCCGCCCCGTCCCGGACGGTCGTGTGCGCGGCGAGATAGCTCCGGTAGCAGTGGAAGCCGTCCATCCCGACGGCCGTGAGCGGCGTCAGCGTAGGATCGTCTTCCGAGAGCTTCTGCAGGAACAGAGAGAGCGTACTTTTCCCCACACCGGGAGGAGCCGCCAGCATCACGAGGATGCGGCGGCTCTTTTCCTTTTGCAGCTGCCCAAGGGAACGCAGGAGGGGACGAAAGATCCCCTCCACGCTCCGCTCGGTGTAGACGGCCTCGACTTCGAGCCCGTTGATCGTGCAGCGAAAGACCATCAGATGCAGTGGGCGTTTTCACTCTCGAAGCTCAGATACGCGGTCTCTCCCTGCTGGAAGATGCGCTTGTTCTTCGGGTTGTACTCGTGGATGATCAGCTTGGTGTCGCCGAGCATGACATGGTAGAGCTGGTAGGCGCCCATGAAGCAGGAGACCACGACGTCGACCGGGAAGAAGCCCTCTTCGGAAAGAACGGTAGATTCGGGACGCAGAACGATCGTGGTGTCGGAGCCGTCGGCCACGGAGCTGTCCGCAACGCGGACCTCGGTGCCGCCCACGTCGACCACGCCGTCGCTGCCCTCGTGGCGCAGCATCTTGCCGTGCAGGAAGTTGGCGTCGCCGATGAAGTCCGCGACAAATTCACTCTGCGGATGGTAGTAGATCTCGGTCGGCGTGCCGATCTGGGCGACGACGCCCTTGTTCGTGATGATGATTTTGTCCGAGATCGACATAGCCTCGCTCTGGTCGTGCGTGACGTAGACGGCGGTGATGCCGGCCTCCTGCTGGATACGGCGGATCTCCGTGCGCATGACGACGCGCAGCTTGGCGTCGAGGTTGGAGAGCGGCTCGTCAAAGAGCAGCACGCCGGGCTCGACGACCAGGGCTCTGGCCAGAGCGACACGCTGCTGCTGGCCGCCGGAGAGCTGGTTGGTCATACGCGCCTCCATGCCCTCGAGACCGACGAGCTTGAGGATGTCGGTGACCTTCTGCTTGATCTCGTCCTTGGGGACCTTGCGGATCTTCAGGCCGTAGGCCACGTTGTCGAAGATGTTGTAGTGCGGCAGCAGGGCGTAGCTCTGGAACACCATCGCCGAGTCGCGCTTGTCGGGCGTGAGCTCGTCGATCTTTTCCCCGCCGAGGTAGATGCCGCCCTCGTCCGGGCTCTCGAAGCCGGCGATCATGCGCAGCGTCGTGGTCTTGCCGCAGCCGGAGGGACCGAGCAGCGTGACGAAGCTGCCGGGCTCAATGTCCAGCGAGACGTCCTTGACGGCGTAGAAGTCCTTTTTGGTCTTGGGATCCACATAAATCTTGGAAATATGATCCAGGCGGATGCCTTTTTTCTCGTTAGCCATTGTTTACTCCTCCATGTATTTACTGGTGCCGAAGTGCTTGATGAACAGGTTCATCAGCGCGACCACGGCGTAGACGATGACGATCAGGATCGTGGCGAAGCCGCAGGCCTCGCCGTAGTCGCCCTTCTCGGCGAGGGAGTTGATCTGGATGGTGACCATCTTCCAGCGCGGCGTGACGAGCAGGATGACGGCGGAAATGGCCGTGATGCTGCGGACGAAGGCCGTCACGAGACCGGAGAGGAACGAGTCCTTGATCAGCGGCAGCGTCACCGTGAAGAACACGCGCGAGCTGCCCGCTCCGAGGTCTATGGCCGACTCCTCGATCGACTTGTCGATCTGCCGCAGGGCGGAGATGCCGCTGCGCGTGCCGGTCGGCAGCGAGCGGACGACGAAGGCGATGATCAGGATCAGCGAGGTGCCGTAGATGCCCTTGAGGATGCCGGAGTGGAAAATACCGCCGGAGAAGCCGCGGATGTATCCGACGCCGAGCACCGTGCCGGGCACGGCCATCGCCAGGATGGACAGCAGCTCGATCAGGCCGCGGCCCTTGAAGCGCCGCTTGACGACAAGATAGGCGATGATCATCGACAGCACCGCCGTGATCGGCGAGGCGATCGCAGAGAGGATCGCGCTGTCCTTGAAGGCGCGCAGACCGCCGTGCATGAACAGCACGCGGCGGAAGTGCTCAAGACTCAGGCTGTAGTTGCGGCCCCAGACCTTGAACAGCGCGCCGAAGAGCACCATGACGTACATCACGATGACAAACACGGAGATCAGACTGCACAAAACGGTCAGCGGCGCGGTGACGCGCTTTTCCGTGATCGGCATGCGCGCGCGGCTGGCCTTGCCGGTCAGCGTGGCCGCGGTCTTGGATTCGAGATAGTACTTTTGTATGATGAACATGACGATCGTGATCGACAGCAGCACAATGGCCATCGCCGCGGCGCCCTGCTTGTCGTAGGCGCCCGTGATCTGCAGGTAGATCGTAGTGGCCAGGGTGTCGTAGTTGCCGCCGATCAGCATGGGGTTGGCAAAGTCGGCCGCGCACTCGATAAAGGTCACGAGGAACGCGTTGCCCAGACCGGGGAGGATCAGCGGGAAGGTGACCGTCTTGAAAACCTTCCAGCGGCTCGCACCCATGTCGCGTGCGGCCTCCTCCAGCGAGGGGTCGATGTTCCGCAGCAGGCCGCGCAGCATCATATAGCAGACGGGGAAGAAGGTCATAGTCTGTACGACCGACAGGCCGCCGAGACCGTAGATGTTGGAATTCCGGATGCCGAGGAGATACTTGGTGATGAAACCCGCGCGTCCGAAAAGGCAGATCATGCTCAGCGAAAGCACGAAGGGCGGCGAGACGACAGGCAGCAGCGCCACAAGGTTGAACAGCTTTTCCAGGATCCGTGAGCGCAGACGCACGTACACGTCCACATAGGCGAAGAGAAGACCGATCAGCGTGGAGAGCACGCCGACGAGCAGACCGTCAAGCAGCGTATTCCAGAATGCCACCTTGAAGCGCTGCAAATGCAGGACACGCTCAAAAATCGCTCCGGTAAAGTGCCCTTCCTCCAAAAAGCTGTCCACCAGCAGGATGACCAGCGGATACAGCACGAAGAGCAGCAGCATGGCGATCAGAAGAAAAACCGTGACCACGAGCACCGGGTCGGCGAAAAACTTGGTCCGGTCCAGTCTTGCGCTCTGGTTTTTGTTCATGCGCATTTCACCTTCCTTGTTTTGCGTGTTGGGAAAACGAGGTCCCCGTCGCAAAGGGAGATCGTGAAGAGGGGACGGGGGGGCCCCTCTTCACGTTCAATCATTCCGAAGCGGAAAACAGTTTCCGCTTCGGCCCGTTTTCAGGCCACGGCAGAAGGCCGGGACCTAAAAACGGGGGATGACAGAAGTCATCCCCCGTCATGGTTCATACGCGTTTGGGAATAACGGATTGTGTTCCGAGCGAATTACTCAGTCTTGAAACGATCGTCCGCATTGGCGCCGATCACTTCGAAGAAGCGCTCGACACGCTCGGTGGTGTGGGCCTTGGCGTCGGCAAAGTCGTAATCAATGCAGGCGTCGAGAGTCAGGCCGAACTGCTCGATGACTTCGGGCTGCTTCGCGTTCTTCAGGACGAGGAACTGGAAGGAGCCGGTCTTGGCGGCGTTCTCCACGCACTCCGGCGTCAGGCAGAACTCGATGAAGAGCTTGGCGGCGTTCAGGTGCTTGGCGCCCTTGAAGATGGAGACCGCGCCGACCTCGGCGGAGGTGCCGGAGGCGGGGACGGACATGCCGATGTTGTCGTAGCCGTTGTTCGCGATCTGGTAGATGGCGTCATGCAGGAAGCCGATGCCGATGTTGCACTCGCCGGGGCCGACGTTCTTGGACGGGCCGCCGCCGGACTTGGTGTACTGGTCGATGTTCTTATCGAAAGCGACCCAGTATTCCTCAGCCTTCTCCTGGCCCCACATCTGGATCGTGGTGTTCAGGAACAGCTTGGCGGTGGAGGCGGTGTTCGGGTTGGAGAACCAGATGACCGCGTCGTTGTACTCGGGCTTGATGAGGTCGGACCAGTCCTGCGGATAGGGCAGGCCCATCTCGTCGAGAGCTTCCATGTCGTAGAAGAAGCCCATGACGCCGGTGTAGATGCCGTACCAGTAGCCGTCAGCGTCCTTGTACTTGTCGGCGATCAGGTTGACGGCGTTGTGGGCGTCAAACTGCTCCAGCAGACCCTGGCCCGCGCAGACAGCCTGCGGGTCGGAGGTGCCGCCGAACCAGACGTCGCCGGAGGGGTTGCCGTTCTCTTCCTGGATCTTGGCCTGGACTTCGCCGCCGGTCAGGCGCTGCCATGAAGTCGGAATGCCGTATTTCGCCGTAAAGGCGTCGCAGGCGGCGGCGATGTAGGGATCTTCGCAGGAGCCGTAGACGACCAGCTCTCCGTCGGCCTTGGCCGCGGCGATCAGTTCGTCCCAATAGGCCTGCTCGGGATCCGCGGCCTCAGCGGGAGCCTCGGCAGGCTGCTCGGCGGGAGCCTCGGCGGGCTGCTCGGCGGGCTTTTCGGCGGCGGGGGCCGCAGTCTGTCCGCAGGCGCACATGGCAAAGATCATGGCGAGAGCCAGCAGAGCTGCAAGAAACTTTTTCATTCACATTTCCTCCATAAAAAATATCATCCGTACAGTCCTTTGCGGGGCTGCTTAGATAGACTGATTTTAGACTTTATTTAACAATTTGTCAATAAATTAGGGCGGGAAAGAACCTCTTTCCCGCCCCTATCGGCGAAATACACAAAAATGCAGTTTCCTATCCGTGAAAAATAACGGAAGAGCGGATCAATACAAGGCCGCCTTGCCGTCCGCGTGGAAGAGACGGAACTTGTGGCGCATGACCTTTTTCATTTCCTCGATGCAGGGAGGATAGATCGCGTTCGGCTCGCGCAGACTCTGGTCCTGCAGCACCTCGCGGCACTTCTGATAAAAGGCCTTCTTGATGTCGCTGGAGATGTTGATCTTGGAGATGCCGATCAGGCAGGCCTGCTCGATCTCGCTGTCGGGATTGTCGGAGCCGCCGTGGAGCACAAGCGGGATGTCGACCGCCTCGCGCAGCTCGCGCAGGAGATCGAGCTCCAGATGCGGGGTGAGGCCCTTCGGATACAGGCCGTGACGCGTGCCGATGGCGACGGCCAGCGTGTCGACGCCGGTGAATTCGACAAAGGTCTTCGCCTCGTCGGGCTGGGTATAATGGATCTCGTTGCCCTCCATCGTGCCGATCGTGCCGAGCTCGGCCTCGACGCTTACGCCGCAGGCGTGCGCGGCCTCGGCGACCTTTTTTGCCAGCGCGGCATTCTCCTCGAAGGGGAGAACCGATCCGTCGATCATCACGGAGGTGAAGCCGCAGCCGATCGCCCACATCGTGTCGGCGAAGCTGGCGCCGTGGTCGAGGTGGATGCACACGGGGACCTTGGCGCGATTGGCCTCGGCGCGTACGGCGGCGACGAAGCTCTCCTTGACGAAGCGCAGCTCGTCGGGGTGGATCTCGATGATGACGGGTGCGTTCAGTTCCTCGGCGACCTCGACCGAGGCCGTGAGGATCATGTTGGAGCTGGTGTTGAAGGCGGGCACGGCAAAGTGTTCCTTCAGCGTCGGCTTGAGGATCTCGGACATATTGACAAGCATGGTGTTTTCTCCTTTATTTTCAGTTAGTTTTCTTCTTCCAGTATCCAGCGGATCATCGCCCGCGCCGCGCCGTCGTGCTCGTTGTCCTCGGTGACGAGATCGGTCAGACGCAGGACCGCCTCCTCGGCGTTGCCCATGGCCACGCCCGTGCCGGCGAAGGAGATCATCTCCCCGTCGTTCTCGGAATCGCCCACGGCAAAGACATTTTCCCGGGGGATCCCCAGCATGGCCGCAATGTCCCTGAGCGCTTCGCCCTTGCTCACGCCCGGGGCGTTGACCTCGAGTGCCAGCGGGTGGCTGGAGGTGAGCGCCAGGTCGAAATTCTCTTCGATCCAGCGGCGCAGCGGCTCGCGCGCCTCGGAGCTGTGAAAGAAGAACAGCAGCTTTTCCGCGCAGCTGTGCTGCTGGACGAAAAACTCCTCCACGTCCGGGACGATGCTGCGCAGGGTGTGCATCTTGTCGCGCAGCTTCGGAAAGATCAGGGCGATCTCGGTTTCCACGTCGTATTCCGAGACGTACATCATGCCGTTGACAGAGGCCTCCCTTACGCAGTCGTATTCCTTCGCCTTGCGCAGGATGGCGAGCGCGTCGTCATAGGATACGGGCTTTTGGGCGACCGCGCGCTGCTCGCGCAGATCCCAGATCAGCGCGCCGTTGCAGGAGATCAGATAGCGGATGCGCGGGTTGTCCAACAGCGAGCGCGGGATGATGCCGCGGCTGCGGCCGCTGGCGAGCACAAGCTCGACCCCGCGGTCGAGCACGCGCTCGATCGTCTGCAGCGTGAAAGGGCTGGGGCTTTTGTCCTCCCGCAGAAGCGTGCCGTCGAGATCGGCGGCGGCGAGCTGGATATGGGCCATGATTCGGCTCCTTTTCATGTCTTTTTTCAAGGATGTCAGGGGCAAGCAGATTATAATACAAAGCCCGTGTGAGGTCAAGAAAAACGAGCGCTCCGCAAGCGTTCAAATCGTTTGACAGTTCGCCGTTTTCTATGCTACTATAACTGATAAAGGAGGAGTTTTCATGCGCGATCTGTACTGCATCGGTGAGATGGTCATCGATTTTATTCCCGGCGCCGAGGCGGGAAGCTATGTCCGAAACGCGGGCGGCGCGCCCGCGAACGTGGCGGTTGCCGCGTCCCGTCAGAGTCTGCGCAGCGCGATGTGCTGCTCGCTCGGGGACGACGACTTCGGCCGTTTCCTGCTCGCCACACTCGAAGAAAACGGTGTGGAAGCGATCAAAAAAACGCTTTGCCGCGAGGCGATCACCACCATGGCCTTTGTCACGCTCGATGAGAAGGGCGACCGCAGTTTTACCTTCGCCCGCAAGCCCGGGGCCGACATGCTCCTGAGCGAGGAGGACGTCCGCAAGGAGGATATCGCGGAGTCTGTGATCGTCCATGCCGGCAGCTGCTCGCTCTCCGCCTCGCCCGAGGCGGAGGCCACCGAAAAGGCTCTGCGCCTGGCCGCGGAGCACGGCCGCTTCGTCAGCTTCGACCTCAATTACCGCGACCTGATGTGGAACGGCGACTTCGACGCCTGCGCCGCCGCCGTGAGAGACGTCCTGCCCTTTGTGGACGCGCTCAAGCTCTCCGAAGAGGAGGCGGCGCTCTTCTGCAGAGACGAGACGATCTTTGACATGATGGAGCGCTTTTCGATCCGCGTCGTGGTCGAGACGCTCGGCGAGAGAGGCGCGCGCTGCTTCTTCGGCGGCGAGAGCTTTGACGTCCCCGGCCGCAAGGCCGTCTGCGTCGACGCGACCGGCGCGGGCGACGCCTTCTGGGGCGGATTTCTCTCCGCGCTTCGTATCGGCGGGGTCGAAAAGAGCGCCGACCTCACGCGCGAGCTGCTTGAGAGCGCGCTGCGCTACGGCAACAAGTGCGGTTGGTTCTGTGTGCAGAAGAAGGGCGCCATGAGCTCGCTTCCGACGCGCGCGGAAGTGGAGGCGCTGCCTTGAAGAGAGATATCTGGACTTCCTGCGCCTATACCGTCTCGCTCATCACGCTCGACCACTGCAATCTCGAAACGCAGGTCCGCGTGCTTGAAAAAAGCGGGGTAGACCTGCTGCACGTGGACATCCTCGACGGCCACTTCAGCCCCAGCATGCCGCTCGGCCTTGAGACTGTGCGGCAGCTCCGCACGAAGACCGATCTGGCCTTCGACTGCCATATCATGACCGATCCGCAGGACTATTTCATCGACGAGCTGCTCGACATCGGCGTGCAGCAGATCGTCTTTCATGCCGAGACCCAGCGCCACATCGACGGCATGCTCAACCGCATCCATGCGCGCGGCGTGCGTGCGGGCGTGGCCTTGAAACCCTCCACGCCGCTCTCGCAGCTCGATTACGTGCTTGAAAAATGCGACTGTGTGCTGCTGATGCTGATCAATCCCGGCTTTGCCTCGGCGAAGAACGAGACGCAGGTCCCCTACGCGGAGCGGAAGATCCGCGATCTGCGCGAGATGATCGAAGGCCGCGGTCTCGACACGCGCATCAGCCTCGACGGCCGCATCTCGCGCGAGAACGTCCGCTCGTTCGGCACGGGACTCGCCGACCAGTTCGTGCTCGGCAGCACCTGCCTGCGGCGCACGGATCTGGAGGGGAGCTTAGAGGAGATGTTCGCACTCCGGAAAGACATCCTGAAAGGGGGACGCGCATGATGGATGACTTTGCCGCGCGCTATGAAAGCGCGAGACGCGACGTGCTCGACGAGCTCGAGCGCGCGCTCGGCAGCGTGGACCCCGCCTCGCTCGAGCGGCTGAAGGAGGACATCCTTGCCGCAGACCAGGTCTTTTTCGTGGGCGTGGGACGCGTGATGCTCTCGCTGCAGTGCATCTGCAAACGTCTTGCGCACCTCGGCGTGAAAGCGCACTATGTCGGCGAGATCACCGAGCCGCACCTCAATGCCGAGGATCTGCTGATCGTCGGCTCCGGCTCCGGCTCGTCGCTTTTCCCGGCGGCGATCGCCCGCAAAGCCCGCGAGAGCGCGAACTGCAAAATCGTCCACATCGGCTCGAATCCCCACGGCGAGGTGAGCGCCTATGCCGACTATATGGTCCGCATCCCGGTGCGCACCAAGGAATACCTCGACGACGAGATCGACTCCTGCCAGCCGATGACCACGCTCTTCGAGCAGTCTCTGCTCCTGTTGGGGGACGTCCTTGCCAAGATGATCATCGACGAAAAGCAGCTCGATATGAAGGCGCTCTGGCGCTATCACGCGAATATGGAGTGAGCGATGGATAAACGGGAGCTTTTGAGAAAAACGGGCAGCCTTCAGCAGCTTGCCTCTGTGCGCACGCTCACTTTCGGCGAAGGCCGCGCGCAGACGCGGGCCGTGGAGCTTGTCAACGGGCCGCTGCGTTTCACGGCGCTGGCGGACAAATGCCTTGACGTGGCGGAGCTGTCTTTTCGCGGCGTCAATTTCAGCTTTCTGTCCAAGCCCGGTCTGCAGGGCCGCAACCAGTACGACACGAACGGGGACGAGGCCCTGCGCAGCATCATGGGCGGCCTTTTCTTTACGGCGGGGCTCGAGAATATCTGCGCGCCCTGCACGATCGGCGGCAAGAACTACCCGATGCACGGCCGCATCCGCACCACGCCGGCCGAGCATCTCTGCGCCGACGCGCGCTGGGAGGGAGAGGATTACGTCCTCGAGGTCAGCGGCGAGATGCGGGAGGCGGAGCTCTTCGGCGAAAACCTCGTCCTGCGGCGGAAGCTGCGCTCGGTGTACGGCGAAAAGTCCTTCACGCTGACGGACGAGATCGAAAACCAGGGCTTCCGCGACGAAGCGCTGATGCTGCTCTATCATATCAACATCGGCTATCCGCTCCTCGACGAGGGGACAAGGCTGTACCTGCCGACACGGAAGGTCACGCCGCGCGAAGAGCTCTCCGCGCCGCACGCGGAACGCTGGAACGTGATGGACGCGCCGAAGGACAACGAGCCGGAATACGTCTTCATCCACGATCCGATCGCGGACGGGGACGGCGTCATCCGCGCCTGCGTCGTCAACGAGAGACTGCAGCTCGGCCTGATGATCTCGTACAACACGGCCAATCTGCCGTACTTCATGGAGTGGAAATCCACCGCCTCCGGCGATTACGTGCTCGGGCTCGAGCCTGCGAACTCCAGCGTGTACGGCAGACCCTTCCATGAAAAGAGGGGAGACGTCCACCGCATCGCCCCGCTCGCCAAAGAAAAAAACGAACTGCGCTTCACCGTCCTCGACGGGGCGGAGGAGATCGCCGCGGCGGTCGCCGCCGTTCGGGCACTTGGGTAAAACAAAACCAATCAACATACATTTTCAGGAGGAAGCGACATGAAACGCTCGCAGATCAACGCCATCATCCGCGATTTTGAGGCCATGCTCAAGGAATACCGCTTCGCGCTGCCCCCCTTCCTCAGCTTCACGCCCGAGGAATGGCAGAGCAAGGGCCACGAGTACGACGAGATCCGTGACAACGCCCTCGGCTGGGACATCACGGACTACGGCGAGGGCAATTTCGCCGTCAAGGGTCTGTCCCTGATCACGATCCGCAACGGCAACGTACACGACCCGAAGTACACCAAGACCTACGCCGAAAAGATCATGATGCTCTACCCCGGCCAGGTCTCCCCGAATCACTTCCATTGGAACAAGATGGAGGACATCATCAACCGCGGCGGCGGGAACATCGTCTTTCGCCTCTGGAACGCGGACCGCGAGGACGAGGGCAAGCTCCTCGACACCGACGTGCTGATCTGCCAGGACGGCCGCCGCTACTACGTCAAGGCCGGCAGCGACATCGTGCTGCACCCCGGCGAGAGCCTGTCGCTCTATCCTTACTACTACCACGAGTTCTACATCCCCGCGGACGGCGAGAAGGTGCTTGTCGGCGAGGTGTCGATGTGCAACGACGACAACTGCGACAACCGCTTCTACGAGCCGCTCGGCCGCTTCCCGACGATCGAGGAGGATGAGCCGCCCTACCGCCTGCTCTGCAACGAGTACCCGCCCGCCAAAGACTGAAGTGTATAGCAAAACCGCCGCCCACAAGGGCGGCGGTTTTCATATTTCAAATTCAGTCGATCCGATCGCCGTTGCCGTAGACCTCGCAGAAGCGCGCGGCGAAGGAGGGCTCGGCGCCCTTGGCGTAAAGGTGGGAGGTATCTCCGATCGCAGCGGCGCGGAAAAAGGCGATCCCCGGCCTGCGCTCCTCAGTATAGACGGTCGTGACCGAGGACGGGGCCATGCAGGTCCCATGCCAGAGCACCATGGGGGAGAGGTGCATCAAATGGCTCAGCAGCACACAGCTCAAGCCGAAATGGCAGAAGAAGACCAGAGTCTCCGCATTCGGCCGCTCTGCGCGGTAATACAGCCCTTCGCGGACGTAGCCGTGCTCCGCAAGCAGGGCGTCGAAGGCGTCGGTTACCCTGTCGTACGCCTCGCCGACCCCGGCTGCGAGAAAGATCTCGTTTTCCCTCCATCGGACGGGATCGAAGAAGCGGGGATCCCGCGTCCAGTCCTGAGGGAGCCAGTCCCAGGGGACGAAGCTCGGACGGTTCAGATCCGGCCGCGCCACGGGGATGGCAAACTCCCGAAGCCAGTCGTATTCGACAGCGCTCCGCCCGGCCTTCGCCAGCGTCGGGGCCGCCGTGGCCTTCGCACGCCCGAGCGGCGAGACGAAATACTCCGTCACCTCCATCGGCGCGATCCGCTCCGCGAGCATGTCCGCCTCCCGACGCCCCACGGGCGTCAGACCGTCGAGCGGATAATCCGGATCTCCGTGCCGGATGAACAGCAGTTTCATTTTCCCGTCCCCCTGTGCGTTTTGTCTGTTCCACTATACAGCATGAAAGGTCGGTCGACAAGAAAAAGAATGACTTTTGATGCAAAGCATAAAAAAGTCGTCGCGAACGATATGCAGTCCGCGACGACGTGGTGGAGATGGGGAGAATCGAAGCCGCCGTGCACGGAAAAAAACAAAAACAAATCCCAGCACAGCAAAGAGCCGAAGTTGTCGACGAGGCCCGGAGCGATCGTGCGGATTTGTTTTTGGAAGGAGGAGCGACGAAATGAGTGAGAGATGACTTTTGATGCAAAGCATAAAAAAGTCGTCGCGAACGATATGCAGTCCGCGACGACGTGGTGGAGATGGGGAGAATCGAAGCCGCCCTGCGGGGTGGCCCGGGTCGCGGCTCTGACGTGCCCCCGGCACGTCATTCACTACCGCTCCCGAGTTCGATTCTCCCAATCCTTTATGACAAACAAAAACGCCACCCTGGCGGGTGACGTTTCCGTTTGTGGTGGAGATGGGGAGAATCGAACTCCCGTCCGAAAGCGCTTCCTCAGGAACTTCTCCGGGCGCAGACGGTTATTTGCATTCCCTCATCC
>JAFSJZ010000083.1 GCA_017449185.1 Oscillospiraceae bacterium
GGGTTTGTTCTTGTTCATGTTTGCCTCCTTGCCGTGTCAGATCTCACCGAAGCTGCTTTAACATTGTTATTATAACACATAGCCCATGCGTACGGAAGAAAAAAATATCCGGCCTGCCCCGCGGGGCAGGCCGGATCACGGCAGGCGGCAGGAAGCCGGCAAAGCGTCATCTCAGACGTTCATGCAGCCCTTCAGGCGCTGCCGCAGCTTCTCCGCCGTCAGGTCGCCGAGCTCGATCACCTGGATGTTCAGCTCCGAGGCGCGATTGCGCATGCGGGCGTTGCCCCGCTCGGCCGTGACGATGGCGGCGCGGGCCATTTCGCCGCCGAAACGGTCGCGCAGAACGGCGAGTTCGTTGAGCGCCTCGGTCTTCACGTCGCAGGTCTTGCAGCTGATGAAAAGCGGTACGACGCCGCGGCAGCACATGACGTCCAACTCGTTGCTGACGGAGTCGGCCTTGTTCTCTCCCTCCCAGTCGACGATCACGCTCAGCCGGACGTCGTCGAAGATCCCCGTGTCCAGACAGGTTTTATAGACGTAGAGCTCCAGCACGCTGCCCACGTCCCGCAGCCAGGAGCGGATCTGCCCGTCGCGGAAGCGAAAGGACACCCTCTCCGCCGATATTTGCAGTTCCCGGATAAAGCCGAGGTCCTCAAGAGAGCGCAGCGCATCCTCCGGCGCGTCGATTCGCGCGCCCCGTTCGCCCTTGACGGTATAGGGGCCGGACGCGTCCAGTGCAACGGATCCCCCGGCGCCGGGCGGGGATATGCGCTGGAGATAGGTCACGATCCCGGTCCAGTCCTTCCTGAAACGCAAAAAGAGCTTGAAAAAGGGGTCAAAGTCCGACAAATAGCCCGCCAGCACGGCGTTGTTGACCCGGCCCTCGCGCACGGAGCCGCCGGCCATGAGGAAAAAGTCCTCGACCTGGTAGCTCAGGGAGCAGGAGCGCCCTTCGGCAAAATCCGCATGGCGGATATTATAAAAGCGGTTCTGCCTCCGGCTGTAAGTAAAAACCGGAATGTTCACCTCCGCGCTGAGCAGGCCCGCGGCGAACAGAACGGCGTCCGTGCCGCCGGTAATGTCCATCGCGCAGTCGGGATAACGCGCGAGGATGGTCCGCAGCAGAGCGAGCACCGCATCCGCGTTGTAAATGTCCGCCTTGAAAAAGATAAGCTCCGTCTGCAGGGCGCGGCGTTTGAAGAAGACGCGCATCTGCTTCTGGAGCGCGGCGCTGCGCGCAACGAACTCCGGGCAGATATACACGACCCGCTTCGGCCGGAAGATCTCCGCGCCCAGGATGTTCTCCAGCGGGCGCCTGTCAAACAGTTCGATCAGCGTTTCCATCGTGCGTCATCGATCCTTTGTTTTATATGTGCAGCAGTTGTGCGAAAAGACCTTCGCCTTTGTCTTCCGATGATATTCTAACACAAAAAAACAGGCACGGCAATTCTATCCGAATTGCCGTGCACGTTTGTGTACCTATGCCCGGAGGATACGGGAGGAAAAGCCCCTCCTCCCGGAAATTGCCGATTACCGGCCGGAGATCAAACGCCGAAAAGACAAACAAAACCGTATCCCGGCGCAGTTTTGGCCGGAAGAACCGGGCCTATCAATGGCTTGAGCGGACGGTATCAAAGCGGTACTCGCCGGCGCCGAGCGTTTTGACTTCCATGCCGGGAAGTCGGAGCTCGGCCGTGCAGTTGGCGGGGACGGAGACGGTGTAGACAGTCTTGCCGTCCTCGCGCCTCCAGCCGCTCTTGACAAGGCCGTACACGCTGTCATAGCTCGCCTCGGCGTGCGTGAGGCTGCCGCCGGGCAGCGGCGCGATCATAAAGTGCCGCTCGCCCTCGACGCGGATGCCGCACATGGACTTGAACAGCCATTCGCAGAGTGCGCCCTTGGAGTAGTGGTTCAGCGAGCCGATGCCGCTGCCCTGGGCGGAGTTGGGGCCCTCCCAGGCCTCCCAGATCGTGGTGGCGCCCGCCTTCGGCATCGAGAGCCAGCCGGGGATCTCCTCGTTCTCCAGCAGACGGTAGGCTGCCTCGACATCGATCTGAGCGAGAACATCGAGAATCAGCGGGGTGGAGAGAAAGCCCGTGCCGAGCCGCCAGCCGTAGTGCTCCAGTGCTTCGAGCAGGCGCTTCTTTGCAAAGGCCGCCTGCTCGTCCGTGAGCAGTCCAAAGGAGAGCGGACGCACGAGCTGGGCCTGACGGTCGGTGTCCAGCGTGTACTTGCCGCCGGAGACCAGCTCCTGATAGGCCTTTCTGCAGCCCTCGCTATACGTGCGGAATTCCTTTGCGTCCTCCGTCTTCCCCAGGTGCTCCGCGATCTCGGCCATCAGGCCCAGCACGTAAGCCGTGTAGGCCGTGGAGACCTCCGGGTGCGGAGCGGAAGAGTCCTGCCAGCGGAAGGCGCAGACGTCGGCGGGCTCGGCCCACTCGCCGTAACTCTGCCCGGCGTTGACGAAATACTTCGCGTTCTCCTTCGAGAGCTTGATGCGCTCGGAGACGATCGGCATGCGCTTGCCGCAGCGGCCTTCCATGAAACGGGCGTATTTCGCCATGCCGTCGTAGTACTCGCGCAGGATCGCCTCGTCGCCGAAGAGCTTCCAGTAGCGGTAGGGCATCAGGATGCCGATGTCCGACCAGCCGACGGAGCCGTTCATCGAGCGCATGTAGAAATCCGCGCCGCCCTCCGGGGCGATGTGCGGCAGCCGCCCGCTCTTTTCCTGCCAGTCGTACACGTCGTGCAGGTACTTGCGGGAGAAGGCGGCGAAGTCGAAGAGATAGCCCGCCGTCTCGAAGAAGATCTGCGCATCGCCGGTCCAGCCGTGGCGCTCGCGGGTCGGGCAGTCGGTGGGAATGTCCAGGTGGTTGCCCTTGGCCGACCAGACCGTGGCCTCAAAGAAGCGGTTGAGAAGCGTATGGGAGCTTGTAAAGAAGCCGGTCTGCTCAAGGTCGGAATAGACGGCGATCGCCTCGATATCCTCGGGTCGCAGTTCGACGTCCGTCTCGACCTCGGCGTACCGGAAGCCGAAGACGGCGAAGCGGGTCTTGTACTCGTTCAGGCCCTCCGCGCAGATGAAGTCGATCTTCTGCAGGGGAGAGGCCACGCCTCTTCTCACGGTCTGGATGTTGACCTGCGTCAGCTCGCCGTCCTTATCCAGCATCTCGCCGAAGCGCCAGATCATGCGCTGCCCCTCGTGCGCCACGAGGCGGAAGGAGAGAATGCCCTGAATGTTCTGGCCGAAGTCCAGGATGGCCTTGCCGGAAGGGCTTTTCGTAATGACGGGATGAAAATGCTCGTGCTCGAGGGCGGGAACGTTATTCGAGGCCGCGGGGACTACCGGCTGCTTCGTCAGCTTTGCCTTTCCGCCGTAAGTGGGGGCGAGGCGCTCGTCGACGGTCTCGCCGTCCTTGTTGTCGGCAAAGCGCACGGGGCCGTCGTTCGACCAATCCCAATCCGCGTCCGTGACGATGCGCTCGCGCTTGCCGTCGACATACTCGATCTCAAGCTGCGAGAGCAGCTTCGTCTCGGTGCCGTACTGGTTTTTCAGACCGAAAGCGCCGCAGGAGCCGCGGTACCAGCCGTCGGCCAGGTCGACCGTCAGCGTCTGCTCGCCGGAGGAAAGCATGTCCGTCACGTCGTAGGTCTGATACTGGATGCGTTTGCGGTAGTCGGTGTAGCCGGGGGCCATGAAGAAATCGCCGACCTTTTTCCCGCCGAGGCGGGCCTCATAGAGGCCGCAGGCCGTGATATACAGCCGTGCCATTTTCACCGCGCCGCGCAGGGAGAAATCCTTGCGGAAGCAGTCGACCGGATAGCGCTTTTTCGCCTCGACTTTGTAGTTGCCCGCGATCCATTCGGCCTGCCAGTCGCTTTTCTGCAGCAGGCCCATTTCAAAAAAGGCCTCTTCCCAGTCGCCGCACGCATCCCTCTCGTCCCAGAGGCGGACGCGCCACACCACGCGCTCGCGGCTGCGCAGCGCGACGGGGTAGACCGCCTGCATCGACGAGGAAACGACCTTGCCGCTGTCCCAGTTGTCGGTGACGATCTGATAAGCCGTCTGTTTCACGCCGCCCTCGCAGTTCCACTGGAGGCGGGGCTTCTGGATGTCGATCCCTATCGGGTTTTTCAGATATTCGCATCTCAGTCTGATCGCGTGCATTGGCAGAGCCCTCCCTGTTGAAAAAAGAGTCTTTTCCTGTTCCGGGTCTCAGCATACAGGAAAAGACTCTCTCGATATACCAATAAAATGATCAGCATATCAATTTTCAGATTTATTCTCGGCCGGCGGGCGGCTTTTTTTGTGTTGTAGGGCTTTCAAATGCGGATCAGCTCATACTGCCGCGTGCCGAGGCCGATCTCCTCGCCGTGGATGAGCCCAGCCTCCCACTCGGCGTCCGGGTGGTTGAGATGGAAATACTCGTGGTTGGGGTCGGCGTCCCAAAAGGCCTTGATGTGGCGGTCGAGACGGCTGCCCGGGTTGACGGGCATGCGGTTGCACAGATCGACGCAGGCCTGGTCGAGCGCGACGGGATCGAAGGAGGCGAGCATGCCGATGTCCGGGATGATGGGCACGTCGTTCTCGGCGTGGCAGTCACAGAAGGGCGAGACGTCGCAGATCAGCGAGATGTGGAAGGCCGGGCGGTCCTTCACAACGGCGTAGGCGTACTCGGCGATCTTGCAGGAGAGGATGGCCGTGGAGTTCACGTCGCTGGGCACGATGGCGTCCTTCGGGCAGACCGCGAGACAGCGCCCGCAGCCGACGCACCTGTCGTGGTCGATGCGCGCCTTGCCGTTCGTGACCGTCGGGCCGCAGTGGGCGCAGATGCGCACGCAGCTGCCGCAGCCGATGCAGTTTTCCTGCTCCACGACGGGCTTGCCCTCCCAGTGCTGCTCCATCTTGCCGGAACGGGAGCCGCTGCCCATGCCGAGGTTTTTCAGCGCACCGCCGAAGCCTGCCTCCTCGTGACCCTTGAAGTGGCTCAGCGAGATGACGATATCGGCGTCCATGATCGCCTGGCCGATCTTGGCCTCCTTGACGTAGGGCAGATCGATCGGCACCAGCGCCTCGTTCGTGCCCTTGAGGCCGTCGGCGATGATCACGTGGCAGCCGGTCTGCAGCGGGGAGAAACCGTTGAGATAGGCGGTGTCCATGTGGTCTAGCGCATTCTTGCGGCTGCCGACATAGAGCGTGTTGCAGTCGGTCAGGAAGGCCTTGCCGCCCAGCGCGCGCACATAGTCCGCAACGACCTTCGCGTACTGCGGCCGCAGATAGGCGAGGTTGCCGAGCTCGCCGAAATGGATCTTGATGGCGGCATAACGGTCGGCAAAGCCGATGGTCTCGAAGCCTGCGCTCTTGAGCAGGCGGTGGAGCTTCTGGGGCAGGGTTTCCTGCGAGACGTGGAAATCGGTGAAATAGACCTTGGACGGGTTCATGGCATGTTCTCCTTCATCTGACTGTCTTCGTGTTCTGCGGGAGGGAACGGCTCTTACGAGTCTTCCGCTGCCTTGTTGTTGAGTTTTTGCGATAGATCCATGACATTTTCGAAAAGCTGCAGCAGGGAGTCGAATTTGGAGTTCTCGTTGGTCAGGTAATAATAATTCTTCGTTCCCTCCGAACGCTTTCCGACGATGCCGGCGTCCTTGAGAATCTTGATGTGGTGCGACACCGCCGGCCGGGAGAGGTGGGTCTTTTCCGTGATCGCGCCGACGCGCGCCCCGCCCATCGCATGGCTGGGAAGCTGCATCATGCTCAGGATGATGTGCTGCCGCGTCTCGTCTCCGATCGCCTGGAGGACGGCGGCATTCTCGGCAAACTGCCGCGCGATCTGCCGATACTGTTCGTCATACTCTCTGTCCATAGGCACCTTCCTTTCGTTGATCAAATTAAACCATTAATCCGACCGCGCGTCAATCAAAAGCGGGCATTGGGAAAGAGAATCAAGACGAATGCGTATTCTCCGGAGGGCGTATCCGTGCTATACTGTGATCGGAAATGATCTGGGAAGGGGGGGTGCTGCCATGAGCGTAAAAAGGAAGGAAGCCGCGCTGCGGCTCGTCCTGCTGTTCATTGGGCTGATCATCGCCCATCTGGGCGTGACGCTGTTCCTGCTCTCGGAGCTCGGCGCGGATCCCTTCAACGTCCTGATCCAGGGACTGAGGCTGCTCGTCATCCGGACGGGCCTTTTCATGCCGACGCACGGGACCGTGCACGTCTGCATCTGCTTTCTGATCATCCTGATCCTGCTGATCGCCGACAGGAGCTATGTGAAGGCGGGCACGCTCGTGTGCATGTTCTGCGGCGGCCCGATCATCGACTTCTTCAGCTGGCTGCTCTCCCCGCTCGGGATCGGCGGCGCGGCGCTGCCCGTCAAGCTCGCGGTGCTGGTCGCAGGCTGCGTCATTCTGGCCTCGGGCATGTCGCTTGTGATCTGCTCGGAGGGGGGAACGGGGCCGAACGACCTCGTCGCCGTCGTGATCAGCGACAAGAGCAAAATCCGCTTCGGGATCGTGAGGATCGCCGTGGATTGCCTCTTCGTGCTGTGCGGCTTTCTGCTCGGCGGCACGTTCGGAATCGGCACGATCGTCTGCGCCCTGCTCGTGGGCCCGGTCGCGGAGCTGGGCATGAAATTTTCGCGCGCCGTCGTCGAGAAATGTCTGCGGCGCTTCCTGCCGGAGGGATGAACAGACATACTAATACCTGACAGAAAACTTCAGGGAGATTTCCAAGGCAGAATGGCGTCAGGCGAGGCGCTTTCCGCAGAGCATAATGGACATATATGGTCAAAGGAAGCAACGAAGCATGGCGCCGTTCCGGCCGGAAAGAATCAAAGTTTTCTATTGGGTGTTAGTATAAAAACGCCGCTCCTGTCCCTGCGGACAGGGGCGGCGTTTTTTCCTTTTCGGGCGCAGTCAGATCCGGCGGATCGGGAGCGTCTCGATCAGCTCGATGCCGCAGCGCCGTGCCAGATCCCGGGCCGCCTGTTCGGAGGCGGCGTCGAGCAGATCCTCCGGCCGGTGGGCGTCCGCGCCGAGCAGGACGGCGTTGCCCTCCTCCGCCGCGAGGCGCCAAAAGCGTTCGGCAGGATACTGCCGCCCCTCGCGGATGCCGAGAAGGTTGATCTCCAGCGGCGTGTCCGTTTCGCGGGCGGCACGGCAGAGGCGGCGCATCTGTTCGTCGTAAACCTTCCCGTCGCCCTCGTAGCCCAGCAGGTCGGGGTGGGCGAAGCAGCTGAAAAGCCCGGTCTCCAGTGCCTCGACCGTCTGGTCGACATAGCGCGTGAGCATCGTTTCGTCTCCCACGGCCTTCCCGCAGTAGCGCTCGCCGATCTCGTTGCCGAGGAAGTGCTGGCCGAGGAGGATGTACTCCACCCCGTTTTGCCGCAGCTGCTCAAGCAGCTGCGAAAAGAAAAAGGGATAGTATTCGACCTCCAGCCCCAGCAGGATTTCAAGCGAGCCGCGATACTCCTCTGCGAGCGCGCGGACTGCGGCGGCATAGTCGGGCAGCTCGTCCGGAGACATCCGGACGCGGCGGCTGCCCGTCCCGCCGTCGGGATAGCGATAGGGCGTGTGGTCGGAAAAGCCCAGGATCTGTATCCCGGCCCGGCGCGCGGCCTCGGCGTAGTCCCGCTCCGAGCCCCGCGCATGGCCGCAGCGCGTCGTGTGAGTGTGATAATTGGCGATCATTGTCGTGCCTTTCTTCCTTTTTAATGGATGGAACCGGAAAACCCGGGCGGACGCTATCTCCCGTCGCGGAACTGCTGCGGCGTCCGGCCGCGGTATTTTTTGAAGATCTGCGTGAAATAGCTCTGGGAGGGGTAGTTCAGATACACGGTGATCTCGGAGAGCGAATACTCCGTATGGCGCAGCAGGTATTCCGCCTCCCGCAGCTTTTCCCGATGAATGTATTCCGGGATGCCCATGCCCATCTCCTCGCGAAAGCGCAGGGAGAGGCTGCGTGTGCAGAGACCGCAGTGCCGCGAGAGCTGCTCGAGCGTGATCGGCTCGTGCAGATGCACGGAGATATAGCCGAGACAGTTCTGAATGATCGGCGAGGTATCGGAGCGTTTTTTCACCTCGCGCACCTTGCTGCAGAAATCCATCAGCATCGTGAATGTCAGGTTTTGAATGAGCGGGACCTCGGTGAGCAGATCCGCCCGCTGACAGTAGAGGTCGCTCAGAGAGAAAGCCGTCTCAGCGTTCAGTCCGCCGCGAATGGCCGCACGGGATGTGAGCGTCGCCATGCAGATAAAGGAATATTTCTGCTGGCGAAGCTCGTTGGCGGACATGCGTCCGATCCGTCCGCGCACCGGCGCGAACAGACTGCGCTCCAGAAGGGCGCGGTCTCCTGCCTCGACGGCGGAGCAGAGCGCCGTCTCATAATCCGTCGGGACGTGGAATTCCGCCTCCTCCCGCTGTTCAAAGAGCGACTGATCCAGCAGGGAAGCGCCCAGCTTGCGGGAGGACACGTTATCCACAAAGAGAATGTTCCCCTCCGGCACCTCCCGACCGAGCAGCGCGGTCAGCAGACAGAGGAGATCCTTGAGCTTCTCGAGCGAGACCAGCGGCTGTTTCATCAGCATGTCGCAGTAGCTCTGCAGCTGGGTGGGATGGATCGCGTCGCCGACCATCGCCAGGATGTCCGCGCGGCTGTGGACGTAAGGGCTGACCAATCCGATAAGCACATAGCGCGCCGGATCGATCTCCGCCACGCCGAGAAGGAAGCCCGGGTCTAGAAAGCTGATGAGCGGGTGCAGCGCGTCGCGCTTCTGCAGCCGGAAATCCGCGATGACCGCGGCGCCCGCCTCGGTCCGCGGAGCTGCCGCCGCCGTGTCCGGCCAGGTCCTCAGCAAATGCCCCTCGCCGTCGAGCAGCGAGAGGGGAATGCCCGTGATGCTGTTGAGCCGTTCGAGAGTCTGTTCGATCGCCTGCATTTTCCGTCACCTCGACAAAAGTCTATCACAAAAACGACATGAAAATCAATATTTTTGTATATCGCGCGGCGTTTTTTTGCTAAACTGAGCGCAGAACACAGGCAAATTGATTGAAAAACAGAGACAGGAGAGGATTAACATGGCAAGAAAAGAACTTGGTCTCGACAGCATGGGCATTCAGAAGACCATGCGCTTCGGCGACTACATGGCCGACGCGGGCGGCCAGTTCACGCTCAACGCGATCAGCGGCCTCGTCGGCGCGATCACCTATTTCTACACCGATAAGGTCGGCGTCGCGGCCCTTACGGCGGCAAACGTCCTGCTGGTCGCCAAGATCATCGACGCCTTCACCGACCTCATCATGGGCAAGATCATGGACAACGGCAAGAGCCCCAAGGGCAAGTGCCGCCCCTGGTTCCTCCGCATGGCCATTCCCACCTTCATCGCGATCGTGGCGCTCTTCACCGTACCCAAGGGCATGAGCAACGCCGGCCAGTTCGCCTACCTGCTCGGAACCAACGTCTTCGCCTCGGCGGTCGTCTACACGGCCATCTCCATCCCCTATATCTCGCTGCTGGTCATGCGCACCAAGAGCCTTGAAGAGCGCAACAAGATGGGCATCTTCCGCGCGGCCTTCGGCTACATCATCGGTATGATCATCGCCATCGCGCTCGTGCCGATCACCAATGCGCTCGGCCCGAACGGCGTGGCCGACCAGGCCGCCTACATCAAGTTCGCCGTGGTCGTCGCCCTGATCGCCATGGGCCTGATGTTCCTCATCTACCGCAAGAGCGAGGAAAAGGCCGTTGCCGAGGAAAAGCAGGACGACGGGCTGCCCTTCTTCCAGGCGCTCGGCATGCTCTTTAAGAACAAGTATTGGGTGCAGCTCCTGATCCTCGGCCTCTTTACCGCGGTCACCTACGCGCTGACCAGTGCCTCCGGCACCTACTACGCCAAGTGGATCCTCGGAAACGACAACCTGGTCGCCCTGCTCGGCGGCGTGGGACTGATCCCCACCTTCCTCGGTTTTGCCCTCGTCGGCCCGATGACCAAGAAGTGGGGCATCCGCAAGACCCTGCTGATCTGCTTCGTCCTCGGCATCGCCGGATCGGTCGTGCGCGTGTTCTTCCCCTCCAGCCTGATCGTCCTGCTGACGGCCGGCATGCTGCCCACCTTCGCGCTCATCCCCATGATGTGCCTGCAGAGCCCGATGAACAGCCTGGCCGTGGATTACAACGACTACCTCTTCGACAATAAGATCATCGGTATGTCCGCCTCCGCCTCCAGCTTCGGCGGCAAGATCGCCAGCGGCATCGGCGGCTCGCTGATCGGATGGATCCTCGCCGCCGCGAACTACGACCCCAGCGTCACCGAGGTCACCACCTCCGTCCGCTACGGCATTTACACCTTCTCGATCTACCTCCCGCTTGCGATGCTCGTGGTCATGTTCCTGCTCGTCTACCGCTTTGATATCGAGTCGAAGTACGCAGATATCATGAAGGAAGTCCACGCGCGCAAGGCTGCCAGGAGCGAAGAATAATCCTCAACACACAGAAAGCCCGCGGGGTACGCACTCCGCGGGCGTTTTTAAAAAGCCTTCCCCTCGAGGGCAGCGAAGCGGCGCCTCGGGAGTGAATGACACGCCGGGGGCATGTCAGATCCGGGGCGTGACCGAGCCGCAGCGAGACAGGTGGCCCAAAGGGCCGGATGAGGCGGAAGAACGGCCCCTCATCAGTCTGCCTTTTGTGCTGACAGCTTCTCCTCAGGGAGAGGCCGACAAGGAAGGAGATTTTCATGCTTTCTTTATATGATCTGACGATCGAATACAAAACCGATCCGCTCGGCCTCGACGAGGTGCAGCCGCGTTTCAGCTGGAAACTGAAAAGCGACCGGAACGACACCGTGCAGACCGCGTACCGCCTCACGGTCTCCAACGGCGAGGTGATGTGGGACAGCGGGAAAGTCGAGAGCGAGCAGAGCATCCTCGCCGAATACATGGGCGCGACCTTCGCCCCGCGCACGGCCTATACCTGGAACGTCACCGTCTGGGACAACCACGGCCGGCACGCGACAGCCTCCGCAGGCTTTGAGACCGGGCTGCTTTCCGGAGCTGCTTTTGAAGGAAAGGCGCGCTGGATTACGCATGGACTGGCGAAGGATGAGACCGCAAGTCCCATCTTTACAAAAACCTTTCCTGCCAAAAAGCCGCTGAAGAAAGCGCGTCTCTATGCGACGGCCCTGGGCCTCTATGAAGCGGAGCTCAACGGCGAGAAGGCGGACGACACGTACTTTGCCCCCGGCTGGACGAGCTACCGCAAGCGCCTGCAGTACCAGAACTGCGCGGTCGACGTGCGCGAGGGGGAAAACGAGCTGCGCTTCACGCTCGGCAGGGGCTGGTACTGCGGCGCGCTGGGCTTCATGCCCACGCCGAACCACTACGGCGACACGACCGCGTTGCTGGCGCTGCTGGTCCTGACCTACGCCGACGGCACGGAGGAGTTTATCGGCACGGACGAGAGCTGGGACGTCCTCACCGGCGCGATCCGCTTTTCCGAGCTCTATGACGGCGAGACGCAGGACCACTCGCTGCCCGAAAAGAAGATCGGCAAGGCACTGCCTTTCGAGCACGGCTTCGAGACGCTCGTCGCGCAGGAGAACGAGCCGGTGCGCTGCCTGAAAAAGCTTCCCGTGGCCAGAGAATTCACCGCGCCCAACGGCGAGCGTCTGTTTGATTTCGCCCAGAACCTCACGGGCTGGGTCGAGGTGAAGGTACAGGGCAGGCCCGGCCAGAAGCTCAGCCTGCGCCACGCCGAGAGCCTGGATGAAAACGGCAATTTCCACACCGGGAACCTGAGCTTCGCCAAGGCGACCGATACCTATATCCTGAACGGAGAGGAACAGACGCTCCGCCCGCACTTTACGTTCCACGGCTTCCGCTACGTCTGCCTTGAGGGGCTGGAGGATGGACAGGAGATCGAACTGACCGCCTGCCACCTGTCCAGCGATCTGAAGGAAAACGGCAGCTTCACCTGCTCGGACGAGCGGGTCAACCGCCTGCAGCAGAACATCGTCTGGGGCCAGCGGGATAATTACCTCGACGTACCGACCGACTGCCCGCAGCGCAGCGAGCGCCTGGGCTGGACGGGCGACGCGACGGCCTTCACGCCGACGGCGGTCTTTCATCAGAACGTGATGCCGCTCATGCGCAAGTGGCTGCGCGATCTCGCCGCCGACCAGGATCCCGCGACCGGCATGGCGCAGGTCGTGCCGGACGTGCTCTCCGACGGCAGCACCGGCGGTCAGAACGGCTCGGCCTACTGGGGCGACTGCGCGACCGTCGTCCCCTGGACGCTCTATGAGACCTACGGCGACAAGCGCGTGCTTGCCGAGCAGTACGAGAGCATGAAGATCTGGACGGACTTCGTCCGCCGCCAGTGCGGCGAGAACGGCCTGTGGCAGACAGGCTTCCAGTACGGCGACTGGCTGGGCCTCGACGCGGAGATGAACGGCTTAAGCGACGAGCGCAAGGGCGCGACGGACGATTATTTTGTCGCCAACGCCTGCTGGCTCTGGACCCTGCAGATCATGGCCGATACGGCCCGCATCCTCGGCTTCGAGGAGGACGCGGCGCTGTACGGAAATCTGCGCGAGAGCGTGCTCGCCGCCTTCCGCGACGAGTATGTGACCAAAACCGGCCGCCTCGTCAGCGAGACGCAGACTGCCATGGTGCTGGCGCTGCACTTCGGCCTGGTCGAGGAGAAGGACCGCGCCGCGATTGCGGAGCGCCTCGAGCAGAACATCGCCGCGCACAAGACGCATCTGACCACCGGCTTCATCGGCACGCCCTATCTCTGCCTTGCGCTCTCCGACAACGGCAAGCATGATCTGGCAGGGAAGCTCCTGCTGCAGGAGGAAAACCCCGGCTGGCTCTATGAGGTCAAGATGGGCGCGACCACGGTCTGGGAGCGATGGAATTCCATCCTGCCCGACGGCAGCTTCAATCCGGCGAACATGAACAGCCTCAACCACTACGCCTACGGCGCGATCGGAAATTGGCTGTATACGCGCCTGTGCGGACTGCGGCTCCTGGAGCCCGGCTATAAAAAGTTTGCCGTCGCCCCGCAGTTTGTCAAGGGGATCACCCGCGCGGCGCTCAGGTATGAGAGCGTCTACGGCGAGATCGCGATCGCCTGGCGCTGCGAGCAGGGGACGATCGCCGTCGATCTCACCGTGCCCGCGAACACGTCGGCGCACTTGACACTGCCGGAGAGAAATGAGACAATAGAACTCGGCAGCGGCAGCTATCACTACGAATATGCTTCCGAAACCTGTCTCGAGCAGGATCGCTACACACCGGAAACCCTGCTGCACGTCATGCTCGAGCACCCGGCGGCCGAGCCCTTGATCCGGCAAACCATGCCGCAGATGCTGGACAACCCCATGATCGAGTATGTTAAGAACGAGCCGATCTCCGCGCTGCTGGCCTACGCGCCGGAGGCGAAGCCTCTGTATGAGATGATTTTGAAAGTTATGAATGAATCCGGGATGTAAGGAGCGAAAAAGATGAACGACTACGAAAGAGAGCACAACGAGATCCTGCGCCGTCTCGGCGCGGAATGCGCCGTGCTGCTCAAAAGCGACGGCAGCTTTCCGCTGAGCGGGCCATGCGAGCTGGCGCTCTGCGGCAGCGGCGCGCGCCATACGGTCAAGGGCGGCACCGGCTCGGGCGAGGTCAACTCCCGGTATTATGTGACGGTCGAGGAAGGCCTCGAGGCCGCGGGCTTCACGCTCACCGGCAAAAGCTGGCTGGACGCGTACGACCTGATCTACCCGGGCGCGCGCAGGGAATGGATCCGCGATCTCAAGGCTCAGGCGCGCCAACACCACACCCTGGCCATCCTCGAGAGCATGGGCGCCGTGATGCCGGAGCCGGAATACAACATCCCGCTCCCGGTCGGGGGTGAGGCCGCCGTCTACGTGCTCTCCCGCATTTCGGGCGAGGGCTCCGACCGCCGCGCCGTTCCCGGCGACATCCTGCTGACCGAGACGGAAAAGCGCGACATCCTCGCGCTCAACGAAAAATACGACAAATTCCTGCTGGTACTCAACGTCGGCGGCGCGGTCGATCTCTCCCCGGTGGAGGAGGTCGGCAACATTCTGCTGCTCAGCCAGCTCGGCGTGGAGACAGGCAGCATCCTCGCCGACCTGATCCTCGGCAAGGCTTCTCCCTCCGGCAAGCTGACGACGACCTGGAGCGCCTGGGAGGACTATCCCGCTCTCGGCGCCTTCGGCGAGAAAGACGACACGCGCTACAACGAGGGCGTTTACGTCGGCTATCGGTATTTTGACAGCGTGGGCAAAAAGCCTCTGTTTCCTTTCGGCTTCGGTCTGAGCTACACCGATTTCGGCCTCGCCGCGGTCGAGGTGAGCGAACGGGACGGTGTCGTCGCCGTCAAGACCGCCGTGCAGAATGTCGGAGGCTTTGCGGGCAAGGAGGTCGCGCAGCTCTATGTCTCCGCCCCGCAGGGCAGACTCGACAAACCGTATCAGAGCCTCGCGGCCTTCGCCAAGACAGCTCAGCTGCAGCCCGGCGAAAATGAAAAGCTGACGCTCTCTTTCGATCTGCGCGATCTGGCTTCCTATGACGAGGCGCGCGCGTGCTGGATCCTCGAGGAGGGCGACTATGTCCTGCGTCTGGGCAATGCCAGCGACAACACGGCGGCGATCGCCGTCGTCCGCCTTGACGGCGAGGCGATCGTCCGCAAGGTCAAGAACTGCCTCGGCAAACCGGATTTCGAGGATTGGAAGCCAGAGAGCCTTCCCGCGGAAGAACTCGGCGAGCTGCCCGTCCTCACCGTCGCCGCCTCGGCTTTTGAAACGGAAATCGCGGACTACACGCGTTCCGAGGAGGTCGATCCCCTGATCGGGACCTTAAGCGACGAGGAGCTGTGCTATCTGAACATCGGCGCCTTCGATCCGAAAGCTGGCGCGATGAGCGTGATCGGTGAGGCCTCGCAGTCCGTGGCCGGCGCAGCGGGCGAGACCAGCTCCGTCGCCAAAGACAAGGGCGTTCCCGCGCTCGTCATGGCCGACGGCCCTGCCGGCCTGCGGCTGAGCCGTCAGTATACCCGGGACGAAAAGGGCGCGCACGCTGTCGGCAACTCCATGCCGGAAAGCATGATGGAGCTGATGCCGGCTCCCGTCGCCTTCGCGATGAAGCTCTTCGCGCCGAAGACAAAGAGCGATGACGAGATCTTCGAGCAGTACTGCACCGCCATCCCCATCGGCACCGCCCTGGCGCAGAGCTGGGATCTGAACCTGGCCGAGCGCTGCGGCGACGTCGTGGGCGACGAGATGGAGCGCTTCGGCGTGCATCTCTGGCTGGCCCCGGCGCTGAACATCCACCGCGATATCCGCTGCGGCCGCAACTTTGAGTATTTCTCCGAGGATCCGATGATCTCCGGCAAGTTCGCCGCCGCGATCACGCGCGGCGTGCAGAAGCACCCCGGCTGCGGCACGACGATCAAGCACTTCGCGGCAAACAATCAGGAGACGAACCGCTACAACAACAACAGCCTGGTCAGCGAGCGCGCCATGCGCGAAATCTACCTGCGCGGCTTCGAGATCGCCGTCAGGGAGAGCCGGCCCCACACGCTGATGACCTCCTATAACCTTCTCAACGGCACGCACACCTGCGAGCGCCGCGACCTGATCGAGGACGTGCTGCGCTGCGAGTTCGGCTTCCGCGGCGTTGTGATGACCGACTGGATCATCGCCGCCAACTACGGCAAAAACAACAAATACGCCGCGCCGAACGCGGCAAAGACCGCGGCGGCCGGCAACGACCTGACGATGCCCGGCGGCAAGGGCGATTTCAAGGCCATGCTCAAGGGCCTGAAAGACGGCCTCGTGACGCGCCGCCAGCTCGAAGTCAACGCCACGCGCGTCTGCCGCATGGCAAAGAAGCTGGCCGGCGAGTGAGAGACCCGCGGTGCTGCCGCGTAAAGGAGAAAAAAGACGATGAGCCTGCTGCATGCCATCCTTTTCAAGGTGTTGATGAAGAACAGGATCTTCTATGACCCGAAGAATAAAAAGGACTATGAGGCTGCCCGACGCGGCGAGATCGCGAGCGCGGCCTACGAGCGGCTGCCGAAGGGCGTCACGCTGCGCAGTAAAGCGCTGGGCGGCGTCCCGGCCGAGTGGGTCGAAAAGGACGGCAACCCGACGGACCGGATCGTGCTCTATATCCACGGCGGCGGCTTTGTCACCGGCTGTTCCGAGGCGCGGCGCGGCTTCACCGGCCACGTCGCCGGAAAGCTTGGCTTCAACCTCGTCTCGATCGACTACCGGCTCGCGCCGGAGCACCCCTTCCCGGCGGGGCCGGATGACTGCCTCGCGGCCTACCGCGCGCTGCTCGACTATTTCCCCTCCGAGAAGATCGTCCTGCTGGGCGAGAGCGCGGGCGGCAACCTGGTGCTGTCGCTGCTGGTGCAGATCCGGAAGAACGCTCTGCCCTTCCCGGCGGCGAGCTTTGCGATCGCGCCGACCGTGCAGTACGACCGGGAGCTTCCGAGCTACCGGGACAATCTCCCCACGGACTGCATCGTGACCAACCTCACGGACGAGGTCTGCGACGTGTATCTGCGCTCGCGGAACGATACTGTGCTGAAGGACCCGGTCGCTGCGCCGTATTACGGGGACTATCACGGCTGTACGCCGGTCGTGCTCTGGGCCTCGACGAGCGAGGTGCTCTGCGATGACAGCGTGCTGATGTTCGAGAAATTCAAAGCCCAAGGCGTCGCGACGAAGCTGTATCTGCGCCGCGGGATGATGCACACCTGGCTCATCATCCCCGCCCTGAGCGAGTCGAAAAAGGATCTGAAGATCCTGGGAGAGGATATCCGCCGGGCTTTCGACGGAAAGCTTGAAACCGCGGAAGAACCGATCCGGCTGAATTGAAAACGACAGGGAGAGTTGTCCATGGCGGCGAAAAACCCGGATATCGATCAAAGACAAACGCTCAAAGACATATACCGTCCCAACCGCTACGCGCTCGACGACCGCTTCGTGCTGCGCGACGGGAAGACCCACCCCTTTGCGGTGATCGTCCCGGGCGGCGGCTACAACGTCGTCTGCAGCTTTATCGAGGGCACGCCCATCGCGCGCAGGCTCAACGAGCGGGGAGTAAGCGCCTTCATCCTGTACTACCGCGTACGGGGAAAGGCCCGCTTCCCACAGCCGCAGGACGATCTCGCCCGCGCGGTCAAAGAGATCCTCAGCCGTGCGGAGGAATACCGTGTCGAAAAAGAGAAGTATTCCGTCTGGGGCAGCTCCGCGGGCGGGCATCTGGCCGCGAGCTTCGGCACCGAGAGCATGGGCTGGGCGAAGTACGGTCTGCCGAAGCCCGGCGCGATGATCCTGATCTATCCGGTCATCTCCATGGATCCGGCGCTGACGCACGCCCAGACGCACGACAATCTCCTCGGCAGGCATGCGACCGCCGCCATGGAGCGTGCGGCGAGCGTCGACGAGCAGGTCACGTCTGCCTATCCGCCGACCTATCTCTGGTGCGGCGACGCGGACGGCTCAGTCCCGCCGGAGAACACCCGCCGCATGGCCGCCTCGCTCGAAAAAGCGGGCGTTGCAGTCCGCTGCGAGGTCTTCCCGGGCGTCGAGCACGGCGTCGGACCCGGCACGGGCACGGCCGCCGAGGGCTGGATCGGTCACGCGCTGGATTTCTGGCTTGAACAAAGAAACGACGGCGTCACGGAGGAAGGATGACATGAGGGTTTATTTGGCCATAGATATCGGAGCATCGTCCGGCCGGCACATCGTGGGCCGGTCGGAGGGCGGCGAGCTGAAGACCGAGGAGCTCTACCGCTTCCCCAACGGCGTGACCGAAAAGGACGGGCATCTGACCTGGGATATAGACGCGCTGCTGGAGCATGTGAAGACCGGTATCGCGATCGCAAAAGAAAAATACCCGGAAATCGAGAGCCTGTCGGTCGACACCTGGGGCGTGGATTATGTTTTGATGAAGGGCGACGAGGCGGTCTACCCCTGCTACGCCTATCGCGACGGCCGCACCGAGGCGGTCATCCCACAGGTGCATGAAAAGATTGGCTTTTCCAAGCTCTACCGCCGCACGGGTATCCAGTTCCAGCCCTTCAACACGGTCTATCAGCTCTACGCCGACAAGCTCGCGGGGCGGCTCGAGGGCGTGACGGACTTTCTGATGATCCCGGAGTATCTGATGTACAAGCTCTGCGGCGTGAAGTCCCACGAGTATACCAACGCCACCACCGGCGGCATGGTCGGCGCCGAGACGGGGGAATATGACCAAGCCATCATCGAAGCACTCGAGCTGCCGAGGCATCTGTTCTGCAAGCTGCAGCAGCCCGGGACGGTCATCGGGGAGTACGAGGGAATCAAGGTCGTCCTCTGCGCCACGCACGACACGGGCAGCGCGGTCGAGGGCATCCCGATGGAGGGCGAGCAGCCCTACATCTCCTCCGGCAC
>JAFSJZ010000084.1 GCA_017449185.1 Oscillospiraceae bacterium
GAACGCCTTCACCGCAGACGATGGCGTTGTAGCCGCGCTCGACACGGTCCCAGCGCGTGTCGCGGTCCATGCCCCAGAAGCGGCCCTGCACCGTGGCGATGTGGGCGTTGCCGACCTCTTCGCACTTTTTCTGCAGCGCGGCGACAAAGCCGGCGCCGCTCGTGGGCGGCACGTCGCGCCCGTCGAGGAAGCAGTGGACGAAGACCTTCTCCACGCCGCGAGCCTTCGCCATATCGAGCATCGCAAAGATGTGCTCGAGGTGACTGTGTACGCCGCCGTCGGAGAGCAGGCCCATCACATGCAGAGCCTTGCCGCTGACTTTCGCGTCCTCGATGGCCTTGATGTAGACCTTGTTTTCAAAGAACTTGCCCGTCCTGATCTCCTGGGAGATCTTGGGCAGGATCTGAAAGACCACGCGGCCCGCGCCGATATTGGTGTGGCCGACCTCGGAGTTGCCCATCTGCCCGTCGGGCAGACCGACGTCGAGCCAGGAGGCGGAGAGCTGCGCGCAGGGATATTCGGAGAAAAGCCTGTCAAGATGGGGGGTGTCGGCCTGTGTGATCGCGTTGCCCGCGGTGGGCGGGGCGATGCCGAAGCCGTCCATGATGATGAGTGCAGCTTTCTTGCTCATAGATCCATGTGCTCCTATCTTCCCGCCCTGTCCGGGCGGGTCAGTTTTTGGGGAAGATCAGTCCTGATCGGTCGCTTTGACGATGACGGAAAAGTCGACCGGCTTGAGAGAGGCGCCGCCGATGAGGCCGCCGTCGATGTCGGGGCAGGCGAGCAGCTCTTCGGCGTTCTTGGCGTTCATGCTGCCGCCGTACAGGATGGAGACGGCACGCGCCGGACGGGCGCCGTAGATCTTGCGGATAACGGCGCGGATGCCCTCGCAGACCTCCTGCGCCTGGGCGGCGGTGGCGGTCTTGCCGGTGCCGATGGCCCAGATGGGCTCGTAGGCGATCACGCAGCGGCGCAGCGCCGAAGCGTCGATGCCGGAGAGCGCGGTCTTGACCTGATAGGCGACGTATTCCATCGTCAGATCCATCTCGCGCTGCTCCAGGCTTTCGCCCACGCAGATGATGGGGCAGATGCCCTTCTCGAGCAGAGCCTTGGCCTTGGCGTTGACGAGCATGTCGTCCTCCCCGTGGTACTGACGGCGCTCGCTGTGGCCGACGATGCAGTACTTCGCGCCGACATCCGCGAGCTGGGCAGCGGAAATCTCGCCGGTATAGGCGCCCTTGTCAAAGCAGGACACATCCTCGCCTCCGGCGGCGACCTTGCACTCCTTGCCGGCACGCACCATCGCGGGGATCATCACCGCGGGCGTGCAGAGCACGACCTCGCAGGTCTTGGTCTTGGGCAGGTTTTCCTTGAGCTGTTCGATAAAGGGCTTGATCTCGGAAGCGAGCATGTTCATTTTCCAGTTGCCCGCAATGATCGTCTTGCGATATTTTCTGTTCATTTCTATCCTTTCCTTTCAGGCTTCCCCTCTGGGGAAGCTGTCGGCGCAGCCGACTGATGAGGTTGTTCGTTTCTGTTGAGCTTTTGGGAAAACCTTACTTGTCCAGCAGGCAGGCCACGCCCGGCAGCTCCTTGCCCTCGAGGAATTCGAGGCTCGCTCCGCCGCCGGTGGAGATGTGGGTGATCTTGTCGGCAAAGCCGAGCTTTTCGACTGCGGCCGCGCTGTCGCCGCCGCCGACGATCGTGATCGCGCCGGACTCGGCCAGCGCCTTGGCCATGGCCTTGGTGCCGTTCGCGAACTTGTCGAACTCGAAGACGCCCATCGGGCCGTTCCAGACGATGGTGCCCGCGCCGCTGACCGCGTCGGAGAAGAGCTTCACGGTCTTGGGCCCGATGTCCATGCCCATCAGGTCGGCAGGGATGTCGTCCTCAACGAGGACCGGCTCGGCGTCGGCGGAGAACTCCGCAGCGCAGTAGTTGTCGACGGGCAGCAGGAACTTGACGCCCTTGGCCTCGGCCTTGGCGATCATTTCTTTCGCGTAATCGAGACGGTCTGCCTCGAGCAGGGACTTGCCGACCTCGAAGCCCTGCGCCTTCTTGAAGGTGTAGGCCATGCCGCCGCCGATGATGATCGTATCGGCCTTCTCGAGGAGATTGTTGATGACGTTGATCTTGTCGGAGACCTTGGCGCCGCCGAGTACCGCGACGAAGGGCCGCTTGGGATCGTCGAGAGCCTTGCCCATGATGGACAGCTCCTTGTCCACGAGCAGGCCGGAGTAGGCGGGCAGATAGTCCGCCACGCCAGCGGTGGAGGCGTGCGCGCGGTGCACGGTGCCGAAGGCGTCGGAGACAAAGATCTCGGCCATGTCGGCGAGCGCCTTGGCGAAAGCGGGGTCGTTCTTGGTCTCGCCCTTGGCGAAACGGAGGTTCTCCAGCAGCAGGAGCTGACCGGGCTGCAGCGCGGCGGCCTTGGCCTGCGCGTCCTCGCCGATCGTGTCGGAGGCAAAGATCACGTCCATGCCGAGCAGCTCGCCGAGACGCTTGGCGACGGGCGCGAGCGTCAGCTTGCGCAGGGATTTTTCCCACTCCTCACGGGTGACGTCCTCGGCGTTTTTGCCCTTCTCGACCTGCTTCTTCACATAGCCGTCGAAAGTGGCGACGGGCTTGCCCAGATGGGAGCAGGCGATCACGGCAGCCCCCTGCCCGAGCAGATACCGGATGGTGGGCAGCGCCGCGACGATACGCTTGTCGGACGTGATCTCGCCGGTCTTCTTGTCCTGGGGGACGTTGAAGTCGCAGCGGAGCAGGACTTTTCTGCCCTTGACGTCCACGTCGTAAACAGTCTTCTTGTTGTAGTTCATACGTATCCTCCTAACAATAATTGTTTTCTTTTTCATTTCCGCGCCATCTCGCCGATGCCGAGCAGACCGGGAAATCCCTGCTGCCGCAGCGTTTCATAGGCCAGAATGGCGACGGAATTCGACAGGTTGAGGCTTCTGGCCTCGTCGATCATGGGGATGCGGATGCAGCCTTCGCGGTATTTTTCCCGCAGCCACAGCGGCAGGCCCGCCGTCTCCTTGCCGAACATCAGCGTGACGCTCTCCCCGGAGAGGTCGGCCTCGCTGTAGGCGCGGGGCGCTTTGGTTGTCGCGAGAAAGAGGTTTTCATCGCCGTTTTTCGAGAAGTATTCCTCCAGGTTTTCATACACCGTGAGGTCTACGAGCGGCCAGTAATCCAGGCCGCAGCGCTTCACAGCCTTGTCCGAGATATCAAAGCCCAGAGGCTTGATCAGGTGCAGCCTCGCCCCGGTCGCGGCGCAGGTGCGCGCCACCGCGCCCGTGTTGTGCGGAATCTCCGGCTCCACCAGCACGATGTTGAGCATGCTCTTCCTCCGTATTGAGAACACATTTCCCTTGTTCGTTATCATTTTATCACAAAAACGCAAAAAATCATGCACTTTTTTTGTGCATTTTCTATTTTCTTGCATATTGACCAAACAAAGGCTATAATTATCACCGTAAACGTACTGAAATGTATGCATTTTGCCAATTTTCAAAAAAAGAGGGTACAAATGGAATATCTTTGCAGCGATTGTCCGCGAAAGTGCGGCGTCATACGGAGCGAGCGGCAGAGCGGCGGCGTGTGCGCCTCCCCCGCCCTGCCGCGCATCGCGCGCGCCGCGCCGCACTTCGGCGAGGAGCCCTGCATTTCCGGCACGCGCGGCGCCGGGACGATCTTCTTCACGGGCTGCAGTCTCCGCTGCGTGTTCTGCCAGAACCGCGAGATCAGCCGCGGCGGCGCGGGGCAGACTGTAAGCGTCGAAGACCTGCGCGGGATGATGCTGCGCCTGCGCGACGAGGGCGTGCACTGCATCGACCTTGTCACGCCCACGCATTTTGTCCGCGCCGTGCGCGAGGCGCTGGAGGGGCTGTCCCTCGGCATCCCCGTGGTCTGGAACAGCTCCGGCTACGAGAGCGTTGAGACGCTGCGCACGCTCGAGGGGCTGGTGCAGGTCTATATGCCGGATTACAAGTATGCGGACGCCGCGCTTGCGAAGCGATACAGTGCGGCGGAGGACTATCCTCAGGTCGCCGCCGCGGCGATCCGTGAGATGGTCCGTCAGACCGGGCCGTACCGTCTGGACGAGAACGGTCTGCTCGTCTCCGGCGTACTGATCCGGCATCTGATCCTGCCGGGCGAGATCGAAAACTCCATGGGCGCGATCGACTTTGTCGCGGACAGTTTTCCGAAGAACGGCGTGCTCTTTTCGCTGATGAGCCAGTACACGCCCATGCCGGGGCTCGAACGGTTTCCGGCGCTGCAGCGCCGCGTGGACGCCTCGGAGAACGCTCACCTCGTCCGCTACATGCACGCCTGCGGCATCGAAAACGGCTACTGGCAGGAGCCCTCCTCCGCGACGGAGGATATGATCCCTTCTTTCGACGGCACGGGGGTGTAACAATCCCTTTCCCGACCGCGCGGAGCGCTTGACAATTTGTTTGCGATGAAAGATAATGGTTTTATCATTCCAAAACTATTACGGAGGAAAACGCGATGGAATACAAAGAGATCCTCGAGGCGGCGAGAAAAGAGACGGCGCCGCACTGCATGGCCTGTCCCGTGTGCAACGGAAAAGCCTGCGCCAACAGCATCCCCGGGCCGGGGAGCAAATTCCCGGGCGTCGTCGCCGCGCGCAACTATGAAAAGTGGCAGGAGATCTGCGTCAACATGGATACGCTCTGCGAGAACATTCCGGACCCGGACGTGTCCTTCGAGCTCTTCGGCCGCACCTTCTCCGCGCCGGTCTTCGTCGCTCCTCTGGGCGCCGTTGACATGCACTACGGCTCGAAATACAACGACCTGAGCTATAACGCCGAGCTCATCCGCGCTGCGGTGGACTGCGGTATCCTCGCCTTCACGGGCGACGGCGTCAACCCCGACATCATGCGCGACGCGATCCGCGCGAGCGCCGAATCCGTCGGCGGTCTGTCGATCCCGACGATCAAGCCCTGGAGCAGCGAGGTCGTGTTCGGCAAGCTCGACATGCTGGTGAAGAACGACATCTTCGCCGCCGCGATGGACGTGGACGCCGCGGGTCTGCCCTTCCTCAAGAAGATCGGCGGCAACGCCGGCAGCAAGACTGTCGCGGAGATGCGCGAGATCATCTCTCGCGCGGGCCGTCCCTTCATCATCAAGGGCATCATGACCGTCGCCGGCGCGAAGAAGGCCGTCGAGGCCGGCGCCGCAGGCATCATCGTCTCGAACCACGGCGGGCGCGTGCAGGGCGGCGTGCCCTCCACCGCCGAGGTGCTCGGCGAGATCGCCGACGCCGTCAAGGGCCAGACCGTCATCCTCGTCGACGGCGGCATCCGCTCCGGTCTGGACATCTTCCGCGCCATCGCGCTTGGCGCCGACGCGGTGCTGGTGGGCCGTCCCTTCGCCACGATGATGTACGGCGCAGGGGCTGAGGGCGTCAAGGTCCTGCTCGACAAGCTCGTGGGCGAGCTCAAGGGCACGATGACCATGTGCGGCGCGGCCACGCTCAAGGATATTTCCCGGGATATGATCCGGATCTGATTCCCGGCATCCGAAAAAAGCTGCTGTGAAGTTTCTTCACAGCAGCTTTTTTCTTTCTTCCTCAATAATCCTTTGCATCTCGTCCCACTTTTTCTCCATGTCCCGGATCAGCTTGAACTGAGTGCGGGCGCGGTCGAGGTTCTGCGCGGGGTAGTCGATGGAGAAATATTTGTCTCCCTTGAGATAGTCCGCGAGGAAGCGCGAGCCGCACTCGATCGTCATCGTATAGGCGCCGAGCGGGAGGCAGGCGATCTCCTTCTCCGTCAGCGAGGGGCAGGCCTCGAGGAAGCCGCGGGCGAAGACGCGGAAGAGGTGAAGATCGAGCTCCACCTTGTCGAGATCTTTCTCGTCCTCGGCGGCCGTGGAGGCCCCGAAGCGGATCGCGTCGCCGAAGTCGTAGGCCGAGAGGCCCGGCATCACGGTGTCGAGGTCGATCACGCAGATCGCTTTGCGGGTATCGGCGTCGAAGAGGACGTTGTTGATCTTGGTGTCGTTGTGCGTCACGCGCACGGGCAGCTCGCCGGAATCGCGCATGCGCTGGAGCCGGAAGGCCTTTTCCTCTCTCTCCAGGACGAAGGCGAGCTCCTCGCGCACGCCTTCGAGGCGACCGCAGACGTCCGCCTCCGCGGCCTCGCGGAGCTGGCGATAGCGCACGGGCGTGTTGTGGAAGTCCACGATCGTCTCGCCCAGTTTCTCCGCGGGGAAACCGACGAGGGAATTCTGGAACTTGCCGAAGGCTCTGGCGCACTCGCAGAAGTCTTCGTCACACGCGGCGCGGTCAAGACAGATACTGTTCTCCACAAAGCGGTAGATGCGCCACGCCCCGCCCTGGCCGTCGTCGTAGTAGCGCTCGCCGTCGAGGGTGTCGATGTAGCTGATCATCGCGCTCTTTTCGCCGCTCTTTCCCGCCAGATACAGGCTGATGGCCGAGATGTTGTCCATGATGACATACGTCCTCGGGAAGGCGTAGGTGTTGACGTTCTGGAGGATATATCGCGCCCCCGTGTCGGTCGTGATCAGATAAGTGGTGTTGACGTGTCCGCTGCGGATCTCGTCGCAGCGGGCCGGTCTGCCGTCGATGGGAAAGCGGTAGATCTCGTCCCTCATGCACTGTTCCTGCTCTTTCTCGGCCGCGCTTTATTCAGCGTACCAGATCGGTGATCGCCTCGACGAGACGCGCGGCCGCGTCGAGGTTTTCCGCCGTGGTGTGCTCGTACGGCCCGTGGCAGGCATAGCCTCCCGTTCCGATGTTGGGGCAGAGCAGTCCCCGGAAGGAGAGCTGCGAGCCGTCCGTGCCGCCGCGGATGGGCACGCGCACGGGTTCCAGCCCCAGCGAGCGAACGGCGTTTTCAGCCAGTTCGACGATCTCCATCCGCGGGGCAAGCTTTTCGGCCATGTTGCGGTACTGCTCACGCAGCGTGAGCTTAGCCGTACCGGGGCCGTATTTCTCGTTGATCTGCTTCTCTATGAGCCGCATGAGCTTTTCCTTCTCTGCAAGCGCCGCCGCGTCATGGTCGCGGAGGATGTAGTGCAGCTCGGCTTTCTCGACCGTCCCGCTCATGTCGGTGAGATGGAAGAAGCCCTCGTACTTTTCCGTCCGCTCGGGCACGGCGCCGGAGGGCAGCATGGCGTTGATCTCCATCGCCACGAGCGAGGCGTTGATCATCCTGTCCTTCGCGCTGCCGGGATGGATGTTGAAGCCCGCGATCTCCCAGTGGGCGGCGGCGGCGTTGAAGGTCTCGAAATTGATCTCGTTGAGCTCGCCTCCGTCGACGGTATAGGCGAAGTCCGCGCCGAAGCGCTCAAGGTCGAGCAGGGCCGCGCCGTGGCCGACCTCCTCGTCCGGCGTAAAGCACACGGCGACCGCGCCGTGCGGGCGGCCGGAGGTGAGAAGACGCTCGCAGGCGGTCATGATTGCGGCGACGCCGGCCTTGTCGTCCGCGCCGAGCACGGTCGTGCCGTCGGTCGTGACAAGCGTATGGCCGCGCAACTCGCTCAGATGCGGGTTGACATCCGCCGTCAGCACGCGCCCGCTCGTTCCGAGCGCGACGGGGCCTCCGTCGTAGTTCTCGATCAGCTGGGGCTTCACGTTTTCCCCCGAAAAGTCCGGGATCGTGTCCAGATGAGCGATGAAGCCGACGCAGGGGCGATTTTCGCAGCCCGCCGTCGCGGGGATAAAGCCGTAGGCGTAGGCGTGCTCGTCGACAAGAACGCGCTCCATGCCCAGGGCTTTCATTTCCTTCTCCAGCACGCGCGCGAGGTCGAACTCCCGCTCCTCGGTGGGCGTGCGGTCGTCCCGCTCGCTGCTCGCGGTGTGGATCTTCACATAAACCAGAAATCGTTCGAGTGCGGTCATGGTCATTCTCCTTCCAAGCGTTATGCGATCACAACGTAATTCATGCCGAGGTTATCGCGCATTTCACGGTAGCTCGGATCGTCGCGCCAGTAATTGCCCACCGCGTCGTCGTTCCAGGCCCAGAAGCAGATCTTTGTGTCGGGCAGCGCCTCGCGCAGCTCGTTCTGCTGGGCCTCGGTCAATCCGCTGTCCACCCACCAGAGGCGCTCGAGCTGCGTCATTTCAAACAACTGCGTGTAGTCGTCCAGGCGGCAGTGGCTGAGGTTCAGGTGCTTGAGCGAGGGCAGCTTCGTGATCGGCTCGATGTCCCGCACATTCGTGAAGAACATTTCGAGATAATACAGCTCCGTCGCGCTGCGCAGCGGCTCGAGACTTGTGACCGGGGCGCTGCAGATGATGAGATATTTCAGATGCGGCATCGTCGAGACGAAGTCGATCCGGTCAAAGTTGGCGTGTCCGAGATCGAGCGTCTCCATGGCGGTGCAGTATTTAATCGGTTCGGCGTTCTGGTAGGGCAGATAGCCCCAGGAATTGTCGTACTTCGACATGCAGAAGCTCTTGTCGTCCGTGCGGCAGTCGACATAGTTGAGATAGACGCGCCAGACGATCTGCGTCTGATCGGCGTATTTGTCCCGCAGTTCCGCAAGCGTCTCGTTGTCGATGCCGCAGTCGCATAAATAGAGCTTTTCGAGGCGCGCCATGGCTTTGATCGCTTTTTCGGCCTCGCCCAGATCCTCGATCGTGCGGCGCGAGAGGTCCAGCTCCGTCCAGTCGGTGCTGCACTCCTTGCCGCAGACCGTGACGCCGCAGATCACCTCGACGCCGTCGTAGGCTTCGCGGATCGCGATCACATCGTCGAGCTCCATGTGGCGCGTGCCGAGATTGATGATCTTCAGTTCGCTGAAGTCTCCTCCGTGCTCGAGCAGTTCATCCAGATCGAGCGCTGCCGTCTCCGGGATGTTGATGTTTTCGGTATTGCTGCGGATGCTCTGTCCCGCGATCGTCACCTTGAAGAGAAAGCGGATCTTGGGATAAGCCGCCCGCAGCGTGGCGAGTTCGCTTCTTTCAAACTGGGCGTTCGTCGTGTCGACCATGCGCGTATCCGGCAGATAGGAGAGCTTTTCGTTCACTTCTCCGGCCGTCACGCCCTCGGGAAGCGCCAGCTCCTTCGTCGTATAGGGGAAGCTCTCCCCGCCGATCACGACGTTCCATTTCAGTTCGATTTCATCACCGAGTTTTTCCCGAAGAGCAAGAATCTCCGGGTAGCAGGACGCGGCGGTGGCGTCGACGCGGCGCAGCGAGGCGAAATCGTCAAAGCTGTCCAGCTCGTTCATGGAAAAGTCGCCGACGGCGAGCTCCTCGGAGCGGTTGTCATAGCGTCCCTCACCGATGGGCACCAGCCAGTGAACGTCCAGAGACGGATAGCGGCGGATCAGCGCGCGGATCTCTTCGCTGCAGTCCGCTCCGCGCGCGTCCACGCTGCGCAGATACGGAAAACAGGAGAAGTTTTCCAGCTCTTTCATCGAGAAGTTCCCGACGCTGATCTCCTCGGAGAGACAGTCGTACGAATACTCCCCGATCGGGACGTTCCAGAGCACGACACTGTCGGGGAAACGCTCGCTGATGGATTGGAACTTCCGGATGCTGACCGTTTTGTCGCGCAGATCGATCGGCTCGTCCTTCGGAAAGAGCTTCCCCATCACGAGATAGTTGTGGGTGAATATGAATACAAGCGCGAACACTGCGACCGCCAGGAAACTCAGCAGTATGTAAAACGGCGCCGCGCTCTTTTTCTTTTTTCGTTTTTTTGCAGCCATGGCATCCTCCGAAAGAGAGTGTAGCGGCGTTATTGTATCACCGCGTCGGGGCTTTTTCAAGGCTGCTGCCGCGCGGCGAGGCTGCTGCGCGCGGTCTCGGAGCCGTCCATGCAGAAAAAGCTGAAGCTCGCCGTCGCCAGCAGCTTCCCCTCATCGCCGGAAATGCTCACGTCGACGAGCACCGTGCTTTTTCCGCGATGTCTCACACGCGCCTCGGCGCGGGCAAGGCCCTCGCCCTGTGTACGCAGAAAGTGGATATCGCTCGCCTGTGTGACATAGAAGCGTCCGTCGGTGCTTGCGGCGCTGCCCGCGGCATTGTCCGCCAGCGTGAAGAGCGCGCCGCCGTGGACAAAGCCGTGCAGGTTCATGCTGTCGGGACCGATCTTCAGGCGAAGGACCGCACGGTCGGGGAAGACCTCCTCGACCTCGATGCCGTTGCGGATCACAAAGGGATTGCGGCGATTGCTCTCGACATATTTCTCTTTCAGGGACCTGTTTTCCATTTTTTCGCCTCCGGCAGAAAATCACGCTGACAAGTATAACAGGCCGCGCCGACAAATACCAGCATTATTTTGAAGCGCCTTTCCGACAGCGAAAAAAGGAAATCTTTTTGAAACTTTGACTACCAATTTTGTAAAAGCTATGTTATAATTTAGTATCTCGTATTATGCATGCCGCGGCATGCTTTCCCTGCAAGGACAGAAACAACAGAATTGGGGGCTGTTCACATGAAGAAAATACTCGTGCTCGAAGATGAAGCCAATATCCGCAGCTTTGTGGTCATCAATCTGCGCCGCAGCGGATATGAGCCGATCGAGGCCGAAAACGGAGCCGAGGCGCTGGAAAAGCTCAAGGTCAATCCCGACATCTGCCTGGCGCTGCTGGACGTGATGCTGCCGGACATTGACGGCTTTGAGGTCTGCCGCCGCATCCGCGCCACCGGATCGAAGATGGGCATCATCATGCTGACGGCCAAGAGCCAGGAGATCGATAAGGTCACCGGACTGATGACCGGCGCGGACGACTATGTGACGAAGCCCTTCTCCCCCGCCGAACTCACCGCACGCGTGGACGCGCTGATCCGCCGTCTCGGCGTGGACGACGACGAAAAGTCCAGCGTGGAGATTACCAGCGGCCCCTTTGTGCTCAACACGCGCAACCGCACGCTGGAGAAAAACGGCTCCCGTCTCAAGCTCACGCAGATCGAATATCTGCTGATGAAGCTCTTTATGGAGAACCCCGGCAAGGCCATGTCGCGCGAGGATATCCTCTCCGCCGTCTGGGGCGGCGACTTCTCCGGCGAACTCAAGACCGTGGACGTCAACATCCGCCGTCTGCGCATCAAGATCGAAAGCGATCCCACCGAGCCGGAATACCTCACCACCGTGTGGGGCTACGGCTACAAATGGGGCTACTGAGCGCGGCGTAAAGCCGATATTCCGCGCCTCCGATGGCCGCGCCCGCCGCGCATTTTGGCTTTTGTCAAAATGCGAAGGCCTGAAAAAGCCTGAAGTCTCAGACTTTTTCAGACGGCGGATGATCCTGCTCGAGGCGGGTCTTACCCCCTCGAGCTCCCCTGCGGCTCTGTCAAAGACAGTTTTCGCATAGGTTTCCGATATTCTCGCGCGGCCCGTGGCCGCGCATTTTATACAGAAAGCACTTACGACAGGATATGAACACAAGGCTGAAAAAACAACTGATCGTCTCCGGCATCGGGGCCCTGCTGCTGCTGCTCACTGCGGTGTACTGCGTCACCCGCGGCTACACGCTCTATGCCGTGGGGCTTATCACGCTCGTCTGCTTTTATATCATCGGCGTGATGATGTGGTTCTGGTCCCGCGTGTCCGACCCGATGGAATACCTCACCGAGATCGCCCGGCGCATCGCCGAGGGCAGCTACGGCATCCAGGTCGAAAAGCTCAGCGACGACGAGATGGGAGACCTCACCGATGCGCTCAACGAGATGTCGGAGAAGGTGGCCGTCGCCGAAAAAACGCGGACAGAGTTCATCTCGCAGGTCTCGCACGAGCTGCGCACGCCGCTCACGGCCATTGAGGGCTGGGCGGAGACCATCGCTTATGACGACGCCGTGCAGGGCGACTCACTGCGCGGCATCCAGATCATCTCCAAGGAGGCCGAGAGACTGACCGGCATGGTCTCGGAGATGCTGGAATTCGCCCGCATCCAGGACGGGCGCTTCAACCTGAGGATCGAACCCATCGACATCGCCGCGGAGCTGGAGGACGCCATTTTCACATACGGCGAGCTGATGAAGCAGGCCGGCATTGAGGTCACGTACGACCAGCCCTCCATGCCTATTCCCACGATCCCGGGCGATCCGGAGCGGCTCAAGCAGGTCTTTCTCAACCTGCTCGACAACGCCGCCAAGCACGGCGGCGACGGCAAGCGCGTCGAGGTCGCCATCTCGGCCGAGGGCGCGGCCGTGCGCATCACGATCCGCGACCATGGCCACGGCATCCCGGCAAGCGAGCTGCCGCACGTCAAGGAGAAATTTTACAAGGGCAGCTCCAAAAACCGCGGCACGGGCATAGGCCTCTCCGTCTGCGACGAGATCGTCGCCCGCCACGGCGGAAAGCTGAGCATCGAAAACGCGGAGGGCGGCGGCTGTCTCGTCACGATCACGCTCCCGATCCGCAGCGGAGAGATCCATGAAAAGAAAAACTGAGGACTGTTCGTTCCGTACCACGATCGGCGGTCAGGCCCTGATCGAGGGCATCCTGATGCGCGGCCCGCGTGTCCAGGCCATCGTCTGCCGCACGCAGGACGGTCTGGCGGAGAAAACCGAAGAGCTCGAGCTTATCCGCGACAAGCACCCTGCGCTGGGCCTGCCCTTTGTCCGCGGCGTGTTGACGCTGTTCGACTCGCTCTTCAAGGGCATGGCCGCGCTGATGTATTCCGCCTCGCTCGTCCCGCTCGAGGAGCAGGGTGAAAAGGACAAGCTCGATCAGTGGATCGAGGCCCATTTCGAGGGCGAGAAGGCGCAGAAGCTGATCATCGCCTCGGCTGTGGTGACGGGCGTGGCGCTGTCGCTGTTCCTGTTCATCTTCCTGCCCGCCTTTCTTGTGGGTCTGATTCCCGGCCTGCGGGCCAGTTTCTTCGCGCGCAATCTCTCTGAGGGCGCCTTGAGGATCGTTATCCTGCTTGTCTATATGCGTCTGATCTGCGAGGTGGGCGACGTGAAGCGTCTCTTCGCCTATCACGGGGCCGAGCACAAGACCATTTTCTGCTATGAGCACGGCAAGCCCCTCACCGTTGAGAACGTACGGGTCGAGTCGCGCTTTCATCCCCGCTGCGGCACCAGCTTCCTGTTGGTCGTGATCGTGGTCAGCATCCTGGTCAATTCCGTCGTACGCCTGTCCAACAGCTTTGCGCGCATGGGCTGTCATCTGCTGCTGCTGCCAGTCGTGGTCGGCGTGAGCTATGAGATCAACCGCTGGTGCGGCCGGCACGACAACGCGCTGTCCGCTGCGCTCTCCGCGCCGGGAAAATGGCTCCAGCACATGACCACCAACGAGCCGGACGACGGCATGATCGAATGCGCGATCCGTGCGCTTGAGCTCGTCATCCCCGAGGAAAAGGGCAGCGACGCCTGGTAAACTCATTTCTCCGGAAAGGGGAACTCTATGAAAACCTACAACGATCTTTATCTGCAGGCGCGGAACGCGCTGCGCGACAAGGGCGTCGAGGCCTACACCCTCGAGGCGCGCCTGCTCGTGGCCACGGCCGCGGGCAAAACGACGCAGGAACTGCTGCGCGACCTTCCGCTCTACACCTCTTCCGAGATGGCCGACAAGGTTGCCGCGCTGGTCGAGCGGCGCGTCGCAGGCGAACCGGTAGCTTATATCACCGGCTCGTGGGAGTTCTACGGTCTGCCGATGGTCGTCACGACGGACGTGCTGATCCCGCGTATGGACACCGAGCTTCTCATCGACGCGGCGAAGGAGCTGCTCAGCGGCCGCAAGATGGATGCGCGCGTGCTCGATCTCTGCTGCGGCAGCGGCTGCATCGCGTGCGCCGTCGGGCATGAGCTGCCCGCGGCCCGCGTCGTCGCCGTGGATCTGAGCGCCAAGGCGCTGGAGGTGGCGCGCAAAAACATCGCCGCCAACCGCCTCTCCTCGCGTGTGATCTGCATGCAGGCGGACGCCACCGCCAATCCGCCCATGAGCATGGGGCAGTTCGACATGGTTCTGTGCAACCCGCCGTATATCAAGTCGGCCGATATGCGCAAGCTCGATCCTTCCGTGCGCGATTACGAGCCCTCCTGGGCGCTCGACGGCGGCAAGGACGGCTTGAAGTTCTATAAAGCCATCGTCAAATACTGGAAGGCCGTGATCCGTCCGGGCGGCTATCTGCTCTTCGAGGTCGGCGAGGACCAGGCTGAGAGCGTGAAGGAGCTGCTGCTCACCGGAGGTTTCCGCTCCGTGAGCTCCAAGTTCGATACGCTCGGAGTCGAGCGCGTCGTGATCGGAAAAATGTAATATAAGCAAACGCTGAACAATACGCCTTCGGCGTCTTGCGGACAATCTGCGCCTTGACTTCGCCACTTTTTTTGACATACACAAAAAGTGTCCTCGTCAAAACACATATTCTCCCGCAATCCGCTCTCGCCGCATCATTCAGCGCTTGCTTGAAAAGCCGTTAATTTATGTGGAGGAGATATCTCTCCTCCCTGCAGGAGGAAAAACATTATGGCAGAGAAAAAGAAGACGGCGGCCGCTCCCGAGGCCACTGACAGAAAGAAGGCTCTGGAGACCGCGATCGCCAAGATCGAGAAGGACTACGGCAAGGGCACGATCATGCGCCTGGGCGACGATATCTCCGTCAACGTCGAGGCACTCTCGACCGGGTCGCTCTCGCTGGATTTTGCCCTCGGCATCGGCGGCGTTCCCAAGGGCCGCATCATCGAGATCTACGGGCCCGAGGCCTCCGGCAAGACGACGCTGGCGCTGCACATCGTCGCTTCCGCGCAGAAAAACGGCGGCGACGCGGCCTACATCGACGTCGAGCACGCGCTTGAGCCCGCCTATGCCCGCGCCCTGGGCGTGGACATCGACAGCCTTCTGATCTCCCAGCCGGATACCGGCGAGCAGGCGCTGGATATCACCGAGTCCCTTGTGCGCTCCGGCGCGATCGACGTGATCGTCGTCGACTCGGTCGCCGCGCTGATCCCCCGGGCCGAGCTCGAGGGCGAGGTCGGCGATACGGTCGTCGGCATGCTGGCCCGCCTGATGTCGCAGGCGATGCGGCGTCTGGCCGGCGCGATCTCCAAGAACAACTGCACCGTGATCTTCATCAACCAACTGCGTCAGAAGATCGGCGTGATGTACGGCAACCCCGAGACCACGCCCGGCGGTCTGGCGCTGAAGTACTACGCCTCTGTGCGCATCGACGTGCGCCGCATCGAGACGCTCAAGGCCAACGGTGAGATGATCGGCAACCGCACGCGCGCCAAGGTCGTCAAAAACAAGGTCGCGCCCCCCTTCCGCGAGGCCGAATTCGACATCATGTACGGCGAGGGCATCTCCCGTCTGAGCGAGATCATCGATCTGGCCGTCAAGCTGGAGCTGATCGAAAAGGGCGGCGCCTGGTTCACGGTCAACGGCCAGCGCCTCCAGGGCAAAGACGCCGTGAAGGACTATCTCGCGTCCAATCCCGAGTATTGCGACAAGCTCGAGCAGGATATCCGCGACAACTCCTTCAAGCTGCTCTCTCCGCAGGCGCAGAAGGCCGCGCGCGTCTCCGGGCGTGCCGTCGAGGTCAGCGCGGCGGACTTTGACGAGGGCTGAGCTTCCCCTTCCCCGTCATGATCGTTACCGCTTTAAAGCAAAGCTCCCCCGGGCGTTTCCTTGTAGAGTTTGACGGCGCCGAGGCGCTGCGCTCCACACTCGACGCCGTGACCGACGCGCGTCTGTTCGTCGGCATGGAGCTATCCGACGAGGCCTTTGAGGAGCTCAAACGGGCTTCCTCAAAGGCTCTCGACCGTCAAAAGGCACTGGAGCTGCTCTCCCGCCGCCCCTATTCGAGAAAGGAGCTCCGGGACAAACTGCTGCTTCGCGGCATCGACGAGCAGAGCGCGGACGAGTGCGTCGCCTGGCTTGCCGAGCGCGGCTTTCTCGACGACGGCGAATACGCCGGCGCGGTCGCGCGGCACTACAGCGCCAAGGGCTACGGTGCGGGACGTGTGAAAAGTGAGCTGCGCCGCCGCGGCATCGAGCGCGATCAGGCGGACGAGACGCTCGCCGCACTGCCGGACAACACCGAAAAGCTCGACGTTTTTATCTCCCGCCGTCTGAAAGACCCGAACGACCGCGACAGCGTTCGAAAAATAAGCGCCGCGCTCTTTCGACGCGGATATTCCTGGGAAGAGATCCGCGCCGCGCTGCGGCGATTCAACAGCAACATAGAGGAAGACTGATGGAAAAGACCTTTGCGATGATCTCGCTCGGCTGCGCCAAAAATCTGGTCAACAGCGAACAAATGCTCTACCTTCTCAGCGAGGCGGGCTATACCCTCGTGCCCGAGGCGGAGGGCGCGGATTTTGCCGTGGTCAACACCTGCGGCTTCATCGACGCCGCCAAGAGCGAGGCCATCGACGCGATTCTTGAGCTGGCGGAGCTGAAAAAGAGAAAAAGGCTCGGCGCGATCATCGTCACCGGCTGTCTCTCCGAGCGCTACCGCGACTCGATCACTCAAGAGCTGCCGGAGATCGATGCGGTGCTGGGCGTGGGCAGCTTCGGCGAGATCGTCAACGCGGCCGACGCAGTGATGGAGGGACGCTCGCTGCAGCGTTTTGCCTCCAACAGCGCTCCGGTCGACGAGATCCCGCGCGTCGTGTCCACGGGCCCGGCCTGGGCCTATCTGCGTATCGCCGAGGGCTGCGACAACTACTGCGCCTTCTGTGCGATCCCCTATATTCGCGGGCATTACCGTTCCCGTGCGATGGAGAACATCCTCGAGGAGGCGCGCGATCTCGCAGCGCACGGCGTGAAAGAACTCATCGTGATCGCGCAGGACATCACGCGCTACGGCACGGATCTGTACGGGAAACGCAGCCTCGCCGCTCTGTGCCGTGAGCTGGGACAGATCGAGGGCGTGGAGTGGATCCGCCTGCACTACCTCTACCCCGACGCCTTCGACGACGAGCTGATCGACGAGATCGCCTCGAACGAAAAAATCGTCAAATATCTGGACATTCCCATCCAGCACATCAATAACAACATACTAAAGGCCATGCACCGCCGCGGGACGGGAGAAGAGATCCGCGCGCTGCTCAGAACGCTGCGCGAGCGTATCCCCGGGCTGGTGCTGCGCACGAGCCTCATCACCGGCCTGCCCGGCGAGGGCGAGGCCGAGTTTGAGGAGCTGTGCGCATTTTTGAAAGAGGCGCGCATCGAGCGCGCGGGCGTCTTCCCCTTCTCCCCCGAGGAGGGCACGCCCGCCGCGCAGATGCCGCACCCCGACCCGCTGACGGCGCAGCGCCGCGCGGAACTCGTCATGGAGCTGCAGGCACGGATCATGGACGAGTTCTGCGAAAGCCAAATCGGGAAAGAGCTGCGCGTGCTCTGTCAGGATTACGACGAGGAAAGCGGTCTGCTCGTCGGCCGCTCCTGGGCCGATTCGCCGGACATCGACGGGCTTGTCTTTTTCGAGGGCAGCTGTCCCCCGGGAGAGATGGCGGAGGTGCTGATCGACGCAGCCGAGGACGGTTTCCTTTACGGCAAGGAGGTTGAAGCATGACCACTGCCAACAAGATCACGATCTTTCGCGTGATCCTCATCCCCGTGTTTCTTGTGCTCGCCTATGCCGGTCTGCGATACTGGGCGCTTGCGGTGTTCGTGATCGCAAGTCTGTCCGACATGGCCGACGGCTATATCGCCCGGCACTATAACCAGATCACGGACTTCGGCAAGTTCATGGACCCGCTGGCCGACAAGGTGCTTGTGATGGCGGCGATGTGTTATTTTGTCGAGGCCGGGAGAATACCCGGCTGGGCGCTCGCGATCGTGCTGCTGCGCGAATTCGCCGTGTCCGGCATGCGCCTCGTCGCCGTCGAGCAGGGGCGCGTGATCGCCGCCGCCTGGTCCGGCAAGATCAAGACCGCCGCGACCATGGTGTGCCTGTGTCTGATGCTGCTCATCGGCCCGCCGGAGCCCTGGGACTCCGCGCCCGATCTGATCGCGCAGTTCTCGACCGCCGTGATCCTCGTCACGACCGTCTGGTCCGGCGCCGAATATTTCTGGAAAAACCGCGACGTATTCCGCCGCGCCTGATCCTTATCCCCTTTGGAGGGAAATCCATACCAAAAAGAGAAAGCGCATGATCAATTATTCTGTTTCCGCCCCCGTATCGGAAGAGCGGATCCGCTGGATCGACATTCTGAAGGCGCTCGGGCTTATCCTCGTCATGATATTCCACATTCATGACACCTGGTTTTTGAACGACTATCTGCGCTGCTTCTTCATTTCGATCTTTTTCTTTGCCGGCGGCTGCGTCTACCGGGAGCGGGATATCCTTCAGGATCTCAAGCACCGGGCACGAACACTCGTCGTTCCGTACTTTGTCTTCGGCGTGCTGATCCTCATCTACTGGATCGTTCTGGAGCGGCGCTTCCGTCCGTCCGCCTCCACTCCCGGCCGGGCCCTCGTCGGTCTGCTGCTCGGGGAATTCAAGCTGCTGGACTTTCATTCCCACCTCTGGTTTCTTCCCTGCTATTTTTCGACGTCCGTTCTCTACAACGCTCTGCGCGTGACAACCGGGAAAAAAGGCACCTCGATCGCGGTGCTGATCCTGAGCCTGCTTTACGCGTTCGGCCCGCTGCTGGGCTGCCGTCTCCCCGACCTGCCCTGGGGCCTTGACCGCGTTTGTCAGTATATCCTTTATTTTGAACTGGGCGCCGCTCTTCGGGAAAGTGCGAAGCAGCGCTCACTTCGGAAGCTCTCCCCGACGCTGTGTATTCCGCTCGGTCTTGCCGCTCTGGCGCTCGGGTATTCCCTTTGTTCCTCTGTGGGCGAAGAGGGCTTTATGTGGTTTGTCTGCGGTATGCTGGGAACGGCGGGCTGCGCCCTGCTCTCCTTTGCTTTTGAGCGCACAGAGCTCATCGCCCGTCCGGCGGAGAGGATCGCCGTAACGGCCATTGTGACGCTGTGCGTGCACGGGCCTGTTTACCGCATTCTGATCAAGCTGCTCTCGATGCTCATGAAGACCGATACGCTCTCCGTCAGAGCGAGCTTTCTTCTCTGCTGTCTGGTTTTGATCACGACCCTGCTGATCTGTATGCTTCTCTATCGTCTCATTGTTCGCTGCGCCCCCTGGATCATCGGAAAGACGGTCCGGAGTCAGCCTGAAAATGCCTGATCTATACAATCTTTGATCTCCTCCGGAGATCGACAGGAGGTTCTCCCATGTATCTGTACAATTCCGCCACCCGTAAAAAGGAACTGTTCGTCCCCAACCATCCCGACATTGTCAAGATGTACACCTGCGGGCCGACCGTATATCACTACGCGCACATCGGCAACCTGCGCTCGTACATCATGGAGGATATCCTCGACCGCTATCTGCGCTATTCCGGCTATAACCTCAAGCGCGTGATGAACATCACGGACGTGGGGCATCTGACCTCCGACGCCGACGAGGGCGAGGACAAAATGCTCAAGGGCGCCAAGCGCGAGCACAAGAGCGTCATGGAGATCGCGAAGTTCTACACCGACGCTTTCTTCTCCGACTGCGCGAAGCTGAACATCCGCACGCCCGACGTCGTCGAGCCCGCGACGAACTGCATCGACGAGTATATCAAGATCATCTCGAAACTCATGGACACCGGCTACGCCTACTTTGCCGGAGGCAACGTGTACTTTGATACCTCCAAGCTCGAGCGCTACTTCATCTTCAACGACTTCAACGCCGAGGATCTCGACGTGGGCGTCCGCGAAGGTGTGGACGAGGACACCAACAAGCGCAACCGCAACGACTTCGTGCTCTGGTTCACCAAATCCAAGTTCGAGGACCAGGCCCTGAAATGGGACTCTCCCTGGGGCGTAGGCTATCACGGCTGGCACATCGAATGCAGCGGAATTTCGATGAAGCATCTGGGCGAGGATCTCGATATCCACTGCGGCGGCATCGACAACGCTTTCCCGCATCACACGAACGAGATCGCCCAGAGCGAGTCCTACCTCGGCCACCACTGGTGCAACCTGTGGATGCACGTACTGCATCTGAACACCAACGACGGCAAGATGTCCAAGTCCAAGGGCGAGTTCCTCACCGTCTCGCTGCTCGAGCAGAAGGGCTACGATCCCCTCGCCTACCGCTTCTTCTGTCTGCAGAGCCACTACCGCAAGGCCCTCGTCTTCACCTGGGAGAATCTCGACAACGCGCAGCTGGCCTACAACAAGCTGATCGCACGCATCGCCGCGCTCAAGCCCGGCGACGGTCCGGTCGACGAGGCCGCTTTCGCCGCGATGAAGGAAAAGTTCGTCAAGGCTCTCGACAGCGATCTGAACACGTCGCTCGCCGTGACGGCGGTCTATGACGTATTTAAGGCGCCATGCAGCGACGCGACCAAGCTCGCCGCGATCGCGGACTTTGACCGCGTGCTGAGTCTGAGCCTGATCGAGAAGGCCGACAAGAAGCGTGAGGAGCTGAAAAAGGAAGCCCTCGTCGCCGGTGAGTTCACGATCCTGTCCGAGAACGGCGAGTCCGATCCGGAGATCGAGGCGAAGATCCGCGCCCGCCAGGATGCGAAGAAGCAGAAGAATTTCGCCGAGGCCGACCGTATCCGCGACGAGCTGAAAGCCGCCGGGATCGAGCTGACCGACATCCCCCGCGGCGCGAAGTGGAGAAGAATCTGATCCGGGCGTAAAAACAGGAACAGCGGGGCTGCCGTATCGGCAGCCCCGCTGTTCCTGTTTGTCATTTTTTGTAATTCTTCTCTTTACTTATTTCCCTTGATTCTATATAATCAAAATATACTCTCATCCTTTATAACCATCCTTTATAATCAAATCGTCAGGAGGAAAAGATGAAACAGTTCAAACGTATCCTGTCCTGCATGCTCATCGTCTGTCTGCTGGTGAGCCTTGCTCCCGCAGCCTTTGCGGCAGAGGATCAAAACGAGCCTGTCGGCGTCTATGCCTGGGGTGAAGGAACCGCGACGGAGACCTACGGCAATATTACCACCGATACCGACGGCGAGGCCCTTTACGTCGGCTCTGACGGCGGCGGCGCCGCCACGGTCGTCGTCGAAGGCGACGTGACCGCCGACACGGCCGGCGGCCCGCCCTATACGGCAGAATGGTACGACGAAAACGGTAATGTCTACACCTATGATGCGACGCACATGACAGGCGGTACCAATACCTATTCCTCCGGCGACGGCAGCGTGACGGAGCTTGAGGTACAGGGCGACGTCGGCGCAACCATCGGCGAAGGCGAAGCATCCGGCGTCGTCGCCAATGCCTACAACGGGGGAACGAACGACGTTTCGGTCGGCGGCAGCGTCGAAGCGGAGGGCTGCTGCGGGACTGCTGTCAGCGCCTATACCGAAAACGGCGACGTGTCGGTCGACGTTGGGGAGGATGTATCCTACAATACCGTCCCCGCGTCTGAAGGCAACGACAATTATTGGTCTGCGGAAGGCGTCCACTCGGTAGCCGCACTGTCCGGCACCGCGGAGGTGTCCGTCGGCGGGGACGTGTCCGTCACAGCCGAAGACGGCGGCGTGGAAGCCGTCGGCGTCAATTCCGGCGCGACCGGAGCTTCCTGGGAATGGGATGAAGAGACGCAGAGTTATGTGGAAGTCACCTTGGGAGCCGACGACCCGGCCGGAAGCAGCAGCATTGCCGTGGAGGGCAGCGTGGACGTCTCTGGGCAGGATGAGGCTGTCGGCGTTCGCGTCAATGCCGATACCTTCAATACCTCGGAGGTGACAGTCGGCGGCAACGTCAGCGTCTCGAGCGAAGAGAATTCAGCCTCCGGCGTTTCCGTCTATTCCTATGATGACGGTTCGGGCGCCGTTTCGGTCGGCGGCAGCGTCGAAGCAGAGGGCGTCAGCGGAGCGGCTGTCAACGTCTATGCTAAAGACGGCGACGCCTCGGCCGAGATCGATGGCGACGTGTCCTTCAACGTCATCCCTGCTTCTGAGAGCAACGAATACTACTGGCATTCAGCCGGAATCGAATCCACATCTAACCTCTCCGGCACCGCCGAGGTGAGCGTCGGCGGCGATGTGACCGTCACGGATGAGAGCGGCCGCTATGAGTGCATCGGCGTCTATGCCCTTGCAGAAGGCTTTTCCTGGGAGTGGAATGAAGAAACTCATACCTCTGTCAGAGTTGATCCGGAGCCCGACGCCCCGGCTGGAAGCAGCAGCGTTGCTGTGGACGGCAGCGTGGACGTCTCCGGGCAGGGGCGCACCACTGCTGTGAGTGCCAACGCGCACGGTGCCGTCAGTTCCGAGGTGACGATTGGCGGCGACGTCAGCGCCGCGACCGAAGGGCTGTCGGCAACAGCCGTGAATGCCTATGGCACTGAAAGCGGCAGTGTCACGGTCACCGTCGGCGGCGACGTGTCCGCAGAAGCTAAGTTGGATGCAACCGCAATTAACGTCGACAGTTATGCCGGCAGCGCCACTGTTATCGTCGACGGCGATGTATCCGCTGAAAGTGAGAAATATGCGACGGGCATCTCTGCCCATGCCCAGGACTGCTGCAGCACTGCCGTCCTCGTCGACGGCTCCGTGTCCGCCGAGGGAGAGGACGCCGACGGCATTTTTGCATGGGTAAGCCGCACGGATTCGCAGCTCGACGTTCAGGTGAACGGCGACGTGACCGGCAGTTCGACCGGCCTCACTGTCTATGTTTGGGGACTTGGTAACGAAGAAGTCACGTCCTCGCTCAGCATCACGGTCGACGGCACGGTCTCCGGCGGTGAAAAATCTATCTTTGTCTCCGGCCAGAGCCAGGACTCCGACGCCATCACGCTGACGGTCTGGAAGGTCGATCTCGACGAGGACGGCAGCGCGGTCTCTCCCCTTCTCAATTCCATTGATGATTACAACATTGATCCGAGCGACGAATATTACGATACGCTGAAGGCGCAGATCGAAGATTCGAATGCGCAGAACACCGCTTTTGCCGAGGAGCTTGAGGAGAACATCCTTTACATCATCCGTCTCGTGCAGCCCGAAGAGGGTGGCACGCTGTCCCTCTCCGGCACCACGCAGAGCGACGGCTTCGACGTGGCCAAGGAGGGAGACAACGTTATCCTTCTCATTTCGGTCGCTGACGGCTATCAGATCGACGCCGCCTACAACGGCGAGGGCGCCAGAGTCGAGCTTCAGCAGGACGCCGACGGGAACTATTTTCTGGTCGTTCCCAAGGGCGGCGGCGTCAGCCTGAGCGCTGCGCTGTCTTTGATTCCGGTCTCTCCTGTGTACACGGCTCCCGTCAGAAGGATCGTTGCCAAATCGGGCGACGCGAAGCTGAACATCGAGTCCGCTGTGAAAGATGAAAACGGAGACGGCGTGAACGTCAAGGTACAGGTCTTCTTTTACGATGACAACACCTTCGACGTCGTCATCGGCGAAGGTCCCGCCACGACGCATGTCCGCGGCAGCTACAAGTTCGTTGACGGCGTGCTGACGCTCGTGCTCAAGGACGGAAGCGAAGTCAAGCTTGCCGACGGCAATATCCTGAGCATTCCGCTCCCCACCGGCAGCACGCTCGAGATCAAGCTTGATCAGGCTGCGATCGACGCGCTGGTCAAGGCCGCCAAATAATCAAGGCAAATAAACCGTAAACAAAAGGCAGACGCCCGCGGGCGTCTGCCTTTTTGGTTTGTTTATCAGCTCTAGCTCAAGCAAGCAATGATCCGTTCGACGAGAGCGGATTGCGAGAGAATCTCTGTCTCTGATGATGCCGTTTTTTTGCAGGCATACTTCGTGTATGTCAAGAAAAAACGGTGATGTCAGGGCGCAAATTGTCCGCAAGATGCCGATGCCGAATGGATCAGCGCTTGCTTAAAAATGCGCTGGTGGCTTCCTCCTCATACTGCCGTGTGTATAGCCGGTAATAGTGGCCGCGCGCGGCAAGAAGCTCTTCATGTCGGCCCTGCTCGATGATTCTGCCGTCCTTCACGACCAGGATGATGTCGGCGTTGCGGACGGTCGAGAGCCGGTGTGCGATCACGATCGAGGTGCGGCCGCGGATGATCGTGTCGATGGCGGCCTGGATCTTCTGTTCGGTGATCGTGTCGACGGAGGCCGTTGCCTCGTCGAGCACGAGGATGCGCGGATCGGCCAGGATCGCGCGCGCAAAGGAGATCAGCTGCTTCTCGCCCGTGGAGAGCATGTCGCCGCCCTCTCCCACATCGGTCTCAAGGCCGTTTTCGAGCCGCGCGACCACCTCGTCGGCGGAGACGAGCTCCAGGGCCCGGGCGATCTCGGCGTCCGTGGCGTCGGGGTTGGCATAGAGCAGGTTTTCCCGCACCGTACCGGAGAAGAGATGCGGCGTCTGCAGCACGTAGCCGATCGCGCTGTGCAGCCAGAGCTGCGAGCGCTCGCGCGCGTCGCGCCCGTCGATGAGCACGCTGCCCTCCGTCGGCTCGTAGAAGCGGCAGACGAGATTGGCGAGCGTGGACTTGCCCGCGCCGGTCTCGCCCACGATGGCGACGTTCGTGCCGAAGGGGATCTTCAGGTTGAAATGCTCGAGCACATACTCGTCCCCATCGGGATACCTGAAGCTGACGTCGCGGAACTCGATATCGCCGCGCAGGCTCTCCCAGTTCTCCTTTTTCGGCTCGAAGCTGTCGCCGTAGATCCTGACGACCTCTTCGCTGTCGTTCACGTCCGGCTTTGTTTCGAGCAGCTTTGTCAGACGCTCGATGTTGACCTGCGTGGTCACGAAGTCGGAGAAGGCGTCGACCAGCCAGCGGATGGGCTCCATCATGCCCTGTGCGTAGGACATGAACATCGAGAAGGTGCCGACCTCGCTCCTGGCGATATAGCCGCCGCGCCAGAGCACGATGGCCAGCGCCAGCGAGGAGGCGAAGTTCATCGTCACGGCGAACACGCCGCGCAGGCGCGCCGCGCCCACCGAGCGGCGGAGCATATTGTCGGTCTCGGACTTGAAGTCGTGCTCGATCTTGTCCTCGATGACCAGGGTCTTGACGGTCTTGGCGCCGGTGATGCCCTCGTTGAAGTTCGAGGTGATCTTCGAGTTGATCTCGCGTATCTCCCGGTTGACGCGCACAAGCTTGTTCTGGAAGATCGAGAAGAGCAGCACCAGCAGCGGCAGGATCGCCAGCACCAGCAGCGCCAGACGCGCGTTGACGACAAGCATCGCGACGATCGCGCCGATCACGTAGGCGATCTGCCAGACGCTGTCGATGATCGTCCAGGAGAACAGCGCGCCGATGCGCGAGGTGTCGGACATGACGCGGGAATGGATATAGCCCACGCTGTTCTGGCTGTAGTAGGAGAAGGACAGCGTCTGCAGATGCTCGAAGGCCGCGTTGCGCAGATCCTTGTCGAGCCGCACCTCCAGCCAGAGCGCGTTTTTAGCGGAGATATAGTTGCTCGCGCCCGCAAAGACGATCACGAACACGTACAGCATAATGAAGGGCGCGAGCGTGTCGAGCGTGCCGAGCCCGACAAAGTGGTTGAGCGCGTAACGCTGCAGCAGCGGCGTGCCGATGTCGATGACGCTGCCGGCAATGCCGCAGAGGACCATCGTCAGCATCATGCCGCGGTATTTCTTCAGGAAGGGCAGCATCTTGCCGATGCCGAAGAACTTCAGCGAGCTCTTGTTTTCGGAGGGCTTCGTCATAGCTGCGCCTCCTCTGCCGTGCCGGACTGGATCTCGTAAATGCTCTGATAGATCCCGCCCGCGCATTTGAGCTCGTCGTGCGTCCCCTGCTCGACGATGCTCCCGTTCTCAAGCACCAGGATCTTGTCGGCCTTGGAGAGCGTCGTGATGCGGTGAGAAATCAGGATGATCGAGGCTGTGCCGAAGCGCTCCTCAAGCCGTGCGCGGATCTGCGCGTCGGTCTCGGTGTCGACGGCGGAGAGCGAATCGTCAAAGATCATGATCGGCGTGCTGCCGGTCAGCGTGCGGGCGATAGCCGCGCGCTGCTTCTGTCCGCCGGAGAGCGTCACGCCCCGTTCGCCCACAAATGTGTCGTAGCCCTTGGCGAAGCTCTCGATCGTCTCGTCGAGGCAGGCGGCGGCCGCGGCGGCCTTGATGCTGGTCAGATCTGTGCCGTCGCAGCTGATGGCGATGTTCTCGCTGATCGTGCGCGAGAAGAGAAACGGCTCCTGCAGCACGATGCCGATATGCTTTCGCAGCCAATCGGTGCGGATCTCGCGGATATCCACGCCGCCGACGGTGATCCTTCCCTTTCCCTCTTCGAGCGGATAGAGCTTGTCGAGCAGGTACATCATTGTGGACTTGCCGCTGCCCGTGCCGCCGAGGATGCCGAGCGTCGTCCCGGCCTCCATCGTGAAGCTGACGTCCCGCAGCATCGGCGGGCAGTTCTCATAGGCAAAGCTGACGTGCTCAAAGGCGATATCGCCGCGGATCTCGGGACAGATCGCGCCGGGAGGATCCCGCTCGGCCTCGGAGTCCATGATGTACTTGATGCGCTCGATGGACACGCCGGCCTTGCTCATCTCGGCGATCATGCGCCCGAGCATGCGGATCGGCCACATGAGCATGGCGTTGTAGGAGATAAAGGCCACGTATTCGCCTGCCTGCATCCGGCCGCGGATGCAGAAAAGCGCGCCGAACACGACCACCAGCAGGATCTGCGCGCCGGAGAGCACGTCCGCGCTGCTCCAGTAGAGACTCATGATCGTGCCGAGTTTCTCCCACAGCGAGGTATAATAGGCGTTCTGCGTCTCGAATTTATCCCTTTCAAAGCGCTCGCGGCCGAAGGCGCGCACAACGCGCACGCCCGTGAGGTTTTCCTGCGCCATCGTCGAGAGCTTGCCCTCGTTTTCGTCGCAGTCCAGAAAGCCCTTGCGGAACTTTGTGTGGAAGTACAGGGAATAGGCGATGATGACGGGCATCGGGATAAAGGCGATGAGCGTCAGCGGCACGTCCATGGAAAACATGAAAAGCAAACTGAGGATCAGCATGACGATGATCCGGAACACGTTCGTCAGCTGCTCGGAGACGAAATTCTTCATCGTGTCGATGTCCGAGGTGCAGCGCTGGATGATGTCGCCCGTGCGGTTTTTCATGTGCCAGGAGAAGGGCAGGTGCTCGATATGCGAAAAGGCCGTGTCGCGCATGGTTTTCACCAAAGTCTCGGAGGCCGCTGTGTTGCTGACGCGGAAAATGTACTGGCTCGTCACCTTGACCGCGGCGACGGCCACGACGGCGAGCGCCATGACCCACAGATGCGCGCCGAGCCAGGCAAAGCCGCCCAGCGCATCCACGCGGCGCATGACCCAGGCGGGAAACTCCGGCTCCCTACCGCCGAGCGCGTTGTCGATCGCCGCGCGAATGATCTGAGGCGAGATCATATCCGCCAGCGCCGCCAGGGCGGCACAGAGCATGCTGACGCAGAACAGCCCCTTGCTGCCCTTTAAAAACCGCATCATCAGCGCGCGCGTTTCCCTGTTTTTTTGTCTCTTCTCGGCTTTTGTCATCGGGTTTCTCGTGATACTCCGTCTCAAAACAGTCATTAATGTGTATTATACCCTGCCGCGCGCCTCCGCGTCAAGCTTGAACGGAGAAGCAGAGCGTGCTATACTCTCCTGGGAGGTGATGCAGAGATGCACGACACCAGCCTTTGCTATATTGAGCGCGGCGACGAGTATCTTATGCTGCACCGCGTGAAAAAAGCCGTGGACGAGAACGCCGGGAAATGGATCGGCGTCGGCGGCGGCTTCGAGGAGGGCGAGAGTCCAGAACAGTGCATGCTCCGCGAGGTCTCGGAGGAAACCGGACTGAGACTGAGCTCATGGCGCTATCGCGGCGTCGTCACCTTTCTCTCAGACCTCTGGGGCGAGGAGGACATGCACCTCTTCACCGCCGACGGCTTTGAGGGAGAGCTGAAAGACTGCTCCGAGGGCGTTCTCGCGTGGAAGAAAAAGAGCGAGGTGCTCACTTCCCTGCCGATCTGGGAGGGCGACCGCATTTTTCTGCGCCTGCTTGCGGAGGACAGGCCTTTCTTTCTGCTCACGCTGCGCTATCGCGGAGACACGCTCGTCGAAGCCGTGCTCGACGGGAAAAAACTGGAGATATGAAAAAGCCGCAGTTCAGAAGAACTGCGGCTTTTTCATGTGTTTTCAGCGAAAGCTCACGCTGTCGGCCAGCTCGAGCACCTCGCGCTCCACGCGCGCCTGGGCCTGCTCAGGCGTCTCCTTTGCCGCCTCCAGCGCGGCCGCGCGCGCGGCGGCCTCTTCTCTTTCGCGCGTCTCTTCCTCTTCCCGCTTCCGCTTGTCGCGCGCTTTTTTCTCGTGTTTCAGCACGGGGATCACCGCGCCGGTGAGCAGCGCCGCCGAGGCCACGATGCGTGCGATATCAAACAGCCGCGGCGCGTCCGGGTAGAGTGTGCCGAGCGCGGCGTCCGCGACACAGAAGACCGTCGCTCCGCCGAGCACCCACATCAGCGTGCGCCTGTTGAAGATTTTTTTCAGGGGCGTTTTCGGGAATACGGTCTTGACTGTGATCGCCAAGGCCGCGAGGATCATCAGCGCGATCACGATCCATTTGGCGATCGCCGCGCCGACGGGAGAGAGTACGCCGGCCCAAAGCAGCGAGGCAAGCGAGGTCAGCGCCCAGCCGACGCCCCAGAGCGGCACCGCCACACAGGCGCGCAGGATAAGCGGCATGCGCAGGACAAGCTCGCGCGTTCTGGCGCGCAGGCCGCCCTTTTTCTTTTCCTCCTCTTCTTCCGCGACGGCATCCTCTTCCTCACTGAGATCTCCGTCGCCGGGATCAATCTCGGCGTTGAGCGTCTCGACGATCGGCGGCGGCGCGAGCGCCGCGTCCTCCTTGAGGATGTCGGCGGGCGCCTCGAAGCTGCCGCCGATGAGCACGCCGGCAGCAGCGATCGTCGCAGCCGCCGTGGCCGCGCCCTTGTTTTTCATCTTGTCAAGGCTGAGTTTATCCATCCGCTGCAACCTCGTATTCTTTGATATATGTCTATTATAGGATCATTTTATACTCCTGTCAAATCATGCAAAAAGAGGCTGCGGAGCACAGCCTCTTTTTAGGTTTACATAATTCATTTTTTGTCTTTTGCGCGGAACAGCAGCGCAGCGATCAGCGCGAAGAACACGGCCGCGCAGATACCGCCCGCCGCGGCGCCGAGGCCGCCGGTGAAGGCGCCGATCAGGCCCTTTTCCGCCACGGCCTCGCGCACGCCTTTCGCCAGCAGATTGCCGAAGCCCGTCAGCGGGACGGTGGCTCCCGCGCCGGCGAAATCCGCGAGCGGTTGATAGAGTCCCAGCGCGCCGAGCACGACGCCCGCGACGACGTAGCTCGTCAGGATGCGGGCGGGCGTGAGCTTCGTCTTGTCGATCAGAAGCTGTCCGATCATGCACAGCAGTCCGCCGACAACAAAGGCCTTCAGGAAGGGAAGCATGATCTCCATGTCCTACACCTCGTTTTCGATGACCACAGCGTGGCAGATGGACGGGATGCTCTCCCCCTGCTGGGCGCTGGTGGGCGACATCAGCGCGCCGGTCGCGGCAAAGAGCACGCGATTCCAGATCCCCTTCTCCATCGCAGGCAGGATATGCGCCGCGAGCACCGAGGCGCAGCAGCCGCAGCCCGAGCCGCCGCTGTTCACGCCCTGCGTCTTCCGGTCGTAGATCAGCATGCCGCAGTCCATATACTTCACTCCCGTGTCGATCCCGTCTTTTTCCAGCAGCGATTGCAGGATATCGTGCCCGACCGCGCCGAGGTCGCCGGTGAAGACCGCGTCGTAGTCGTCAAAGTCCCGCTCCGTATCGGCAAAATGCGCCGTGAGCGTCGAGAAGGCGGCGGGCGCCATGGCCGCGCCCATGTTGTTCGCGTCCGTGATGCCCGCGTCGGTGATCATACCGGTCGTGACATGCGTCAGACGCGGCCCCTCTCTCCTGCGCGAGAGGATGACCGCGCCGGCTCCGGTGACGGTCCACTGGGCCGTCGGCGCGCGCACGCCGCCGTATTCAAGCGGAAAGCGGTACTGACGCTCGGCCGAGCAGAAATGCGAGCCCGTCACGGCGCAGACATTCGCGGCGAAGCCGCCGTCGATGAGCATGGCGCCCAGGGAGAGCGCTTCCGCCATGGTCGAGCAGGCGCCGTAGGTGCCGAAATAGGGCACGGCCGTGTCCCGCATGGCAAAGGCCGAGCTGATGCACTGGTTCAAAAGGTCGCCCGAAAAGATATAGTCGAGTTTCGAGGGCGGGAGCTTTGCCTTGTCACAGGCGAGAGAAAAGCAGTCCCGCAGCATGCGCGTTTCGGCCTTTTCCCAGCTCTGCTCGCCGAAATAGGCGTCCTCTGAAATCTTATCGAAGCAGTCCTTCAGCGGGCCCTCCCCTTCTTTTTTCCCGCCGACGGCGGCCCAGCCGCGCAGCCGCGGAGGATCGGAGAGCGCGACCGTCTGTCTGCCCAGACGTTTGGACATGAAAAGCACCTCGTTTGAATGAATCTGTGAGTAGCTTTCCCAAAAGCGCGCCGAATATGAAAAAAGGTATGGCCGAAGCCATACCTTTTTCATTTGATATGTTCGTTCTGCGATCAGATGCGCATGCAGACGTCCCAGGCGCGCCAGATGACGGTGCGCAGGTTGCCGATGGCAACGCAGTCGCCGACACGGTGGACGTGGGCGGCCTTCTCGCCGATGGGAGCCGGGACGAAGCCGATGCCGTTGATGACGGCGTCGCATTCGACCTTGAAGGTCTCGTCCGGAGTCTTGATGACGCAGTAGCCGTCGCCGATCTCGGTGATGGTGCTGTGCAGATAGACCGGGACCTTGTGATACTCCATCGCGTCGCGCAGGAAGGAGGTGTTCGCAAGGCAGGTAGCCTGAGCCGCGACGAGGTCGTTGCCGTACTCGACGATGGTCGGGTGCTTGCCGGCCAGGACGAGGTCGTAGGCAGCCTCGCAGGAGGACTGGCCGCCGCCGAGGAAGACGATCTTGTCGCCCTCGACCTTCTTCTCGCGGAGCAGCTCGCGGAAGGTGCGGGTCTTGTCAAAGCCCTTGATCTGAGGCATCGTTCTGGGAACGGAGCCGGTGCAGACGATGATCTCGTCGAAGCCGCGCTTGATGGTGCCCAGATCGTTGACCTCGGTGTTGAAGCGGACTTCCACGCCGGCCTTCTTGATCTCGTTCTCGTACCACTTCAGCAGCTGCTTGTCGTTCTCCTTGAAGGTCATCGCGGAGGCCGTGAGGAACAGGCCGCCGAGCTTGTCTTCCTTCTCGAAGATGACGGGCTCATGGCCGCGCTTCTTCAGAACGAGCGCGCACTCCATGCCGCCGACGCCGCCGCCGATGATGGCGACCTTCTTGGGCTTCTTGGTCGGGACGATCTTATAGCGCTTGCGCTGCATCGTGGGCGGGTTCAGCGCGCAGCGGGCCAGGTGCAGCGAGTCGCCCAGAGACTGGATGTTCTCGGTGCCCTCGAACTTGGCGAAGTTGAAGCAGCCGTTGTGGCAGCGGATGCAGGGACGGATCTCGTCCTCGCGGCCCTCTTTGATCTTGGTGACCCAGTTCTCGTCGACCAGGTTCTGGCGGGCGATGGCCACGGCGTCGAGACGGCCCGCGGCGATCTCCTCGGCGGCCTTGACCGGATCCATACGGCCGGCGCAGGCGACGGGGATATCGACGAAGTTGCGGATATGCTCGACGTCGGCGAGGTTGCAGTTGTCGGGCATGTACTGTGGCGGATGAGCCCAGTACCAGGCGTCGTAGGTGCCGTTGTCGCAGTTGAGGAAGGCATAGCCGGCATCCTGCAGGATCTTGACGGCCTTCTCGGACTCGGGCATGTCACGGCCGAACTCGACGAAGTCCTCGCCGGGCATGGCGCCCTTGCGCCAGCCCTTGGTGCAGGAACGGACGGAGTAACGCAGAGAGACCGGGAAGTCGTCGCCGGCCTGCTTGTGGATCTCCTGAACGATCTCGGTGGCGAAGCGCAGACGGTTCTCCAGCGAGCCGCCGTACTGGTCGGTACGGAAGTTCATGTTCGCGATGGCGAACTGGTCGAGGTTGTAGCCTTCGTGGACGGCGTGGATCTCAACGCCGTCGATGCCGGCCTCGCGCAGCTTCTTGGCGGTGGCGCCGAAGTGCCACACCATCTCCTGGATCTCCTCGATGGTGAAGGGGCGGGAGTTGAAGTTGTCGGCCCAGCGGTTCGGGGTGACGGAGGCGGAGGCGCAGGCGTACTGCACGTCGACGATGGGGCTGGCCAGCTTGTTCAGCAGGTCGTTGCGGCCCAGCGCGGCCATCCACGGCGTGACGGCCATCGAGCGGCCGAAGCCGCCGGCCAACTGGATGAACAGCTTGCCGCCGGTCTTGTGGTACTCTTCCATGTAGGGCTTGAGCACACGGTACATCTGACGGTTGGAGTCCAGCCACTTTCTGCCCATGGTGTC
>JAFSJZ010000085.1 GCA_017449185.1 Oscillospiraceae bacterium
ACTGAAAACCCACAGCGGTGCCAAGAAGAGATTCAATCTCACCAAGTCCGGCAAGGTGAAACGCGCACACGCTTACAAGAGCCATATCCTCACGAAGAAGGACGCCAAGCGCTGCCGCCGTCTGCGTTCCGAGACCTACGCCGACGCGACCAACGTTGCGACCATCAAGAAAATGATCCCTTACAAATAAGGGCTGACGTATAATATAGGAGGATATACAAATGGCAAGAGTTAAAGGCGCAATGATGACCCGCAAGCACAGAAGCAAGGTGCTTGGCCTGGCAAAGGGTTACTGGGGCAACAAGTCCCGTCATTTCAAGATGGCGAACGAGCAGGTCATGAAGTCCGGCCGTTACGCATATATCGGACGCAAGCAGAAGAAGAGAGATTTCCGTTCCCTGTGGATCACCCGCATCAGCGCGGGCTGCAAGCTCAACGGGATGAACTACTCCACCTTCATGCACGGCCTCAAGCTCGCGGGCGTCGACATGAACCGCAAAATGCTCTCCGAGACCGCGATACACGATCCGGCCGCCTTCACCGCCCTGTGCGATCTGGCGAAGGCTTCCCTGTAAGAGAAGAGATCGAAACAAATGCCGCTCTATGAGCGGCATTTGATGTTGTTTTGAAAACATGATAAGAGACTATTTCGATAAAAACGAGCGGGCGCGGGACGTGCTCACGACCTTCTATACGATCGTGCTCGATCTCGGCTACGCCGTCGGCATGAACATGTTCATCGTCCCGGCGGGCATTTACAGCGGCGGCCTCATGGGCGTCTGCCAGCTGATCCGCACGCTGCTGACGGATTATGCGGGTCTGAAAGTCGGCTTTGATATCGCGGGCCTTCTCTACTATGCGATGAACATCCCGATCTTCCTCTACGCGTGGAAGAGGATGAAACGCAAGACCCTCGTCAAGACGATTGTCACCGTCACGTTCCAGACGCTGTTCCTCGCTCTGATCCCGGTCCGGGCGATCCTGCCGGACGACAGGCTGGCTTCCGTCATCGTCGGCGCGCTCGTCTGCGGCTCGACCTGCGGGCTGATCCTGCGCTGCGGCTCCTCGGGCGGCGGACTCGATATCGTCGGCCTGCTCATGGCCATGGGCAAGCGCGAGACCGGCGTGGGCCAGGTCTACCTCGTCGTCAACGCCGTGCAGTTCACGGCCTATGCCTTCCTCTTCGGCGCACCGGTCGTGATCTACTCGCTGATCGCCACCTTCCTGAGCTCCTTTGCCGTCGATCATTTCCACTTCCAGAACATCAACGTCGAGGTGAAGATCGTCACCAAGCGCAAGGACGAGATCGCCGATGCGATCATGCGGGGTCTCGGCCGCGGCGTGACGGAATGGGCCAGCGTCGGCGCCTACACCGACGAGCCGAGCGACGTGCTCTACGTCATCATTTCCAAGTACGAGATCACGCGCCTGCGCGGCATCATCCTGCGCTGCGATCCCAACGCCTTCGTCGTGATCGGCGACAAGGTGCATGTCTACGGCAATTTCCTCAAACGTTTGTGAAAAAAGCTTCCGCTTCGGGAAGGAGCGGAAGCTTTTTTGCGCGTCGCTTGCAAAGACGGCGGGAATCCCCTATAATGTTCTCAAACCTAAGCACGAAAGGAAGCACGGAGATGATCGAAAACGCCGCGAGCTTTTTTGCCCGCTATAAAACCGACGAGGCGCTGCGTGCGCGCGTCCGGGAGGCCATGGACGCCTACCCCGGCAGCCTGGAGATCCGCGAGCCCCTGGTCGAGGCGGTGCTGCTGCCCGCTGCGCGCGAGCTGGGCCTGGACTTTACCGTCGCCGAGCTGCGCGCCTACGAGACCAAGGAAAAAATGAAGCGCCTGAGCCAGAGCGACGAGGAGTACTTCGCTTCCATCGAGGACGAGGAGGGCTTCTGGCTGCTCGACAACGGCTGGGACTACGACGAGGACGTGCTCCGTTCCGGAGAGGAGTGGGGCAAATGAAGATCCTCTCCTGCGATGTAAGCGGCGGCGACGTATGCGCGACGATCCTCTGCGAGGCGGAGGATAAGGAACGCTTCGGCGGCCCGCGCGAGGCGATCGAGGGCTGCATCGGCCTGTTCGAAGCGGAAAAGGGCCTCGGCGCTCTCGCGCTCAAACGCGTCACGCGTATGGACGAGCGCCCCGGCGGCGCGACGGAATTTGACTTTGACGCGGCCGTCCCGCCCAAAGTGGACTTGGATCAATATCAGGGACTCGAGGTCTACGTCCCCTCCGACGAGACGCCCGATCTGAGCGTGCTGCGCGCCGCTGCGGAGCATCTGCACGCCGAGATCCCCGAGACCTATATCAGCCGGAAGACCGACGGTCTGATCGCTCAGCGCAGAGAGGACGTCGCGCAGCGTACGGGCTTCACGACGCTGGCGGATATGCTCGCTATTTTGCGCGGGGCGAACGCCGCGCTCGGCCTCGGACGGACGGACGGCGAACTCTGGGACGCGGCCGTCGCTGCAGCCGATGAGATGAGCGGCGCGCAGCTGCGCGCCCACAGCAGCGCGGAGACGATCGCCATCCTCGCATCAGCGCTCTTCGGCGAGGGCGAGGGAGACCGAGACGGCGCGATCGCAAGGGCGCTGCGGCAGCGTGCGGAAGAGAAGCCGCGCATGAGCCCCGAGTCGCTCGCACAGGAGAGCTTCGCCTGCTATCTGCGCCTGGCCGGAAAAACAGAGCAGACGCTGCGCGAGGACTTTCGGGACGAGGCGACGGAGCTGGTGCGCTTCGATCTGCTCATCGACGAGGTCGCCCGCCGCGAACATCTGGACGTCAGTGACGAGGAGTTCAACGCCGCGCTTGAGCTGATCGCGGGCGTATACGACATGCATCCCGCGGAGATACTGCAGCAGGTGGACGCCTCCGCTCTGCGGGACCGGCTTGTCCGCGACAAGGCGCGCGCGATGATCATCGACAGCGCCAGAATGATCTGAAAAAACAAGGCAGGAGGGCTTCCCATGGAAAAGATAAAAAGAAACTTCGGTTTCGGCTGCATGCGCCTGCCGATGCAGGACGGCGATGTCGACCTTGAACAGACCAAGCGGATGGTCGATCTTTTCCTCGAAAGGGGCTTCAACTATTTCGACACGGCCCACGGCTACCTTGACGGCAAGAGCGAGCGCGCGATCCGGGAATGCCTCACGAGCCGCTACCCGCGCGAGCGCTATATTCTGACAAACAAGCTTTCCGGCAATTTCTTCGAGAAGGAGGAGGACATCCGCCCGCTCTTTGAGCGGCAGCTCGCAGCCTGCGGCGTGGAGTATTTCGACTTCTATCTCATGCACGCGCAGGGCGCGCGCAATTATCCCCATTACAGGGAATGCCGTGCGTACGAGACCGCCTTCGCCCTCAAACGCGAGGGAAAGGTGCGGCACGTCGGCATCTCCTTCCACGACAGCCCGGAGATGCTCGAACAGATCCTGACGGACTACCCGGAGATCGAAGCCGTGCAGATCCAGTTCAACTATCTCGACTTCGACGATCCGGCGATCCAAAGCCGCGCGGTCTATGAGATGGCCAGAAAGCACGGCAAGAGCGTCATCATCATGGAGCCGGTCAAGGGCGGGCGGCTCGTCGATCTGCCCGAAGAGGCAAAAGCTGTCTTTTCCGCGCTCGGAGGGGGAAGCCCGGCGAGCTACGCCATCCGCTTCGCCGCCGGCTTCGAGGGCGTGATGATGGTGCTCTCGGGTATGAGCGATCTGCTCCAGATGCAGGACAACAGCGCCTTTATGGCGGATTTCAAGCCCCTCGACGAGACCGAGCGCGCCGCCGTCGACGAGGTGCGCCGCATCTTCAAGACGAAGAACTTCATCCCCTGCACGGCCTGCCGTTACTGCGTTCCCGGCTGCCCGCAGGGCGTCCCGATCCCGGAGATCTTTGCCACCGTGAACGCGCAGAAGCTGCATCAGAACTGGAACAGCCGCTTCTACTATTCCGTCGTCTGCGGCAAGGCGGGCGCACAGGCCTCTGACTGCGTCGGATGCGGCCGGTGCGAGAGCGTCTGTCCCCAGCATCTGCAGATCCGTGAACTGCTGCGCGAGGCGGCAAGGGAATTCGAAAACTGAAAACGAGGAAAAAGGAAGAAGCTCTGAAACCTGTGGTCTCAGAGCTTCTTCCTTTTGCTTCAGAGCTTTTGCAGAATGTCCAGCGTGTGGTGCGAAGCACCGATCAGATCCTGCCTTTCGCAAACCGTCAGATGGTACTCGATCCACTTGGCGTAAGTCTCCTCGTCCATGGCGTCGATCAGCTCGCGCATATAATTCGTCGCGCCGTCGGAAGCGATAAGCTTGATGCGCCGCACCGGCACGGCGGCGTCAAGCTCCGCAATGTCCTCCGGCCGGACCAGCTCGAAGAGGTCCTCGGGACGGCTGATGCAGTGCCAGTCCTCCGTAAGCATATTCGCGCCGAGGATCTCCCGCAGATGGCCGAGACCAAAGACATACTGGACGACGGTCGGCTCGTTCATGCAGTAGGCGACCATGATCCGCCCGCCCGGACGTGTCACCCGCACCGCCTCGGAGAGGGCGCGGAGCTTGTCCTCCCTGGTATAGAGGTGATACATCGGTCCCAGGACGAGCGTCAAATCAAAGCTGCCGTCCTCAAAGCGGGAGAGATCGAGCGCGTTGCCCTGCAGGACGCGGATCGGCTCCGTCCCGTCGAGCTTGCTTCTCAGCAGCTCGAGATTGTGCTCAATGAGCTCGACAGCGGTCACGGGATAGCCCTCCCTGGCAAGGGCGACACTGTACCGGCCGGTTCCCGCGCCTATTTCAAGGATCGTTTTCCGCGTGTCGCCGCCCAAGGCCTCGTGAATGTATTTCTGCGTCGTGATGTACTCCACGCGCCCGTGCGGCGAGAGCAGACGGCCCTCCTCGTCATAGTTGTTGTAATAGTTTTCCAGAAAGTCCATTTTCTCCCTGCCTCCGTTTATGCGGGTCTCCACATCCAGACGCTCAGCCTGTCCGAGATCGTCATCCCCAGCTTCCTTTGAAGCAGCAGGGAGGCGGCGTTGTCCTTCACGATCTGGCCGAAGGGCACGAAGCCCTCCCGCATGGTCTCTGCGATCATGATCTTTTCCAGCGCTTCGCCGTAGCCTCTGCGCCGGTAAGGCGGGAACACATGCAGCAGCCCCAGGCTCCCCTCGAGGTGCTCGCCGACGAAGCCGACGAGCTCGCCGCTGACATAGCCGAGCAGCAGCTTGCGCCTCTTCACGATCAGCGCCAGTTCTTCCGGACTGAGGTGGTCGTAGCTCCGCACGAGGAGATCGAGGTCGTTTTCATCGGCCGTCCGCACCTGCAGGGAGGAGCCCGTTTCCGGAACGAGACCGTAATACGCGGCCTGAAAACACTCGATGCTGCCCGCAAAGCCGTATCGCTGCAAGGCCTCGCGGCCGAGAGAGAGGTCGGAGACCATCAGCAGATCGGTCTTTTCGTCAACGTGCCGTGCAAGTACAGCTCTGCCTTCCGCGGCATCCTCGCAGGCGAGCATATACGCCCCGCTCACGCTGTCGCGTATGAAAAGCATCTTTTCGCTTTGCTCGACGATCTCCCCTGTCCCGCGCCGCAGCACCCGGTCGAGACCGAGATAGTCGATACCCGTCAGGTCCATAAAGCTTCCCTCCGTTTGTCTCCCGCGACCATTATACTGGAAACGGGCGCTGCGATAAAGAGTTTTGTGAACAAAAACACAGAAAAAACGATTGTCGCGCTCATCAATAAAAAAGGAGACATCCCTACGGATGCCCCCTTTCGAGCAAACACACGCCGAATACCTGTCATCGGGCCGGCTTCGATCTATCTTCCCTCCTGCGTTTCATTCCACAGGCTCCGCCGCATTCGGCGCAGCAGCCGGAGCAGCCGCAGGAGCAGCCGCTTCCGCGCATCCTGACGATGCGGCGCAGCGCCAGAACGACGGCAAGCGCTATGACGGCGATGATCGCGATTTCCATGATACTCATAAGCTCACCTCTCAGACAAAGCCCAGCAGCAGACCGATCAGACGCACGAGCAGGGCGGCGATCCAGGCGACCGCGCACTGCCAAAGTACCACGTACAGCGCCCATCTGCGCCCGAGCTCGCGGCGCACGGAAGCGACCGCCGCCACGCAGGGCGAATAGAGCAGACTGAACACGAGCAGGGAGGCCGCGGACAGGGAACTCATGACCGCCGCTACGCCGCCCTGCGCTCCGAACAGGACCTCCAGCACCGAGACGACGCTCTCTTTCGCCATAAAGCCGCTGATCAGGGAGGTGGCGATCCGCCAGTCACCGAGACCCAGCGGCGCGAACACCGGAGCGATGAAACCGGAGATTGCCGCGAGGACGCTCCTTTGAGAGTCCTCTACCAGATTGAAGCGGAAATCGAAGCTCTGCAGGAACCACACGACGATCGTCGCGATCAGGATGACGGAGAAGGCCCTCTGCAGAAAATCCTTCGACTTTTCCCAGAGAAGCTGCAGGGTGTTGCGCGCGCTCGGAAGCCGGTAGTTCGGCAGCTCCATCACAAAGGGGACGGCTTCGCCTTTGAACAGGGTCCTCTTGTAAAGAAAAGCCACCAGGATCCCGACAAGGATGCCCAGCACGTACAGCCCGATCATGATCAGCGCCTTGTGGCTTGGGAAAAACGCATCCACGAAAAACGCATAGATCGGCAGCTTGGCGGTGCAGCTCATAAAGGGCGTGAGCAGGATCGTCATCTTGCGGTCGCGCTCGCTCGGGAGCGTGCGGGTTGCCATGACGGCCGGGACGGTGCAGCCGAAGCCGATCAGCAGAGGAACGATGCTGCGCCCCGAGAGGCCGAGCTTTCGGAGCAGCTTGTCCATGACGAAGGCCACGCGGGCGATATAGCCGCTGTCCTCGAGCAGGGAGAGGAAGAAGAACATCGTCACGATGATCGGCAGAAAGCTCAGCACGCTGCCGACACCCTCAAAGATCCCGTCGATGACCAGCCCGTGCAGCACCTCGTTCACGCCCGCGGCGCTCAGCGCAGCGTCCACCGCGTCGCGCAGCGTCTCGATCCCGGCTGCCAGCAGATCCTGCAGCGCGGCGCCGATCACATTGAAGGTCAGGTAAAACACCAGACCCATGACGGCGATAAAGACCGGGATCGCCGTGTATTTTCCGGTCAGCACCCGGTCGATCCTGCGGCTTCTCGTCTGCTCCCGGCTCTCCTTCGGTTTCGTTACGCAGGCGTCGCAGACCTTTGTGATAAAGGCAAAGCGCATATCGGCGATGGCGGCGCTGCGGTCGAGCCTCCGCTCTTTCTCCATCTGGAGCGTGATGTGCTCCAGCGTCTCCTTCTCGTTCTCGTCCAGGCGGAGCGCGTCAATGATCAGACTGTCCCCTTCGATCGCCTTGCAGGCGGCGAAGCGAACCGGGATCCCCGCCGCTTTCGCGTGATCGTCGATCAGATGGATCACGGCGTGGAGGCAGCGGTGCACGGCGCCTCCGTGGTCGTTTTCATCGCAGAAATCCTGCCTTTGCGGCCGTTCCTGATATGTGGCGATATGGATCGCGTGATCCACCAGTTCGTGAACGCCCTGGTTCTTGGCGGCGGAGATCGGCACGACCGGCACGCCGAGCATGGCCTCCATCGCGTTCACGTCCACCGAACCGCCGTTGCCGGTCATCTCGTCCATCATATTCAGCGCCACAACGACGGGGATGTCCATTTCCAGCAGCTGCATCGTCAGATACAGGTTCCGCTCGATGTTGGTGACGTCGACGATGTCGATGATGCCCTTCGGCTTTTCTTCCAGCACAAAATTGCGGGAGACCAGCTCCTCGCTGGAATAGGGAGACATGGAGTAAATGCCGGGCAGGTCGGTGACGAGCGTGTTTGCCTGTCCGAGGATCGCGCCGTCCTTGCGGTCGACCGTCACGCCCGGAAAGTTGCCGACGTGCTGCTTCGCGCCGGTGAGCTGATTGAACAGCGTGGTCTTGCCGCTGTTCTGATTGCCGACGAGCGCAAAGCTCAGCACCGAGCCCTCGGGGAGGGGATCGCCGCTGCCCCTCGGGTGGAAGCGGCCGCCTTCGCCCAAGCCCAGATGCTCATTGACAGGCTTCGGCGCTTTCTCTTTTTGCGGAAGAGCCTCGGAAGCTTCCTCCACGTCGATCTTGTCCGCGTCGTCAAGCCGGAGCGTCAGCTCATACCCGTGCAGGCAGATCTCGACCGGATCGCCCATCGGCGCGTATTTCACGACCTTGACAAAAGTGCCGGGGATGATCCCCATATCCAGAAAATGCTGCCGCAGCGCGCCGCTGCCGCCGACCGTCAGCACGCGGGCGGATCGACCTTCCTTGATGTCTTTCAGTGTCATGGTGATTTCCTCTCTCGGTGTACAAACCAACAAACTGCAATTAGTGCGCTCTAACCAAGTGACCGAAAAAACGGTTAGCTCCCTCTAACCACCTGCCATTATAGTTAGTGTTCACTAACTTGTCAAGCTTTTTTTACTTTTTTGGATCGGGGCGCAGGCCCCCTCCCAACGATTTGAGCGCAGCGGATAGTATACTCGGACCAAAAAGGAGACATGCAAAAGCATGTCTCCTTTTTGGTCCGAGTGAAGGGATTCGAACCCCCGGCCTCATGGTCCCAAACCACGCGCGCTACCAACTGCGCTACACCCGGCCGTCGTCAGAAGAAACTCGCTTCATTCCGTTTTCGCGGTTTCCGAAGGTGCCGCGAAAACTTCCATATCCGCTCCTTCCTTCTTCCTCTCCAAATCGAACCCGCTTCGCTGGGCTTCGATTTGGTTTTTACGAGAGAGAAGAAACTCGCTCCGTTCCGTTTTACGCGGTTATTAAAAGGAAAAGCTTCTCTGGGCGGGAGTATTATACAACAGCCGCTCCGCAAACGCAAGAGAGCAAAAGCGCCGCCCGCACGGTCGGTGAGCGTTTTACACTTTTTTAATTTGACTATCCGTCAAAACTGTGGTATCTTGAGCAAGGAACTGATCGAGCCGTTTCATTTCCCCACAACGGAAGTGAGACGGCCCCTTTCTTTTGTATACAGCACAAAGGAGTGTCATATGATGAACTACGACGTAGCGGTGATCGGCGCGGGCCCGGGCGGCATCTTTACCGCCTATGAGCTGGCTATGGCTGAAAAGGGACTGAAGATTGCGGTACTGGAGCTTGGCCGGCCGCTTGACAAGCGCAAATGCCCGATCGACGGCAAAACGGTGAAGAGCTGCGTGAAGTGTCCGGTCTGCAGCATTATGAGCGGCTTCGGCGGCGCGGGCGCGTTTTCGGACGGCAAGTACAACATCACCAACCAGTTCGGCGGCACGCTCTACGAGCACGTCGGCAAGCGCGAGGCCATCGAGCTGATGCGCTATGTGGACGGCATCAACCTCTCTCACGGCGGCGAGGGCACGAAGCTCTACTCCACGGCCAACAGCGCCCTGAAAAAGAAGTGCCTGGAGAACGGTCTGCATCTGCTCGACGCGCAGGTGCGCCACCTCGGCACGGACATCAACTACGTCGTGCTGGAGAACCTGTATAATGAACTCAAGGACAAGGTCGACTTTTTCTTCAACACGGCCGTCACGGCGGTGGAGAAGACGGAAGAGGGCTATCTCGTCCGCGCGGGGGAGGAGTGCTTCGCCTGCCGCGCCTGCGTGATCTCCGTCGGCCGCAGCGGCAGCAAATGGATGGAATCTGTTTGCCGCGAGCTGAACATCCCCACGCGCTCGAACCGCGTGGACATCGGCGTGCGCGTCGAGCTGCCCGCCGAGGTCTTCTCCGAACTGACGGACGAGCTGTATGAGAGCAAGATCGTCTACCGCACCGAGAAGTTCGAGGACATGGTGCGCACCTTCTGCATGAACCCGCACGGCGTGGTCGTCAACGAGAACACCAACGGCATCGTCACGGTCAACGGCCACAGCTATGAGGATAAGCGGAAGCACACCGAGAACACGAACTTCGCCCTGCTGGTGAACAAGCACTTCTCCGAACCCTTCAAGGACTCCAACGGCTACGGCGAGAGTATCGCCCGCCTGTCAAACATGCTCGGCGGCGGCGTGATGGTGCAGCGCTTCGGCGATCTTGTGCGCGGCCGCAGAAGCACCCCCGCCCGCATCGCCGAAAGCTTCGTCACTCCGACGCTCGCCGCCACGCCCGGCGATCTCAGCCTTGTGATCCCCAAGCGCATCCTCGACGGCATCATCGAGATGATCTACGCCCTCGACAAGATCGCGCCGGGCACGGCCAACGACGACACGCTGCTCTACGGCGTCGAGGTCAAGTTCTACAACATGGAGGTCGAGATCGACGACAATCTCGAGACCGTTCACAAGGGTCTGTATGTGATCGGAGACGGCTCGGGCGTCACGCATTCGCTCTCCCACGCCTCGGCCAGCGGCGTGTACGTCGCGCGCAAAATACTTGCGGAGCAGACCAAGTAAGCGTATAATATATCAATCATGATCTTCTCGGACAAGGCAGAGCTCTGACGGAGGAAACGGATGGGAGCGAGCAAAAAGCAAAACTACATGCACGGTGCGGCGATCCTCACCGTGGGCGTGATCATCATGAAGGTGCTTGGCGCCATTTACAAGATTCCCCTCGGCAACATTCTCGGCGACGAGGGCTATTCGATGTTCATGGGAGCCTACAGCATCTACAACATCTTTTTCACGCTCGCGACGGCCGGCCTGCCCGTGGCGCTCTCGCGTCTGGTGGCGGAGGCGGATGCGCACGGCCGCGTGCGGCAGGAGGAGAAAACCTTCCGCGTCGCGCTCGTGACCTTCGCCGTGATCGGCGTGGCGTTCTCCTTTGTGCTCTTCGCTTTTCCGGAGTGGCTGGCCGCCAACTATCTGGAGAACCCCGACGCCGCGATGAGCATCCGCGCGATGGCTCCGGCGATCCTGCTGGTCTGCCTGGTCTCGGCCTACCGCGGCTACTGCCAGGGCAACGGCAATATGATCCCCACCACGGTGGACGAGGTGCTGGAGGTCCTCTTCAAGGTCATTTCCGGCCTGATTTTGGCCTCGGCGCTGCTGCGCGCACACAAAGGGCTGCCCGTCGGCTCGGCGGGCGCGATCCTGGGCGTGTCGATCGGCTCGGTGATCTCGCTCGGATACATGATCTGGTACAGGCGCCGCCATTACCGCGACCTGTCCGCGCCCTACACGGCCGGCGACGTTGACCCTGCGGAGCCCGGCGCCGAGGAGAAAACAGATCCCGCAGCCAAGATCGTCAAGGACCTGCTGACCATCGGCGTGCCGATCGCGCTCGGCGCCTGCATCATGGCGATCCTCAACTCCGTCGATTCCAAGCTGTGCATGAACCGCCTGCAGTCGGCGGCGCACTATTCTTATTTCGAAGCAAAGGTCCTCTACGGCGTCTACGGCAAGGCGCAGACCTTCTTCAACCTGCCCGCCGCCTTTATCACACCGCTGACCATCTCCATCGTACCGGCCATCTCCGCCGCTTTCGCGAAGGGAGACCGCGACAGCGCCTCCAAGATATCGGAGGATTCGATGCGCATCGCCGCCGTGATCGCGCTGCCGATGGGCGTGGGACTGAGCGTAATGAGCCGTCCGATCATGCAGGGCTTTTATTCCGGCAGCCACCTCTCCGGTCCGGCTCTGCTCGCAATCATGGGCGCGGCCTCGTTCTTCGTATGCATGCTGCTGATGGAAAACGCGGTGCTGCAGGCCTCCGGCAAAGAGCGCTATACGATGATCACGATGATCCTCGGCGGTCTTGTCAAGATCGCGGTCAACTGGGTGCTGGTCGCCAGGCGCGAGATCAATATTTACGGTGCGCCCATCGGTACGCTGGTCAGCTACATGACCATGTGCGCGATGAACTTTCTGTTCATGACCACCACGCTCGAACGCACACCGCGCCTGGGCCGCATCCTGTTCAAGAGCGTGTTCTGCAGCACGGTCATGGGCTTTGCCGCCTGGGCGATCTACGGCCTCGCGCCGCGGCTGATCCATATCCCGGGACGGCTTGGGATGCTGCTGTGTATGTTCATCGCGATGGCCGCCGCCGTGGTGGTGTATCTCATCTGCGTGGTGGCCACGAGCGCCGTTACCAGGGAAGATTTGGAATTAATTCCCGGCGGCGGGAAAATCGCCTCTCTTCTGCGCATGAAATAAGCGAAAAACATCAAGAATTTCAAGGAAAAATTGCAAATACTACTTGATATATAGCCCAAAATATGATAGCATATCCGCGTGTCGGAGGAATTCGGCAAACAAAAGGGCGGGCGATGTCAAATCTTTCGCGTCCGTTCATTATACAGGAGGAATAAACATGAATAAAGCAGAACTCGCAGCCGCAGTTGCGGAGAAGATCGGCGCTTCCAAGAAGGTCAGCGAACAGGCTGTCAACGCCGTTTTTGAGGCCATTACCGAGTCTCTTGTCAAGGGCGACAAGGTCCAGCTCGTCGGTTTTGGTTCTTTTGAGGTCAAGGAGCGCGCCGCTCGCGTCGGCCGCAACCCCAGAACGAAGGAAGAGATTGCGATCCCCGCGTCTCGTATCCCGGCTTTCAAGGTCGGCAAGGCTCTGAAGGACGCCGTTGCGAAGTAAAAAGCCTGTCTTTATATCATAAATACAGCCGCCGTTCGGGCGGCTGTATTTATTCCCGGGAAAGGATCTCGTATGAGGCTGGATAAATTCTTAAAGGTATCGCGCATCATCAAGCGCCGTACGGTGGCAAACGAGGCCTGCGACGGCGCGCGCGTGAGCGCCAACGGCCGGCCCGTCAAGGCCAGCTATCAGGTCAAGGTCGGGGATGTGCTGGAGATCGCCTTCGGCAACCGCGTGTTGAGGGTGGAGGTCACCGACGTCCGCGAATCGGCCGGCAAGGCCGAGGCCGGGGCCATGTATAAGGAACTGCCGTAAAGAAAAAGCCGCGGAGCAAAACGCTCCGCGGTTTTTTCTTTGTTTGCTCAGATGAAGCAGGCCCTGACCCGCTCGTCCGCACCTTCGGACTCGCCGGAGACGCTGATAATGAACTCGACGCCCTCTCTGTCCGAGAAAGCCTTCAGCCAGTCGATGAAATCGCCGAGTGCGGCGGGAGACTTGTCGTCGATCATCTTCAGGAAGTTATCGATAAAGAAGTGCGTGATATCATAGTTGCCGGCGTGAATGCCGCAGATGAAACCCCGGAGGAACTCATAGGTGCCGATGGGATAGGCGCCCGCGTCGATCAGACGCGCCTGATACGGAATGTCGTAGGTGAGCTTTTTGTCCTTCTCGATGACGACCACGTCGCCGCTTGCCGTTGAGACCGATTCCCTGACCAGATCGACCAGCTTCTTGGTCTTGCCGGACCCCTTCAGACCCATGATGATCTTAACCAAGATGACCACGCTCCTTTATAAAAATGGTGGGTTTTCTTATCTATAGCTTACCATTTTTCCGGCTCCCGCGCAAGAGAGCAAAACGTAAAATAACCGTTAAATCTTCATTGACCGAAGAGACGGTTTTGGGTATTATATAGAAAAACGCGAAAAGGAGAGAGGCGCAGCATGAAATGGCTGATCGCATCGGATATCCACGGCTCGGCATATTACTGCCGCAAAGTGATCGAGTGCTTTGAACGCGAGGGAGCGGAGCGGATGCTGCTGCTCGGCGACGTGCTCTACCACGGCCCGCGCAACGACCTGCCGCGCGACTATCTGCCCCGCGAGGCCGCCGCGCAGCTCAACGCCGTGGCGGAGCGCGTGCTCGGTGTGCGCGGCAACTGTGACGCGGAGATCGACCAGACCGTACTGCGCTTCCCGATTATGGCCGATTACGCGCTGCTCTGTGAGGGCGGGCGGACGGTCTTCGCCACGCACGGGCACCTCTACAATCTCGACTGCATGCCGCCGCTCCATGCCGGAGAGATCCTCCTGCACGGGCACACCCATGTGCCGGGCGTCTGGGTAAAGGACGGGATCGTCTGTCTCAATCCCGGCTCCGCCGCCATCCCCAAGGAGGGCTCGCGCCACAGCTGCATGACGCTCGAGAGGGGCATTTTCCGCTGGATCGACCTCGACAGCGGCGAGGAATATGACCGCTATTGACAGAAATTAACAGAAAAAAACACGCAGGACCGCCCAAACGATCGGGCGGCCCTGCTTTTTACGCTCTTCTGACAAAAAAATACGATTTGGCATAAAAAAACTCTTTACAAACGGAGGAGGTGTGATTATAATACGGACCGTTATCTAAAGGAGCTGACACCATGGACAGAACATTTCCGGAGACGCTCTCCGTACTGCGCCGCGAGCGCAATATTTCCCAGCGCACCGCAGCGGCCGCGCTGCATATCTCCCAGGCTCTGCTGAGCCACTATGAAAACGGCGCGCGCGAGCCGGGGCTCGACTTTGTGCGCCGCGCCTGCGACTACTACGGCGTGACGGCGGACTATCTGCTCTGCCGCAGCGACAACCCCGACAGCACTGCCTCCGCGGCGGCCGCGGCGCGGGCCTTTCTGGCCAATCTGCGCGCGATGACCGACAAAGCGGAGCTTGCGCTGGAGACGCTGGAGGAGAAGAAAGAATGACCGACCGGGATCATATCCGCAATTTCTCGATCATCGCGCACATCGACCAC
>JAFSJZ010000086.1 GCA_017449185.1 Oscillospiraceae bacterium
CCAGCAGAAACTGCGGCCAGTAAGGGACCAGATAGGACAGGATTCGTTTGATCAGCGCCGCGTTCACCTGAGGCATATTCTTCTTTTCTTCATCGGTCAGAAACCCGCGGGGACCGAGGCCCCGCCCGGGACCCGGCATAGAACCATCCCTTTCTTTTTTCGTATGATCCATCATACCACCGTTCCGCGGCGCGGCGCAAGAAAAAACGCGCACAGACCGAAAAACGGGACAGAAGACGGCACTTGCGCTCTTTCCGCGGGCGGGTTAAAATAGTAATATCTTATTGTGGAGAGAAAGATCATGCCGAAGATCATCGAGATACAGGATTTCAGCGCGCCGGAGCTGGATGTCTACGCGCGCCTGACGGAAAACCAGCTCGTCTGCCGCCGCGACCCCTCCCAGGCGCTCTTCATCGCCGAGAGCCCCGTCGTCATCGAGCGGGCCCTCGACGGCGGCTGCGAGCCCGTCTCTTTTCTGATGGAGACGAAGCACGTCGAGGGCAAGGGCCGCGCGCTGATCGAACGCTGCCCCGACGTCCCGGTCTACGCCGCGCCGGAAGCGGTACTGTGCCAGCTTACAGGCTTCCACCTCACGCGCGGCATGCTCTGCGCGATGCGGCGGCCTGTATTGCCTTCTGCAGAAGAGGTATGCCGCGCCGCCCGGAGGATCGCGGTGCTGGAGAACGTGATGAACCCGACGAACATCGGGGCGATCTTCCGCTCGGCCGCGGCGCTCGGGATGGACGCGCTGCTGCTCACCGACGAGGGCAGCGACCCGCTCTACCGCCGCGCGGTCCGTGTGAGCATGGGCACGGTCTTCCAGATCCCCTGGACCTATTTCAAAAAAGACGAATCGTGGACGGAAACGCTGCGCCGCCTCGGCTTTGCCACGGCGGCGATGGCGCTCAAAGAAGAGTCGCTGCAGCTCGACGATCCCCGGCTGAGAGCGTGCGAAAAGCTCGCCGTCGTGCTGGGAACGGAGGGCGACGGCCTTGCCTCCGCCACGCTCGCGGACTGCGATTTCACGGTCATGATCCCGATGGCGCACGGCGTGGATTCGCTGAACGTCGCCGCGGCCAGCGCCGTGGCCTTCTGGGAGCTGGGCAAGAGATGAACTATCATTCCATTTATCAAACAGAAATACCGATATTTCTCAAAGCCCTGTGCCAAACGCCGCCGATGGCGCGGCTCCGGGATGTCGGGATGAACTGCGGCTGCGAGTACACGTCTTTCCCGCGCTTTGCCGGGATCGGCCGCTACACCCGCTTCGAGCACAGCCTCGGCGCGGCGCTGATCGTCTGGCACTTTACTTCCGACACGGCGCAGAGTATCAGCGCCCTGCTGCACGACGTCGCCACGCCGGTCTTCGCCCACGTCGTCGATTTTCTGCGCGGCGACTACCTTGAACAGACCGCCACCGAGAGCGGCACCGCCGGGATCATCCGCGCGAGCGCGGAGATCGGCGCGATCCTGCGTTCCCTCGGCCTGAAGGCGGAGGACGTGGAGGACTATCACCGCTTTCCGGTCGCGGACAACGATCCCCCGCGGCTCTCGGCCGACCGGCTGGACTACACGCTCGGCAACGCGGTCAATTTCGGACTCGCTTCGGTCGAAGAGCTGACGGAGATCTTTGCGGACCTGCGCGTCGGAGAGAACGAAGCCGGAGAGACGGAGCTTGTGTTCCGCGACGGCGAAAAGGCCGCGCGCTTTGCCGATCTCGCCCTGGCGTGCTCGAGGATCTACGTCTGCGACGCGGACCGCTATGCGATGCAGACGCTCTCGGAGCTGCTGCGAAATGCGCTCGCGGCGGGCGTGCTGAAAGAAAAGGATCTCGGCGCGACGGAGGAGGAGGTCGTCGGAAAGCTCCTCGCCGACGGAGACTTCGCCGCGCGGTGGAGGGCTTTCCGCGCCCTGTCGCGCACCGAGCGCGCCGAGCGGGAGGACGGACGGGGCGGCTGGCGGCGCATCCCGGCCAAGAAGCGCCGCATCGACCCCTTCGTCGAGGGCCGCGGCCGCGTGAGCGCGCTGTACCCGGAGCGCGGTGCGGCCATCGAGGCCTTTTTGGACGAGGACATCACGTACTTTGTGCGGGGAGAATGACCATGACCGATCTGCTGGAAGGACTGAATACGGCGCAGCGCGAGGCCGTCACGGCGACGGAAGGCTTCGTGCGCGTGATCGCGGGCGCGGGCTCGGGCAAGACGCGGGCGCTGACGCGGCGCTTCGCGTATCTTGTGACCGAGATGGGCATCCTGCCGGGGCATATCCTGTGCGTGACCTTCACCAACAAGGCCGCGAACGAGATGCGCCGGCGCATCCACAACCTCACCGGCGACAACGACACGGGCTATATCAACACCTTCCACGGCTTCTGCGTGTCCGTTCTGCAGGAGGACAGCTACGCCGTGGCCTACCCCAAGCGCTTTCTGGTGCTGGACAACTCCGACATCGACGCGATGCTGCGCGTGATTTATGAAGAGCGCGGCCTTTCCTTGCGCGATATGACCTTCTCTGCTGCGCGCGATATGATCGAGATCGAGAAGCTGAAAAACAGGCCGGAGTATTACCGCGACCTGATCGGCCTCTCGCCCGAAGAGCTGCGCGAGAAGTACGAAAAGGCCGACACCGCGCGGGACATCATCTTCTTCGGCTACCTCTGGCAGGAGAAAAAGTGCTTTGCGCTCGACTACAACGACCTGCTCATCTTCACGCTGCACATCTTCTCGGAGAACGAGCAGATCCGCCTGAAATGGCAGAAACGGCTCGAGTACATCATGATCGACGAGTTTCAGGACATCGACGAGCCGCAGTACAAGCTGATGAAGGCGCTGTGCGCCTATCATAAGAACCTCTTTATTGTCGGCGACCCGGATCAGACGATCTACACCTGGCGCGGGGCGAGCGTGCGCTTTCTGCTCGACTTCGACAAGGACTTTCCGACGACGCGCACGATCATGATGATGCGCAACTACCGCTCGACGCCGCAGATCCTCCGCGCCGCCAACGCGCTGATCGCAAAGAACGGCGGGAGAATCAAAAAAGATCTGATCCCGACGCTGCCCGACGGGGCCTCCGTGCTCTGCCACTACGCCGAGAACGCCGAGACGGAGGCGAAATGGATCCGCGCAGAAATAAAAAAGCTCTCCGAGAGCGGCGTGCCGCTGCGCGATATCGCGGTGCTCTACCGCGCGCACTACCTTACCCGCAGTCTTGAGGAGCTGTTTTTGAAGGAAAAGCTGCCCTATACGATCTACAGCGGCGTGCAGTTCTTCGACCGCATGGAGATCAAGGACGCGCTTTCTTACCTGCGCATGCTCTGCTACCGCGATGACCTGAGCTTCCTGCGCACGGCCAACAGCCCGAAGCGCAATCTTGGGCAGCGGCGCATGGCTTTTCTGCGCACGTGGGCGGATGAGCACGGCTGCACGCTCTACGAAGCCCTGCGCCGCACGCGGGAGGACGAGATCTTCCGCGGGACAAAGGCGGGGAAGTACATCTCGCTTATCGAGTATTACACGACGCTCGCCGAGACGATGCCGGTCTCCGAGCTGCTCGGCGCGATCCTGAACGAGAGCGGCTACGAGACCATGCTGCGCACCGAGGGCTCGCAGGAGCGGCTCGACAACCTCGCCGAGCTCAAGCAGTCGATCTACGAGTACGAGACGAGCTGCGGCGAGGAATGCACGCTCGAGCACTATCTCAAGCACGTAGCGCTCTTTACGAACGCAGACCTCAGCGAGGCGCCGGAGAAGATCAAGCTGATGACCGTCCACAGCGCCAAGGGCCTGGAGTTCCCCTTTGTTTTCCTCTGCGGCATGAACGAGGGCGTGTTCCCCGGGCGCAAGACCGTGACGCTGCCCGGCATGGAGGAGGAGCGCCGCCTCGCCTTCGTGGCCGTGACCCGCGCGGAGAAGAGACTGTATCTCTCCGAGTGCGCGGGGCGCAGTTTTGACGGCGCGCCGAAATATCCCTCGCGCTTCCTGCTCGACATCGGGGAAGAGAACCTGGAATATACCGCCCCGCCGCGCGCGGACCTCATCGCCGAGGCGAAGGAGTATATCGCATACAGCGAGAAGGTTCTGCCCGAGCGGGCGGAGGAGAACACACTGCCCGTCGGCGCGCGCGTGCATCATGCGATCATGGGTGAGGGCACGGTCGAGGGTCTCGACACGGAGAAGAAAGCCTATCTCGTGCGCTTCGACTGTCTCGACACCCCGCGCGCGATCTCCTTCAAGGCAAAGCTGGAGCGCCTTTAGTGTCTGGTTTCCAGAGTCTGGTGTCTGGAGGACGGGAAAAACGAAAAAAGGACCGCTTTGCGGTCCTTTTTTTTACTAGAAACTAGAAACTAGATACCAGAAACTGTCTCAGTGTTTTCCCTTGTAATTTGCGGTGGAAGGAATCGGCAGGTCCCAGTTCAGGATGAACCAGGCCAGACGGCTTTTCTTGCTGTTCCGGAAGCAGAGGCGGAAGATCCACCCGGTGATCACGGACGCGACCCAGCCGGAGAAAAGGCCGATGAGCGCGGCGGCGAGCACGTCGCTGGGGAAGTGGGCCATCAGGTAGTTCCGCGCGAAGGCCATCACGAGCACCACGCCCAGCGCGGGCCAGACCCAGCGCCGGCCGCGCATGAAGCACAGCGCGCTCATCGCCGCGGCGGCGGCGGTGACGTGACCGGAGGGGAAGGAGAAGCCGTCCTCGGCCGGGGAGCCGATCGAGGCCCACCACTCGCGGTAGACCGCAAGCGTTTCAAAGGGGCGCGGGCGGGCGACCCAGTCCTTGAGGAGAATATTGGTGATCAGCGCGCCGCAGCACACCGCGCCGAACATGCAGACGCCGAGCGGGCGCGTTTTGGAGAAGCACATCAGCACGAGCGCGAGCAGGAAAAACAGGATGCCTTTTTCTCCGAGCAGCGTGATGAGCTTGCACAGCGGCGTGAGCACAACGCCCGCATGCTCTCCGAGCGTGTGCATCAGACTGAGGATCCCCAGATCGACACCCGAAAAAACGTCGGTCAGCCATGAGGCAGCCGCGGTCATGCCCATTGTCTTTCCCTCCCTTGTACGCGATTCGACGCCACTTATTCTATCACAAGCGCGGCCAAGATACAATCGAAAAAACGGAATCCTTCCGAGCGCGTTTCTTGCCATCGGCGGCGGGAGTATGGTATAATCCAATAAACAAGTTTTGCTTCAGGGAGACAGATACATGATCTACGATGAGATGAACGCGCTGATTGCCTACGGACTGAAAACGGGTCTGATCGACGCGGCGGATGAAATCTGGGCGCGCAACCGCATGCTGGACATCCTCTCGCTCGACGCATTTGAGCCGACAGGGGAAAAAACGGGGGAGGACCTCGAGGCGGTTTTGAAGGCCATTCTCGACGATGCCGCGGCGCGCGGCCTGATCGACGGCGGCGTCACGAGCCGCGACCTGCTTGACACAAAGCTGATGGGCGTGCTGACGCCGCGGCCCTCCGCGGTGATTTCGGCGTTCCGCGCCCTGTACGCAGAGAGCCCGGAGAAGGCGACCGACTGGTATTACCGTCTTTCCTGCGACACGGACTATATCCGGCGCTACCGCATCGCGCGCGACCGCAAGTGGAAGGCTCCGACGGAATACGGCGAGCTTGACATCACGATCAACCTCTCCAAGCCCGAGAAGGACCCGCGCGCCATCGCCGCGGCGAGGAGCGCCAAGCCCTCCGGCTACCCGAAGTGCCTGCTCTGCCGCGAGGCGGAGGGCTACGCCGGGCGCGCGGACTATCCCGCGCGCGAAAACCATCGTCTCATCCCGCTCAAGCTCGCGGGGGAGGACTGGTTTTTGCAGTATTCCCCCTATGTCTACTACAACGAGCACTGCATCGCGCTGTGCGCCGAGCACCGCCCGATGAAGATCGACCGTGCGGCCTTCCGCCGCCTGCTCGATTTCGTCACGCTCTTCCCGCACTACTTCATCGGCTCGAACGCCGATCTGCCCATCGTCGGCGGCTCGATCCTCAGCCACGACCACTTCCAGGGCGGGCGATACGAGTTCGCGATGGCGCGCGCCTCCGTCGAGACGGAGCTCTCCTTCCCCGGCTTCGAGGACGTGAAGGCGGGCATCGTGAAGTGGCCGATGTCGGTCATCCGCCTGCGCTGCGCCGACAGCGGGCGCGTCGAGGAGCTCGCGGACAGGATCCTTACCGCCTGGCGCGGCTGGTCCGACCCTTCCGTTTCGATTTTTGCCGAGACCGACGGCGAGAGGCACAACACGATCACGCCGATCGCGCGACGCCGCGGAGAGGACTTCGAGATGGACCTCGTGCTGCGCAACAACCTCACGACGGACGAGCATCCGCTCGGCCTGTTCCATCCGCACGCGGAGCTGCACCACATCAAGAAGGAGAACATCGGCCTGATTGAGGTGATGGGCCTGGCCGTGCTGCCCGCGCGGCTGCGCGACGAGCTGGGCGAGCTTGCCCGCCGCCTCGCCTCCGGCGAGGATCCGGCGGCCTCGCCGCTGACGGACAAGCACGCGCCCTGGGCGGAGGAGCTGAAGAAAAAGTATACCTTCACCTCCGACAACGCCGAAGAGATCCTCCAAAAAGAGGTCGGCGAGGTGTTCAAGACCGTGCTCGAGCACGCGGGCGTGTTCAAGCGCAACGAGGCGGGCCGCGCGGCATTCCTCAGATTTGCCGATAGCGTGGAATAGTTTCTAGATCCTAGTTTCCAGAAAGAATAAAAAGGACCGCTTCCGCGGTCCTTTTTTACTAGACACTAGTACCCCATAAGGGGTACTGCGCCGTCGTCGTCCTCCTTCGTGATCGAGCGGATCACGGCCTCGTAGCTGTACTGCTCATTCACCTGTACGGTGATGTGATCGCCCACCTTGCGGCCCAGCACGGCCAGCCCGAAGGGAGACTCCTTGCTGATGAGGCCCCGGCGCGGGTCGCAGCGGACGGTAGTCACGACGCGGATCTCCTCGGTTTCGTCATCCTCGGGCAGATAGATCTCCACCCGGTCAAAAAGACCGACCTCGTCCTCCGCCGAGCGGTCCGTGATCACGCGGGCGGATTTGATCATGCCATCGAGATAGCGCATACGGCTCATGTTCTCGCGCTGGGCATGCTTGGCGGCTTTGTATTCATAGTTCTCGCTCAGGTCTCCGAAGGCGCGGGTGCGCTTGACCTCCTCCAGGATCCCGGGGTGCAGCTCCAGGCGCCGGTAGTCCAGCTCCTCCTGCATCTTGCGGATATCCTCGCGCGTCAGCTCGTCGTGCATCGCGTCATCCTCACAAATCGACGCTGACCGCGCCGAGCCCGTTCTTGTCGAACTCGTCGAGATACTCGTCCATGCGGCTTTGCAGCTCGGTGTAATCCTCGGGCTCGCTGTCCTCCAGCCCGAGATCGCGGCGGGCCAGCTCCTCGGCCAGGATGTCGAAGAACACGGCGTCCTCATAGTCCGCGATCGCCTCATGGATGCCGCCCTCGGTATAGGCCTTGGACGGGAAGACGTGGCCCTGCCAGCTCTCGGCGAGCGAGCGCATGCCCGCGCGGGAGCAGAGCGCAAAGAGCTTTTCCTGCAGCAGGTCGTAATCCTCAAAGCGGTCGGTCCCGCGGCCGGAGTTCAGGATCCAGTCGCCGATATAGACCAGGTCCAGCAGCCGCCGGAATTCTTTTTCGGTCAGATCAATGGTCATGGAGATCCCTCCTTTTGGGGAATGCGGTTATTATATACCTATTATAGCAAAGTACAAGCCCTTTTTCCACTCGTCAAATTATCTCTTGTCATACGGGCGCATTTGCGCTATATTATGGAGACAGCTTAAGAAATCATCGGGAGCAAGCTATGGACGACAGACCGATCGGCTTCTTCGACTCCGGCCTCGGCGGGCTGACCGCCGTGCGCGCGCTGCGGAGAATGCTGCCGGATGAAAACATCATTTACTTCGGCGATACGGCGCGCATGCCTTACGGCGCGCGGGAGGTCTCCCAGCTGCGCGTCATGGCGCGGCAGGACCTCGATTTCGTCGCCGAGAGAGGCGTGAAGTGCATCCTCGCGGCCTGCGGCACGGTGTCCTCCACCGCGCCCGACGTGCTGCGCGGCTATGCCGTGCGCACCTTCGACGTGCTCTCCTCCACCGTTCGCGAGGCGGCAAAGCACCCGGAAAGCCCCATCGGCGTGATCGCTACGGCGGCCTGCATCAACAGCGGCGCCTTCCAGAAAGGGCTCGCCGCGCTCTGCCCGGACACGGAGGTCGTCGCCGTGGCCTGTCCGGCCTTCGTCCCGCTGATCGAGAGCGGACACTTTGATCCCGACGACGCGGCGCTGCGGGAGGCCGTGGCGGAATACCTCGCCCCGATCAAGGCGGCTGGCGCGGGCTCGCTGATCCTCGGCTGCACGCACTACGGCCTGATCGAGGAGGCCATCCGCCGCTTCATGGGCAGACGGATCCACACGGTCGAGGCTTCGGCCTGCGCCGCGCGCGAGCTGGCGGACTGGCTCAGAGCCGGCGATCTCTGCGGAGGCAGCGCGGAAGAGCGTTTCTGCACCTCCGGCAGCGCGGAGGATTTTGCCCGCCTTGGCGAGATCTTCCTCGGCAGGCAGATCCGCGGCGAAGTCGAGCACGTCCCGGCAATGGAGGTAGTATGAAAGACGTCGTCATCAGCATCAACAGCATCCACCGCTACGAAGAGGGCGAGGACGAGGACCGCATCGAGTTCACCACCGACGGGCTCTACCATTACGAGAACGGCACGGGCTATCTCAGCTATCTCGAGAGCGAGGTCACCGGTCTGCCCGGTACGGAGACGGTCGTGGAGATCCGTCCCGACGAGGTCGTGGTCGACCGCCGCGGCAGCATCACCTCCCGCATGGTCTTCCGCCGCGGCGAGAAGAACAGCTTTCAGTACGAGACGCCCTTCGGCATGGCGACGATGGGCATGGCCACAAAAAAGATCAGCCACGACTTCAACGCCCGCGGCGGCAGCATGACGATCGACTATGTGCTCGACGTCGCGCACGCCGTCGTCGAGCGCAACCGCTTCTGTATCGACGTGAGGCCGATGTAATTTCCAGGCCATCAAAAAGGACCGTTTTCACGGTCCTTTTTTGTTGCCCTGTTCCCTTCTCCCGCCGCAGGGGAGGAGCTTGCTCCTCCCGCCGTTTCATCCCATACCGTAGGGGCGGCTATCAGCCGCCCGCGTTCCCCACCGTAGGGGCCGACGCCCCCGGCGGCCCGCTTTTCACGTCTTAACGACCTGCCCAGAGTCCATTTTCTCTTTGCTCGTGCAAAGAGAAAATGTACAAAAAGAGAAAGCACGCCAAAGGGGAGCGCGTTTTGTCAAGGTGTTTTTTATCTGTATTCAAAAAAGAATTATGAAGTGATCGACTGGCAGCAGGATACCGAAGATGCAAAGAGGAACTCACAGGTTTCGATTCTGTGAGTTC
>JAFSJZ010000087.1 GCA_017449185.1 Oscillospiraceae bacterium
CTCTTTGCACGAGCAAAGAGAAAATGGACACCAACCACCCCGGTCAACACGATAAACGCGGGCCGCCGAGGGCGTCGGCCCCTACAGGGGAGGACGAGAGAATCGGATGCCGGGGGGTCGGGCGGCTGCAGCCGAAGAATGCGCGGAATAAAGGAAAGAGCTTCGGACAAAACCGAGGCTCTTTCCTTTAATATTAATGTGCGCTCACCGAAAAGCCTTGCTGCCCTCGAAGAACAGCGCCAGCGTTCCCTGCCCCACGTGCGAGCCCGTCACCGGCTCGTAGCAGACGGTCATGATATCGAGCCCCTCGCGGAAGCGGCGCAGCAGCGAGATCAGATAGTTCATGTCCTCCTCGCAGTCGGCATGCGCGATGCCGATGGTCTGCCCGGGCTGCGGGAGCGCGCAGGCGTTGAATTTTTCGGCCATGGCCTCGATCGCGCGCCTGCGGCCGCGCAGCTTATCGAAGCAGACGATCTTGCCCTCGTTGTCGCCCTTGAGCAGGGGCTTGATCTGCAGCACGGTGCCGACCGCGGCGGCGAGGTTTGAAAGCCGCCCCCCGCGCTTGAGATAGCGCAGATCGTCCACCGTGAAGACCTGACACATGCCGTAGCGCCGCTCGAGCAGACGGTCGGCCGTCTCGTCGACGCTCAGGCCGTTTTTACGGTCGCGCACGGCCCAGACCACCAGCAGTCCCTCGCCCAGCGAGGCGCCCAGCGCGTCGACCAGGCGCAGCTTCCGCTCCGGGAACTCTTCACGCAGCTCCTCCGCCGCGATACAGGCGGAGTTGTACGAGCCGCTGATGCCCGAGGACATGCTCACGAACAGCACGTCGTTGCCCAGCGCGAGCTCGCTGCGGAAGAAGTCCATATAGCGCTGCGGCGGGATCTGCGAGGTGGTCACGACATGGCCGCGGCGCATGTCGGAATAAAAGCGGCCGCCCTCGAAGGAGAAGTCTTCGCCGAGCTCCCGGCCGTCGACCATAAAGGTATAGGGGATCGCGCGGATGTTGTGGCGGCGCAGAAATGCCTTCGGCAGATTGGCCGAGGTATCGGTCAGAATGGTAAAGCTCATCGTATCCCTCCCATAAAACCGTATAGACGGGCGATCGCATCGCCCGGGACCAGTATAGGCCGCGGCGGGCGCAAAAGGCAAACTACCTCCGGCGAAAACCGCTCTACGGCTTCGGATTCGAGGAGTAGAGTGCCCCCGGGAGCGGCTCTACGGATCGTAGAGAGCCCCCGGAAACGGCTCCGCGCAGCGCCCGGAGGCACAAGATACAGTTTTTTCGGAGGCGGAAAATCAATTTGTAGGCTTGTACAAAAATCAGGCAAAAATTTCTGCAAAAATCACGAAAAAACGCTTGACTTTCTGTAACCGCTCTGTTATATTATTCAAGCGCGCGTGTCAGGGACACGGCTGCGCACTGCGATGAAGCGGGAGATTGCTCGCGAAAGAAGAGCGAGGTAACTTCCGTGGAGTATGTCCGGCACCCGGCTTTTGCCCGGATGCACGATCGGGCGGGAAGAAACCTATCCGGTACACGCGTATATCGCATGGACGGGGGATCGACCGGCTTGAAGAGAGCCGGTTTGTTTTTCGGACGTGGTCTGATACGCACGGTTGTGTGTACAGGAATTTGGTCTCATCCGTACGCAGGTTCAAGGGCGGTCCCCAATGCCGCCGGAAAACGTACGAAAAAGGAGAAAAACACCATGGCAAGCAACAAGAACATGATCCGCATCCGTCTCAAGGCTTACGATCATCAGCTGATCGACAAGGCCGCCGAAACCATCGTCGAGGCCGCCAAGCGCACCGACGCGAAGGTCTCCGGCCCCATCCCCCTGCCGACCAAGACCGAGATCGTCACGATCCTCCGCGCCGTCCATAAGTATAAGGACAGCCGCGAGCAGTTCGAGCGCCGCACCCACAAGCGCCTCATCGACATCATGAGCCCGACCCAGAAGACCGTCGAGGCCCTGATGAACCTCGAGGTCCCCGCCGGTGTGGAAATCGAAATCAAGCTTTAAGGCAATCGTCGGCCCATACGCCATCGGCATCTTGCGGACAATTTGCGCCCCGGCTTCACCGCTTTTCCTTGAAATACACAAAGTATTCCTGCGGAAACGCGTCGTCGCCGGAACACAAATTCTCTCGCAATCTGGTCTCGCCGCATGAGTCGCCGCTTGCCAAAGACAAATCCCCGCGCCGCTTCCTTATTAAAATAGGAAAGCGTAAAAGAAAACCCACAGTCCATAACCCGTTGCCTGCAGCTTGCGAGTGCAGGCGGGTTAAGTTGCCAGCCTCTGGACGCGCCCCCAACGCGCGGATCAAGCGAGGTAACCAATAACCGTTAGGAGGAAATACAAACATGAAGAAAGCCATCATCGGCAAGAAGGTCGGCATGACGCAGATCTTCGATGAGACTGGCAAGGTCATTCCCGTGACCGTCATCGAGGCCGGCCCCTGCGTGGTCGTGCAGAAGATGACCAAGGAAAAGGAAGGATACGAAGCAGTCCAGTTCGGTTACGAGGAAGTAGCCGGCAAGAAGCTCAGCCAGGGCGAGCAGGGCCACCTGAAGACCGCGGGCGTCGGCTTCGTCAAGCATCTCAAAGAGTTCCGCCTTGAGGATTCCGCGAATCTCGAGGTCGGCGACATCGTGAAGGCCGACGTGTTCGCCGAGGGCGACAAGGTCGACGTCACCGGCATCAGCAAGGGCCACGGCTACGCGGGCGTTGTCAAGCGCTACGGCCAGGGCCGCACCCCCACCAGCCACGGCGGCGGCCCGGTCCACCGTCATGCGGGCTCCATGGGCTCCAGCACGGATCCCTCCCGTATCTTCCCGGGCAAGAAGCAGGCCGGCCACATGGGCGTTGACCAGATCACCGTCCAGAACCTCGACATCGTCAAGGTCGACGCCGAGCTGAACATGATCGCC
>JAFSJZ010000088.1 GCA_017449185.1 Oscillospiraceae bacterium
CGTCAATGACGATCCGCAGCGCCATCGTTCCACCCCCTTCCTTCGAGATAACGGCCGACCAGCAGCGTGTCGATGATGCCGAGCATCGCGCCGATGATCGCGATGTCGAGGTAGATCCCTCTCCCGCTGAAGAGCGAGAAGAGGATCATTGCGCAGCAGATCAGCGTATCCGCCGCGTCGCCGGCGACCATCCGGTCGGCGGCCGTGGGGCCCTTGATCAGTCTGTACAGATTGATGAAGGCCAGCAGGGCGAAGGCTACCGAGAAAATCAGAAGATCACTCATTTCCATATCCTCCCGATCCATTTCTCCATCCTGCCCTTGATGATCTCGCCGGCCTTGACCCGGTCGGTCTCGGCGACGTCGATCCAGTGGATGTAGTAGTAATCCTTTCCGTCCTCCTCGGCAATGTCCAGCGTGATGGTGCCGGGCGTGAGGGTGATGGAATTGGCCAGCATCGCCTCGCCGTATCCGTCGGGCAGGTCCACCGGGACCTTCACGATGCCGGGGTTGACATCCTTGCAGCCGCCGAAGCAGCGCCTGGCCATGTCAAGGTTGGCCTTGAGCAGTTCGCCCAGGAAGACGAACACATAGACAAGCAGGCTGAAGAAGCGGCGCGGATGGACGAGACGGAACGCTTTCTCCTGAATGAAGAAGCGCCCCGCAAACAGGGCCGCAGCCAGGCTGACCACCGCGCCGGCCGCCAACTCCTGGACCTCAAAGCTCCATGTGAGCAGGATCCAGAACGCGAAGCAGACGACAAAGGTGCTCAGCACTGCGGGGAAGCGCGTTTTTTGCAAGAGAAATCCTCTCCTTCCTATGAATATTCCTATTCGACTTTTATGCTCTCTACGTAAAACTCCCGTCCGGCGGTGAGGCGCACGGCCGTGCTGCCGCAGACCGGGCAGCAGGCGCTTTTGCGGTCGATCTTCCCCTCATAGCCGCAATCGTGGCAGCGGAAGGCAGCCTCCACCGGCTCGATGACGAGCGCGGCTCGCTCTGCCGCGGTGCCTTTGGCGGCGATAGGGAAAAATTCGCGGATGCACTCCGGCACGATGCCGGAATACTCACCGACGCGCAGGCGGATCTCCAGAACCTCGGAAAAACCCTCCTGCTCCTGCTGGGAGCTTATGATGTTGATGATCCCTTCGGTAAGCGCGAGCTCGTGCATCTTACCGGTCGAGACAGCTGAAGCAGGGGTCGATGCTCGCGATGATCAATCCCGCGTCGGCCACCGAGTTGCCGCGCAGCATGTGCGGCACGGTGGGCGTGTTCTTGTACGAGGGAACGTGCGCGATCACGCGATAGTTGTTGAAGCTGTTGTCCCCCACGACCATGTAGGTGAGCTGGCCGCGCGGCGCCTCGTGGCGGGAGACGGTCATGCCCTCCTTGATCTTGGGCAGCTTCGTGCCGAGGTTGATCGGACCCTCGGGCAGGTTCTCGAGCGCCTGACGGAGGATCTTGATGCTCTCGTAGCACTCGAGGGCACGCACGACCACGCGGGCGAACACGTCGCCGCTGTCCACGACGGGAACGTCGAAGTCGAAGTCTTCATAGCAGGAATAGGGCGAGTCCTTGCGGACGTCGATGTTGACGCCGGAGGCTCTCGCGTGCGGGCCCAGCGCGCCGAGACGGATCGCGTCCTCTCTCGTCAGCACGCCGACGCCCTTGGTGCGCATCGCGATAGTCTTGTCGGTCAGCGCGATCTCCACGATGCGGTCCAGCGGCGCCTTGAGCTTGTCGCAGGCGTCGAGGATCTCGCGCCGCAGCTCATCGTCGACGTCGCGGCGCGCGCCGCCGATCGTGACCATGGCGTAGTTCACGCGGTTGCCGGACAGCTTTTC
>JAFSJZ010000089.1 GCA_017449185.1 Oscillospiraceae bacterium
GCGAAAAATTTCCCGGGCCCGCGGCCTTTTTTTCAGTTTACACTTGCGGACGGAAAACATTTCGTTTATACTGTGCCGAGAAAAAAACAAACGAGGCCGTTTCATGTCCACGATCCGATCCTTTATCCGGCGAGAGCCGGTCCTGCTGATCGCCGCGCTCGCCGCCGCCCTCAGCTGTCTTTTCATCCCTCCGGACGCAGCCTATCTCGGCTATATCGACTTTCGCACGCTCGCGCTGCTCTACTGCCTGATGACGGTCGTGGCCGGGCTGCGGCAGGCGGGGCTTTTTTCGCATCTGGCGCACACGCTCTGTCTGCATGTCGGCAGCGTGCGCTCGATGGGCGTGCTGCTGGTCGGGCTGTGCTTCTTCTCCTCGCTGCTCATCACAAACGACGTCGCGCTGCTGACCTTTGTGCCCTTCGCGGTCGTTGTGCTCGGCATGGCCGATCGGCGCGACACGCTCATCCGCATCGTCGTCCTGCAGACCGTCGCGGCCAATCTCGGCAGCATGCTCACGCCCGTGGGCAATCCGCAAAACCTCTATCTGTATTCTTTCTACGACCTCTCGCCCGCGGCCTTCTTTTCCGTGACCTTTCCGATCTGGGCGCTGTCGCTGCTGCTGATTGCCCTGTGCTGCCTGTCGCTGCCGAAGGACACTCTGTCGGTCTTTTTAGGCGAGGAGCCGGGCATGGACGCTCGGGCCGTCGCACTGCACGGCATGCTTTTCATCGTATGTCTGCTGGTTGTGCTGCGTGTGATCACCTGGCCGGTCATGCTCGCGGCGGTGATCGCCGTGCTGCTCATTCTGGACAGAAAGCTGCTGCTCCGGGCCGACTTCATGCTGCTGCTCACCTTTGTGGCTTTCTTCATCTTCGCGGGCAACCTCGCCCGCGTGAGCGCCGTCGACGCGCTTCTGCGCCGCCTGTTGGGCGGGCGGGAATACTGGACCTCGCTGCTTTTCAGCCAGGTCATCAGCAACGTCCCCGCCGCGCTGCTGCTCTCCGGCTTTACCGACCGGGCGCGGGAACTGCTGCTGGGCGTGAACATCGGCGGGCTCGGCACGCCGATCGCGAGTCTGGCAAGTCTCATCAGCATGAAGCTCTACGCCCATTCCGAGAACGCGCACCCGCTGCGCTATCTGGCGGAGTTCACGTTTATCAATGTGCTGCTTCTGCTGATCCTCTCGCTTGCGCGGCTGGTCCTGTAACAGAAAAAAGCTGCTCCGATCGGAGCAGCTTTTTCTTTTACAAATACATCTCGATCAGCCCGCGCAGGCCGACGTCTTCATAGACGCCGCGTATCCACTCCAGCTCGTCGGCGATCAGCGCGTCGATGGCCCGCATGCCGAGCAGCTCCACCGGGGCGCGGTCGTCGCTGAGGATATTCTCTCCGCCCTCGACCGGCGTGAGTCGGGCGGCCACGGTCCGCATCATCGTGCGCAGCGGGCCGCTTTCGAGCCTCTCCGTTCCCTCGCGCAGCCGCACGGCGATCTCTCCGTCGCAGCAGGCGAAGAGCTCGCGGTTCGTGTTTCCGGCGACGTCCGCCGTCGCGAGCTGCGGGAATACCGACGCGATCGTGTCGCACAGCGCCTCGTTGATGCTCCCCTCTCCGTCGGAGTGCATGTTCATATTCACTGCCATGACGCCGCCGCTCTTCAGGTGCTCGCGCACCATCGTGAAGAACTCGACAGAGGACATCTGGAACGGGATCGTGATGTCCTGATAGGCGTCCACCAGGATGACGTCGTAGCGCTTTTCCGTCGCCTGCAGAAAAGCGCGGCCGTCGTATTCCGTGACCTTGACCTCCTCCGGCAGCGCGAAATACTGCCTTGCCAGCTCCGTGATCCTGCCGTCGATCTCCACGCCCTCGACCGAGGCGCCGGGGAAATACCGCAGACAGGCCGCCGCGTAGGTACCCGTCCCGTTGCCGAGGATCAGGATCTCGGGCGCCTCCGCGCCGCAGATCACCGGCGCGGCGAGCGCGTAGTCGTAATACATGCCCGTCATCTCGCCGTTCTTCATCATCACCGACTGCACGCCGAAGAGCACGTTCGTCGAGAGCACGACGCTCTTCTCGTCCTCCTGGACCTGCAGATAGTTGTAGACCGACTCGCCCTCATATCTCAGGTCGTCCTCCCAAAAGGCGAAGGCGTCGCTCCGTCCGAAGATCGCGCACAGGATAAAGAGCACAAGGGCGATGATCGCCGCGCGCAGGCCGCGGCACGCACTGAGAAAGAAAGCCAGCGCGATCGCCAGCAGGATGCCGGCAAAGATCAGGAAGGTGACGGAGGTGCCGACGGTCGGGATCGTGACGAAGGTGGGCAGAAAGGTGCCGAGGATGCTGCCCACGGTGTTGCAGGCGCCGAGGCGGCCCACCGTGCGGCCGCCCTCGTCGAGGCTCTCCGTTACGGCCTTGACCAGGCAGGGCGTGACGGTTCCGAGCAGAAAGAGCGGAAAAACGAAGATCACCATGCAGGAGACGAAGGCTGCGACGACGAGGAAGTTCGTGCTGACCGTGAAGATCAGCAGTCCCGACACGCCGAGGATCACATAGCGCCCCAGCACCGGGATCGCGGCGATCCAAATTGCGGCGACGAGGATGCGGCGATAGAGCGGCGCCGGATCCGGGTTTTTGTCGGCAGCGCGGCCGCCGTAGAGGTTGCCCAGCGCCATTGCGATCATGATCGTGCCGATGATGATCGTCCAGACGATCTGCGAGGAGCTGAAATACGGCGCGAGCAGACGGCTCGCGCCGAGCTCGACGGCCATGACGGAGACGCCCGCGAAAAACTCGGTCAGGTATAAGAAAAACTTGTTTTTGAGAATGGGATAGTCCTTCATGCGCCTCTCTCCCCGGTTTGCTGATTGAAGAAAGCATACCACAAAAAAGGCGCTTTGCCAAGTTTGGCTTGTCAATCCGGAGGGCAAGCGGTAAAATGAAAGGGCAAAGGAGCTGACGAGATGTCATACCGTGTCACACAAGAGGATATCCTTTCCCTGCGCGCCGATGCGGCGGCTGCAAGCGTGACACTCTCGCTGGAGCTCAGCGAGACGCCCGTCTGCCGCGCGATCGGAGAAGCAGGCGGCGACGAGCTGCGCGCCGCGATCCGGCGCAGACGCCTGATCCCGGTCGGCAGCACCGCGGAGGTCGAGCCCTGCGCTCTGCCCTTTGCCCATTTCTTCGCCGTGTCCGCGCCGGTCTGGCTCACGGGCAAGGCCAATGAGCTGCTGATGCTGCACCGCTGTTATGACAGTCTTTTCACGCTCTCAGAGGCGAGCGGCTGTCACACGCTTGCCATGCCCTTTCTCTCCGCCGGAGCCTACCGTTTTCCGCTTGAGGAGGCCGTAAAGATCGCCTTTGCCGAGGCCGGACGGCGCGCGCTCGAGGTCATTTTCGTCGCCGACACGCCGGAGCTCTATGCGCTCAGCCAAAAGCCATACCGCAAGCCGCGGATCGTTTCCTATATCGGCTGGTATCGGGATCACGCGCTTTTTGAACTGGACAACGGACTTTACGCCCGCGTGGACATCCGCCCCGAGATCACGGATGTGACGCTCATTCCCTACTTTGAAGCCTGCTACCGCACGGGCAACAATCCCGCTCAGCTGCCCCTGCCGGAGGAAGAGATCGCCCGGCTGCGGCAGATCTATGAAGAAATCGACTGGTAAAGGACGGCTTGAAACATGAACGAGAGCTATATCGCCCGCACCAGCGGTCTGAAGACGAAGGACTACGTCGGCTACGCGATGATCGACGCCGCCGGCTGTCTGGTCTTCAGCCTGGTCACGACCCTGCTGCAGAAATTCTACACCGACATTTTCCATCTCAGTCCCCTGTTCATCATGTTGATGTTCATCGGCGCGCGTGTCTGGGACGGCATCAACGACCCGATCATGGGCCGCATCTGCGACACGGTCCGGCCCTCCCGCTTCGGGCGCTACCGCCCCTGGATCCTGTATGCGGCGCTGCCCCTCGCACTCTCGGCGGTGCTGATGTTCCTCAAGCTGCCCGGCATCGGCGAGGAGGGGCACCTGCTCGCCACCTGTCTCTACGCCACCGTGACCTATATTTTCTTCGGCATGGCCTATACCGTGCTGCAGATCCCCTTCGGTTCGCTGGCCTCGGTCGTCACGACCGACGCGCACGAGCGCAGCCGCCTCTCGGTCTGGCGCTCGATCGGCGCGGCGCTCGGCTCGATCCCCGTGCTGCTGATCGCCTCCTTCGCCTACTCCAAGCGTCTGGACGCCAACGGGAACGTGGTCCTGGGCGAGAACGGCAAGGCCATCACCGACATGCAGTACGCGCCCGTGATCCGCGGCGTGGTCATCATGGCGATCTGCTCGCTCATCATGCTCGTCGTCGCCTTCACGCTCAACCGCGAGCGCGTCAAGACCAAGCCGCAGAACACGGAGAAGGGCGCGGCGCTGCGCGTGATGCGCCTGCTGTTCCAAAACCGCGCCTTCGTGTCCGTAAGCCTGATCTCGATGCTGCTGCTCTCCGGGCAGATGTTCACACAGAGCTTTTATACCTACCTCTTTGACGACTACTTCCACGCCAACTGGATGAATCTGGCTTCGCAGGCCTGCACCTATTCGCCGATGCTGGTGATGATGTTCATCCTGCCGAACCTGGCCCGGAAGATCGGAAAGAAGGAGATCTGCGCCTGGGGCGTCGCGGCAGCGGCTGCGGCCAACCTCGTGCTGTTCTTCCTGCGCGGCATGGATCCCGACGTGCTGATGTGGGTCTTTCTCGCGCTCTGCTTCGTCAGCGGCTGCGGGCTGACCACGCTCGTGATGCAGCTCTGGGCCATGGTGACGGACGCGATCGACGACATCGAGGTCAAGACCGGCAGCCGCGACGACGGCACCGCCTATTCCGTGTTCAACTTCTTCCGCAAGCTCGGCCAGGTGCTCTCTGCGGTCTGCGTCAACGGGGCGCTGCTGGGCATGAACTACAAGGTCGAAAAGGGCGCTGTGCAAACGATGGAGAATCTGCGCCGGATGTACGACCTCGCGACGCTCATCCCCGCCGTGCTCTTCGGCCTGATGGCGCTGATGCTCTTTATCTGGTATCCCCTCTCCCGCAGAAAGGTGGAGGAGCTGCAGACGCAGAAGGAGCAGAAGCTCAAAGAGCACTACGAAAACAACACGATCGAGATCTGATCATCGCCGTTTCTCAAAACAGAAAGCCCTCCCTGTCGGGGCCCCCTCCATAAGGAAGCTGTTTTGAGGCAGATCATTGCCACTTGAAAAAGCAGGAAATCGGCGTGACCATGATGGTCACGCCGATTTTGTCGCTCTTTCCCGGATTTCGGGGTGCAAAATCCGATGCTCGTTATGAATGTGGACAAGCGTACAGCTCCACCTCATCCGACCTCACTGCGCTCGGCCACCTTCCCCTCAAGGGGAAGGCTTTTTAATACCTCAACCGCCCCCGTGTTCGAGCTCTCTTGGCTTCCCCTTTGAGGCAGCGAAGCGGCGCTGCGGGAGTGAATGACATGCCGGGGGCATGTCAGAGCCGCAGCGTGACCGAGCCGCAGCGAGACAGCTGTCGCGGCGCGTCTCACGCAAGCGCCGTGACTGATGAGGTGTCCTGGGCTTCCCCTTGAGGGGAAGCTGGCTGCCGTCAGGCTGACTGATGAGCTGTCAAAAGATGCGGATCGCCGCCGGCCATGGGCTTTCGCCCTTTTTCAAAGCTTTTCAAACCATACGGGCAGATCCGTCGGCAGGCAGGGCACGCTCAGCCGCGTCCCGCCGGGGATCGTCTCCCCTTCTCCGCGCAGACGCCAGAGGCCCTGCGGCAGCGTGAGCGTGACGGCCTTCGCCCCTCTGTCGAAGACCGGGCAGGCCAGGACGGCGTCGCCGCAGAAGAAGCAGTCGCTCTCGCAGTCATAGCCCGGCTCGGCGAGGAACACGGGATACATGAGCGGCTCGTACAGCCTCCGTTTGCGCTCGTACTCGCTCTGCAGATAGGGCAGCAGCCGCTCACGCAAATCAAAGATGCCTCTCACCGCGTCCATGAGCTCGGGATAGAGCCAGGGCATCGTGCTCTCCGCCCCCGGCTTCCAGGAATGGAGGACGAAGCGCGGCGTGAAGGCCCCGTACTGCAGCCAGCGCAGGAACAGCTCTTCGTCCGGCTGCGGCCCGGCAAAGCCGCCGATATCCGCGCCGAAGAAAGAAAAGTCCGTCAGCGCCATCGTCATCGCCTGATAATGGTTATAGCGCAGATCGTCGAAGTCCGTGAGGTTGTCGCCCGTCCAGCTCGTGGCGGAGCGCTGCGTCCCCGCGATGGCACAGCGGGAGACATTGAAGGGCACGAAGTCCTCGCCCATCGCCTCCAGACAGGCCTCGCGGCTGGCGCGCGCCATGAGATACGAAAACAGCGGCCGGATACGACGGGCGGGCAGTTCACGGCCGAAGCCGTCGGCCAGCACGGAGGGATCGAGCACGTCGTATTCGTTGTTGTCGTTCCAGATATGCGGATAGCCCTTTTCGACGAGCTGCGCGCGCACACAGGCTTTCCAGAAGTCATACGCGCCCGGATTCGTGAAGTCCAGATAACTCGCCCTGCCGCCCCAGAACGGGAAGCACGCCGGACTGCCGTCGGCATCGTGCAGAAAATAGCCCTTTGCAGCCAGCTCGTCATAGAACGGGTGCTCGGCCAGAAAGGCGGGCTTGACGTTTGCGATCAGCTCCATGCCTCTGGCGCGGAAGAATTCAGAAAGCCCCTCCGGCGAGGGGATCTTGTCGCGGTTCCAGTGGAACACACAGCGGCTCTCCCCGATCTGCGTATAACCGCTGGAGAGGTAAAAACCGCCCGCGCGGACGCCGTTTTCTTCACATTTCTCGGCGAAGAGGCGCAGTCTCGCGTCGGCGTCCGGCGCGTCGGTGTATTCCATCGTGCTGCCGCAGTAGCGGAAGGCCCAGTCCGGCACGGCCGCAGCGCCGCCGCAGAGGGCGGTGAAGCGACGCACGATCTGCGCCGTTGTCCCGAGAATGAGATAGAACACCAGGTTTTCTTCCTCAAAGCGGACGGAGGAAAAGGGCTCGAAGTAGTTGTCGTGCTCCTGCCCGAAGTCGACGCGGCCGTTGGAATACGTGTCGTAGTAGACCCCGTAGCTCCCGGCGCTGTTTTCGCAGATGAAAAACGGGATCTGCTTGTACAGCGGGTCGCTGCTCGCGGCCCGAAAGCCCATCGCGTCCGTCGCCGCGAGCGCGAAGCTGCGCCCGGCCTTGTTCACCTTCCCGCCCTTGTCGCCGAGGCCGAAGATGCGCTCGCCCTCCTCGCGCCGCATATAGTGCGCCGAGCCCTCGCCCAGCTCGCCGTCGAAGTTGTAGGCAAGGCCGCCGCGGTCGGCATAGAGGAGGCCTTTTTCATTCCGCGCCGTGATGCGGAAGTTTTTCTTCCCGATCACGAAGTCCGCGCCGCCGAGGCAGAATCGGATTGTTTCCGCATCCTCCGCCACCTCCGGGCAGGCGAGTCGAAAGCCCTCGGTCGAGAGCTTGTCCCGCCCCTCAAGCGGGACTTCTCCCTCCGGGCAGACGCTCCAGGTCGGGACGAGGGGGAGCTCGGGACGCAGCAGCGCCACGCGCAGCATGTCCTCCAAAAAATCCAGCCTCATCGTCACGCCGTCCGCGGTATAGACGCGGCAAGACGGCGCGGTCTCGAGCAGCTCAAAGCGGTGGTCGAATTTCATGCCTTCGGATCCCCCCTTTTCAGGAAGTTGGAGCTCAGCCTCCAATAGTTTACATAACTCATTTTTGTGCTTTCCGACGCGATGCGCAGCACGCGCGCGCGGCCTTTTCCCGTCCTCTCCCACGGGGGAAGGCCGGGGCCGTTGGGCTCGCCCGTGCGGGCAAAGTTCGAAAGATAGCCGAGAAGCTGTCCGGAAGCCCCCTCATCCCGCGCGCCGTAGGGCCGCCAGCTCGAGGCGAGCGTGCCGAACATATATCTCAGGTCGCTCGAATGAAAACCCCCGTTTCCGTCTCCCGGCGCGTCGAGGTCGAAGAAATAGACATAGCCGCCGTTTGCCCGGGCAAAACGCAGAGCGATATACGCCATGAGCGGCGCGTACATGTCCGTGTTGGTAAAGCCGAGCAGATAATCGAGCGGAAGCGGCGTTTTGATCAGCTCGTCCACCGGGGCGGGCAGCAGGACGCCGTCGATCACGGGCATCGTGTTGTAAATGCTGTCTTTGCGGCGCTTTTTGATCTCCTCCACCGCGTCGAAGAGCGTGTCGAGAGAGGCCGAGCGAAGCTCGTCCAGCGTCGCACAGCCCGCGGCGTCCATATAGTCCCGCCAGTAGGCGTGCGTATCCTCCGCACGGCGCGGCAGGGCGAAGCGCGGAAACATCCCGCCGCCGGACATCATCGCGGCGCGGCGAAAGAGTCCCGCGTTCGCATGGTTCAGACAATGGTACTGGATGGAAATGGCTCCCGCGCTCTGGCCGAGCAGCGTGATGTTCCCGCCGTCGCCGCCGAAGGCGGCAATGTTCTGTTTTACCCAGCGGATGGCCGCAAGCTGGTCGTCAAGGCCGAAATTGCCGTCGCGGCCAGTTTTGGCCCTGATCTCCTCGTGCGTCAGCCATCCGAGCGGCCCGAGGCGGTAATTGGCGAAGACCGTGACGATCCCGCGCGCGGCAAAGGCCGCGCCGTCGAAAGGATCCTCGGAGTTGATGCCGGAATCGAAGCCTCCGCCGTGGAAAAAGAGGATGACCGGGCAGCCCTCGGCCTTTTTCGGCGTAAAGATATTCAGATTGAGGCAGTCTTCATCGTAAACGAAGACGCTGCCCTCGCGAAATTCGCGCTTGTAAAAGCGGCGCGTGGGATTCTCGAGGTGCTCGTGCCAGGCGCGGTTCTGCGGGCAGGCGGGGCCGGGGCGCGTCGCGTCGAGCACGCCGTCCCACTTTTCGACAGGAACGGCATATTCAAAACGCCCGGCATGGGCATAGGGTACGCCCAGAAATTCCAGGCAGTTCTCCCGCTCGTTTCCCCTCAATGCGCCGCAGTCTGTTTGAAGCGTCACGCTGCCGAGGATCTCTTTATTGAACATCGCGCTCACCCCTTTCCCGACTGCCATTATATCAGACCCTCGCCGCGCTTGCCACAGCAAAATGAGGGTGATATAATCTTTTCATCAAACGAAGGGAGGCGCGGGACATGACGGACCGGGAGATCATCGAGCAGGCGCTGCCGCGGATCGCGGACTGGGACGCCGCCATGCGCCGTCCGCTGCCCTGGCGGGATGCGCCCACGCCCTACCGCGTGTGGATCTCCGAGATCATGCTGCAGCAGACGCGCATTGAGGCTGTGATCCCCTATTACGAGCGTTTTCTTGCCGCCCTGCCGGATATCCCCTCTCTGGCAGAAGTCAACGAAAACGCCCTTCTGAAGCTCTGGGAGGGCCTTGGCTATTACAGCCGCGCGCGCAACCTCAAAAAAGCCGCGGCTCTCGTCGTCGAGCGTTACGGCGGGGAGTTGCCCGCCTCGGCGGAGGCGCTGAAAAAGCTGCCCGGGATCGGAGACTACACCGCCGGGGCGATCGCCTCGATCGCCTTCGGCCTGCCGGAGCCCGCCGTGGACGGCAACGTGCTGCGCGTGGCCGCCCGTCTGCTCGCCGACGGCCGGGACGTTTTGAACGGCGCCGTGCGCTGCTCCGTCGCCGAGTTGCTGCGCGCGTATTACCCCTCCGGTGAACAGGCCGCGCTCGTGACCGAGGGACTGATGGAGCTGGGCGAGACGGTCTGTCTTCCCAACACGCCGCCCCGCTGCGGAGACTGCCCGCTGAGAGAGCTCTGCCGCGCCCACGCGGCGGGCGAGGAGGAGCGCTATCCCCTGCGCAGCGCTCCGAAGGAGCGGCGCGTGGAGGAGCGCACCGTGCTGCTGCTGCGCTGCGGAGAGAGGATGGCCATCCGCCGCCGTGCGGACAGCGGCCTGCTCGCCGGACTGTGGGAGTTCCCCTCGCTGGACGGCTTCCGCACGGAGGAAGAACTGCGCGCCCTCTTCCCGGAGGCGGAGAGCGTCTCGCCCTGCGGCGAGGCGAAGCATCTTTTTACGCACGTCGAGTGGCGGATGCGCGGATTTATCATCGACCTGCCGCGGGAGCTGCCGGGTTACGTCTGGGAGAGCCCTGCGGAGATCCGCCGAAGCTACTCCGTCCCGACTGCCCTGAAAAAATATCTGAAACTGCTCTGACAAGCGCCTTTTGAAGGAGTTGCAACCGGCAGTTGCGGGACTTCCAAGCCCGCTTTGTAGCATGCAAACGCAAAAAACGCTATGCTTGACTCATCCGGAAGGAAGGGAGTTTGAGAAAATGATACTCGCAGACAAGATCATCGAACAGAGGAAAAAGAACGGCTGGTCCCAGGAGGAGCTGGCGGAAAAGATGGACGTGAGCCGTCAGTCCATTTCCAAATGGGAGAGCGCGCAGTCCGTCCCCGACATGGGGCGCATCGTGCTGCTCTCGCAGATCTTCGGAGTCAGCACCGATTATTTATTGAAAGACGAGCTCGAGCAGGCAGAGATCGCGGAGAGCGCGGATCTTGACCGCACGCTGCGTACCGTGTCGATGGAGGAGGCCTCGGCCTTCCTGCAGGTGCGCGAGCAGAACTCCGTGCGCGTGGCCGTCGGCGTGATGCTGTGCATCCTCTCGCCCATCGTTCTGATCCTGCTCGGCGGAGCGCAGGATATGGGCAAGCTCGCTCTGAGCGAGGCGCAGGCCGTCGGGCTGGGGCTGGTGTTCCTCTTTCTGCTCGTGGGCTGCGCGGTGGCCCTCTTTGTCACCAGTTCCCTGCGCGGCAAGGAATTTGAATATCTCGAAAGCGAGCCGATCGACACGCTCTACGGCGTGGACGGCATGGTGCGCGAGCGCCGCGAGCGCTTCCGCCCGACCTTCTCGCGCCAGCTCACGATCGGGATCGTGCTTTGCGTCGTCGCGGTACTGCCGCTCTTCTTCAGCCTTTTCTTCTTCGGAGAGGAGAGCTTTGCCCACGTCGCCGCGATCGCCCTGCTGCTGGCGATCGTCGCCGTCGGCGTGCTGCTGATCGTCCGCTCGGCCATCATCTGGGACGGCTTCCGTCAGCTGCTTGAGGAGGATGATTACAGCCGTGAGAACAAGGCCATCCAGAAAAAGTACGCCTGGCTCTCCGGCAGCTACTGGCTGCTCGTCACAGCCGGATACCTTGCCTGGAGCTTCCTCAGCGGCCGCTGGGATCAGACCTGGCTCGTCTGGCCGATCGCCGGCGTCGCCTTCGGCGCGATCTGGGGCGTGCTGCACGCGCTGCAGAGAAGAGACGGATAACAAAGACGGAAAAGCAGAGGCTGCTCTGTGAGATCACAGAACAGCCTCTGCTTTGTTTTTCGCTTATCAGTATATGGGAAATGCTGCGTAAGCTGAAAGGCCGGGGAAACGCCCTGTATAAAGCCTGTGCGCAGCCTTCGCATTTGATCCGCGCCTGCCCGTACCGCTGATTTCTTTATAAACGGAATTCTCCCCCGCCTTTTCAGGCGGGGGAGAACTTTTTTTGTTTTGCTTAGGTCAGCTTCCGATCAAGTGTGATCAGACGGAAGCCTCGTCGGCCTTCTCAGGCTCTGCCTTCTTGTTGCGGGTGAAGTATGCGGTGATACCGGTCGCAGCAAGCATGCAGGCCATCACGATCGTCCACTTGTCGGTCAGAACCATCTGCGCGGACATATCCTCGGTCAGGAGGAAGATCACAACGGATGCAACCGCCGGAATCAGGCCGAAGAACTTGCTCTTCTTGCCCTTCTGCTCAGCAGCGCCCTCTGCGCTCTTCACAACATTCTCATCCTCGTTCTTCTTCTTGAAGAAGGTGATGATCATGCCGAGTGCGGTGCAGACAGATCCGATCGCCGCGATCAGGTTGAGCAGGGCCCAGGCCGTGAAGTTGGCCAGAGGCGTCTCATCGTCGAGGATCTCCTCGCCCAGTCCGTCTCCGCCGCCTCTGCCGTTGTCTTCAACGGGAGGCTCTTCCTCGGGAGGCTCCACGGGAGGCACCACGATCGGAGCCCACTGCGCGGTGTAGGTAGTGTTGCCCATGACGGTCGCCGTTACCGCGGGGGCCCAGCCCTGGAAGGTGTAGCCTTCGCGTGCCGGGGTTCCGGCAAAGGCCGGAGTCGCAGCGCCGATTCTGAGCGTGGTCGTGACCTGGTCGGCGAAGAGCACCTCGCCGGGCACACCGTCGGTGTAAGTTACCGTGTACCACACCATCTCGATCGTCCATGCGCCGTGGACCGTCGCATCGGCCGTCACATCGTTGACCGAAGTCACAACCGTGCTGGTATCCCAGCCGTTGAAGCGGAGGACCGTGATCGCATTGCCGTTTTCAGCAAGAGCGTACGGGATGTCCGCATAGCCGGCCGTGCTGACGGTGAAGGCTTCATGCTCGGTGACCGTGACCGCAGCGGGAACCGCGGGGGCATTGGCAGGCGCAGCATCGCCGGGCCAATCGAACACATAGTTGATCGTGAAGAAGTTCTGCCTGATCGGCTCTTCATCCTTGCCGGGATCCACCGTCGGATCCGGATTCTCCGGATCGGGGCTCGTACCGGTTGCCGTCGCCGTGTTCACGACGCTGCCGTTCGCTCTGTCGGCCTCGGTGACCGTGTAGGTCGCGGTGAAGGTCTCGCTCTTACCGGGAGCCAGGGATGCGATCTTCCAGCTGTCGCCGGTCAGGTCGTCCTTGACCTCGATGTTCGTGATCGTCAGGTTGCCGTCGTTCGTCGCCTTGATGCTGTAGGTGATCACTTCACCCACCTCATAGGCGGTGCCGTTCGCCGGCGTGGAGGTTGAGGTCTTGTCAATGGTCAGGTGGCCGTTCTTGTCCTCGACGGGCACATCGACGTCGTCCTTGCCCGGATCGGTCGGATCATCGGAAGGATTGCTGCCGTCGGCCGTCGCAACGTTCTTCACGCTGCCGTTGAGGACGTCGGCCTCGGTGACCGTGTAGGTCGTCGTGAACTCCTTGGTCGCACCGGGAGCCAGAGACGCGATCTTCCAGCTTTCGCCGGTCAGGTCGTCCTTGACCTCGACGTCCGTGATCGTCAGGTTGCCGTCGTTCTTGACCGTGATCTTGTAGCTGATCGTCTCGCCCAGAGCGTAGGCCTCGCCGTTCGCCGGCTTGGAGGTCGTCTCCTTCGTGAGCGTCAGCTTCGGCTCCGCGTCCTCGGTGGGCTCCGGATCCACGCCGGGCTCCGGATCCACGCCGGGATTGTCGGGATCGGGGCTCGTGCCCGTCGCCGTGGCGACGTTCACGACCGAGCCGCTGATGATGTCGGCCTCTGTCACGACATAGCTCGCCGTGAACTCCTTGCTCTCACCGGGAGCCAGGGACGCGACCGTCCAGCTGTCGCCGGTCAGGATGTCGTCGACCTTGATGTCAGTGAGCGTCAGGTTGCCGTCGTTCGTGGCCGTGATCTTGTAGCTGATCGTCTCGCCCAGAGCGTAGGCCTCGCCGTTCGCCGGCTTGGAGGTCGTCTCCTTCGTGACGGTCAGGTGGCCCTTCGGATCCTCAGTGGGCTCCGGATCCACGCCCGGATCCACAGGCACGTCGGGCTCATCCGGGTCGGGGCTCGTGCCCGTCGCCGTCGCCGTGTTCACTACCTCGCCCGCCAGGATATCGGCCTCGGTCAC
>JAFSJZ010000090.1 GCA_017449185.1 Oscillospiraceae bacterium
AGATGACCTTCACGCCGAAAACCGCGAGGTTGCGGATGGTCTGAATGTAGTTTTCAATGAGCGCGTCGCGCGTCGGCAGGCCGATCTTGATATCGTCGTGGACGTTCACGCTCTCCACCACGTCGGCGTTGAAACCCGCGGCGGTGATCTGCGAGACGACCTTTTCGATCTCCTCGCTCTGCCAGACCTCGCCGGGCATTTTGTCATGAAGCGCCCAGACGATGGTCTTCACGCCGGGGATCTGCCGGATGTCCGAGAGACTTATCTTGTCGTTTCCTTCGCCGTACCAGCGAAAACCCATTTGCATCGGCATTTGCTGTTCCTCCTGTTTATTCCACCACGAAGTAGGCGCCGTAGTTCCCGCAGGTCGCGCAGGTGCTCCCCGCCTCGCCCAGCAGCAGATGAATATGGTCGTCGAACAGGCGGATGCTGTGATAACTGCCCTGCTCCCAGTCGCGGTACCAGAGGTCGAAGAGACGGCAGAGAAACTGTCCGTACGCCTCCGGCTTCAGGGACCAGGGCCGTCCGCCGCGTTCCTCGCCGATCGGATCGAGGCAGGCGATGAACTGAACATAGTCAAAGCCCAGCTTTTTGAGGTTTTCATAGACCTTCTGCGGACTGCGCGCGCACTGCGCGGTGACGACGCAGAGCGCGTTGACCGCGACGCCCGTCTTTTGCAGCAGGGCCGCGTTCCGGACGGCCCGGTTCCGGCTTCCTTTCCCCTCGGCGTCGATCCGGTGCGCGTTATGCAGATCGGGAAAGCCGTCCAGCGAGATGCCGACCAGAAAGCCCTCGTCGCGGAAAAAGCGCGCCCATTCGCCGTCGAGCAGCGTCCCATTGGTCTGAATGGAAAAGGAGATCGCCACGCCGGGCGGCTTCAGCTCTCTGGCGCGCGCCGTGAAGGAGCGAAAGAAATCCAGTCCGGCAACGGTCGGCTCGCCGCCCTGAAAGGCGAAGCTCACGCTTCCGCCGGGATCGACCGTGCGATAGGCGTCCTCCAGCAGCAGCTCCGCCGTCTGCGAGCTCATGACGCCCATGCCGGTCTACTGCCGCTTGCTCACTTCGTCGGCGTAAAAGCAGTACCGACAGCGCAGGTTGCACAGGCCGGAGGCAGGTTTTATAAGAAAGTTGATCGCTTTGATTATGTTCCCTCCTCCCGCGTTGGCCGGGAAAGCGCAGAAAAACACAGGGCAGCCCTCTTTAATTTAAACAGTACCATATCGCTATCATCTGGTCAAGATAATCCCATGTTGGCTATTCATGCTTTTTCAGCTTGCCATCGTTTGATCGGCCGTCCTCAAAAAGGGTGCAAAGATCCTTGACAAAATGCAAGTGCGGTGGTATATGTGTATACAATTATACATATATACGGAGGTTTCACCATGCTGGAGTTGTCCCCGAAAACCAATCTGCTGGAGGAGAACGATTACCGCTACTCCCTGCAGGACGTCAAGGACCCGATATTATACCGGGACGTTTACGACTATGACGAGGTGCCCAAGGTGGCGTTCAACCACCGGCGCGTCCCCATGTCCATGCCTGAGGATATCTGGATCACGGACACTTCCTTCCGTGACGGACAGCAGTCGATGAACCCCTACACGCCGGATCAGATCGTGGATCTGTTCAAGCTGCTCTCCCGCCTGGGCGGCCCCTACGGCATCATCCGGCAGACCGAGTTTTTCATTTACAGCCCCCGCGACCGGGAAGCCATCCGCCGCTGCCAGGATCTCGGTCTCCGTTTTCCCGAGATCACGACCTGGATCCGAGCCAGCCGCGAGGATTTTCGCGCCGTGAAGGAACTCGGCGTGCGCGAGACCGGCATTCTTGTCTCCTGCAGCGACTATCATATTTTCAAAAAGCTGAAAATGAGCCGCCGGGAGGCTATGGAGCTCTATCTTGCCACCGTGAAGGACGCCTTTGAGGCCGACGTCATGCCCCGCTGTCACCTCGAGGATATCACCCGTGCGGACTTCTACGGCTTTGTAGTCCCCTTCGTCAACGAGCTGATGCGCCTGTCGGAGGAGGCGGGGATCCCGGTACGGATCCGGGCCTGCGACACCATGGGATACGGCGTGCCCTACACGGAAGTCGCCCTGCCCCGCAGCGTGGCCGGCATCATCTACGGCCTGCAGCACTATTCCGGCGTCAGCAGCGAGAATCTGGAGTGGCACGGCCATAACGACTTTTACAAGGCGGTGGCAAACGCGGCTACGGCCTGGCTGTACGGCGCAAGCGGCGTGAACTGCTCGATGCTCGGCATCGGCGAGCGGACGGGGAACGTGCCGCTGGAGGCAATGGTCTTTGAATATGCCTCGCTGCGCGGTTCGCTGGACGGCATGGATCCCACGGCCATTACGGAAATCGGCGAGTATTTCCGCCGCGAGATCGGCTACCAGATTCCGCCGATGACGCCCTTTGTGGGCCGCAGCTTCAATGTGACCCGCGCGGGCATTCATGCGGACGGTCTGCTGAAGGACGAGGAGATCTACAACATTTTCAATACTGAAAAGCTCCTCAACCGCCCGGCCACGGTGGCGGTGGGAAAGACCTCCGGCCTCGCGGGCATCGCCTTCTGGATCAACCGAAATTATCACCTGAGCGGTGACGCCCAGATAGCCAAGCAGGATCCGCTGGTCACGGCGCTCAAAGAGTGGATCGACAAGGAGTACGCCGACGGCCGCACCACCTCCCTCGCGACGGAGGAGCTGGAGGACAAAATCAGCGAGCTTGCGCCGGATCGTTTCCCGGCAAAACGCTGAGCAAGAGGAGAAAAAACATGGAACACAGAAGCATTTCCATTTCGGATCAGATCTTTGAAAAGCTGGAACGGGACATCCTCTCCGGCAAATATGCCCGGGGCGAGCTTCTCAGCGAACAGAGACTCTCGGCGGAGCTTGGCGTGAGCCGTACGCCGGTGCGTGAGGCCATCCGCCGCCTTGAGCAGGAAAAGCTGATGGAGGACGCTCCCCGCGGAATGATCGTTGTGGGTATTTCCCGGGAAGACATGATGGATATGTACGAGATCCGCCTGCAGCTGGAGGGCCCCATGGCCCGCCGCGCGGCGCTGAACATCTCCGACGAGCAGCTGCAGCAAATGCGGGACACGCTCGATCTGCAGAATTATTACTGTGAGCGGCAGCGCAGCGACAGCTCCGACCAGATCAAAAACCTGGACTCGCGCTTTCATGAGCTGCTCTACAGCGCCGGCGGCAGCCGGGCCTTCTACGACGTGCTCAGCCGTCTGCACAAAAAGATCACCAAGTTCCGCATGGCGTCGATCAGTCGGCAGAGCCGCGCGATGGAATCCATCCGGGAACATGAGGCGATCTATGCAGCGCTTGCGGCCCACGATCCGGACCGGGCGGAGGAAGCGGCGCTGCTGCACACGCGGAACGCCCGTGCCAGCATGGCGGAAATGGAGCTTTGATATGGGGCGCAATCTTGTTGAAAAGATCATGGCCGCGCATCTGCTCTCCGGCAGCATGACGCCCGGCGAAGAAGCGGCGCTGCGCATCGACCAGACCCTGACGCAGGACGCCACCGGCACGATGGCCTATCTGGAATTCGAGGCCATCGGTGCGGAGCGCGTCAGGACTGAGCGCTCGGTGGCCTATATCGACCACAACACGCTCCAGTCCGGCTTCGAGAACGCCGACGATCACCGCTATATCCAGTCGGTGGCCAGGAAACACGGGATCTGGTTTTCCCGCCCCGGCAACGGCATCTGCCATCAGGTTCATCTCGAGCGCTTCGGCATCCCCGGCAAAACGCTGATCGGTTCCGACAGTCACACTCCCACGGCGGGCGGATTGGGCATGCTCGCCTTTGGGGCAGGCGGTCTGGACGTGGCCGTGGCTATGGGCGGCGGCGCCTATTATATCACGATGCCCCGCGTCGTGAAGGTGGAACTGAGCGGCCGCCTGCGGCCTTTCGTCACTGCCAAGGACGTCAGTCTGGAGCTTTTGCGCATCCTCAGCGTCAAAGGCGGAGTAGGCCGCATCATCGAGTGGGGCGGTGCGGGCGTAAAGAGCCTGTCCGTTCCCGAACGCGCCACCATCACCAACATGGGGGCGGAGCTGGGCGCCACAAGCTCCGTTTTCCCTTCCGACGAAAACACGCTGGCCTTTTTGAAGGCCCAGGGCCGCGAGCGGGACTATGTTCCGCTTTCGGCGGATCCGGACGCTTCTTATGAGAAGATCATCTCCATTGATCTCGACGCGCTCGAGCCGCTGATCGCCTGTCCGCACATGCCGGATCGGGTGGTTCCGGTGAGCAGTCTCAAAGGCGTAAAGGTCGATCAGGTCTGCATCGGCTCGTGCACCAACTCTTCTCTCAGCGATATGCTCAAAGCCGCAGCCATGCTCAAAGGTCGCTGCATCGCGCCTTCGGTGAGTATGTCTGTCTCGCCCGGCTCCCGCCAGGTGCTGACCATGCTGGCCGACTGCGGCGCGCTGAGCGATATCCTCTCCGCCGGAGCGCGGCTGTTGGAATGCGCGTGCGGTCCCTGCATCGGCATGGGCTTCTCTCCGAATTCCGGCGGCGTCAGTCTGCGCACCTTCAACCGCAATTTTGAAGGGCGCAGCGGCACCAGGGACGCGAAGGTCTATCTTGTGTCTCCCGAGACGGCGGTCGCCTCCGCCCTCACGGGCGAGATCACGGATCCCCGCAGCCTGGGGATCGCCGCGCCCGTGATCCCGCTTCCGACGAGCTTCCGCATCGACGACAGCGGCATTCTGCCCCCCGCCGGGCCGGAGGACGCCGCAGAGCTGGAGGTGCTGCGCGGCCCCAATATCAAGCCTGTTCCCGCCGGACGTCCCGTGGCCGATGAAATTTGCGCGGAACTGACGCTGAAGCTGGGAGACAATATTACGACCGATCATATCATGCCGGCCGGCGCTAAAATCCTGCCCTATCGCTCCAACGTACCGAAGATCGCGGAGTTCTGCTTTGAGGGCGTGGACCCGAGCTTTCCGGCGCGCGCCAAAGCCGCCGGGGAGAGCTTTCTGGTGGGAGGCGTAAACTACGGTCAGGGCTCCTCGCGCGAGCATGCCGCACTTGCTCCGCTGTATCTGGGCGTTCGGGCGGTCATTGCCAAGAGCTTTGCCCGCATCCACGCAGCCAACCTCATCAACGCCGGGATCCTGCCTCTCTGCTTTGCCGACGCCGCGGACTACGACAGGCTTCGGCAGGGCGATACGCTTCGTCTGCGGGACATCCACGCCGGGATGGAGAGCGGAACGCTCACGCTGGAGGCCAACGGCGCCGAGATCCCTCTTGTCTGCGCTTTCAGCTCGCGGCAGCGCGCCATTTTGAAGGCGGGCGGACTGTTGAATTATACCAGGGAGGCGGAACAATGAGAGAAGATCAGATCGCGGCTGCGAAGGAGCAATTTGAGAGTCTGCTTCGCGAGCAGCTGCTCCGTCAGGAGCGTTTGGCACGGTGCGCCGAGTCCAGGGACTACGCCGCGGCCGAGCACATTGTCATCGGTCTCGCGGACGGCGACGGGATCGGTCCCATCATTATGCTGCAGGCCAGACGGGCGGCCGAGAAGCTGCTGGCGGAGGAGATCGCCTCCGGCCGCGTGGAACTGCGGGAAATCAGCGGCCTGACGATCGAAAACAGGCTCCGCTGCGCGCAGGCGGTGCCGAAGGAGACGCTCGCTCAGATCAAGGCCTGCGACGTTCTGCTCAAAGGACCCACGACCACTCCCAAGGGCGGTACGCTCGAAAGCGCCAACGTGACGCTCCGCCGGGAGCTGGATCTCTACGCCAACGTGCGGCCGGTGAGCGTACCGGAGGAGGGCATCGACTGGATCTTTTTCCGCGAGAACACGGAGGGAGAGTACGCGCTGGGCAGCCGCGGCGTTGAGCTCCCGGGCAAGCTGAGCATGGATTTCAAAGTGACGACAGACGCCGGAACGCGCCGTATCGCCCGCGCCGCTTTTGAATATGCGCGCGCCAACGGCAAGCGCAGCGTGGCGATCGTCACCAAAGCCAACATCATGAAAAAGACCGACGGGATGTTTTCCCGCATCGCGCATGAGGTGGCGGCAGACTATCCGGAGATCGAGACCGAGGACTGGTACATCGACATTATGTGCGCCAATCTGGTCAATCCGGCGATACGCAGCCGTTTTCAGGTGTTTTTGCTTCCGAACCTCTACGGCGACATCATCACCGACGAGGCCGCCCAGATCCAGGGCGGCGTGGGCACCGCGGGCAGCGCCAATATCGGCAGCCGCTATGCCATGTTCGAAGCCATTCACGGCTCCGCTCCCCGGAAGATCGAGAGCGGGGAGGGCGACTATGCCAATCCCGCAAGCATCCTCAAGGCGCTGGAGATGCTGCTGCGTCACATCGCTCTTCCTCAGAAGGCCGACCGGCTGGCGGAGGCCATGCGCGTATGCACCGAAACCGAACGGCGCGTTGTCGTGACCGGGCATCGGGACGGCGCAAGCTGCCGGGCCTTCGGAGACTATCTGCTGGAAAAGCTCTGAAGACACCTCGCCGCTGAAAAAAGAGCAGCCTTTCGGCTGCTCTTTTTTTCTTGTCCGAGCTCATTATTCACAATCTTAAGAGCGTTTTTACGTTGACAGCAAAACAGGAATATGTTAACCTAAAGTACAAGAAAAAGATTGCTCCAAAGGGGTGTGCGATCGGTATGGACGAGAAGTCACGTCAGTTTTTCAATAAACCCGAGAGCGAGCTGAGCGACTATGAGCGCATGATGCTCGAGGTCATGGCAGCCCGTGAGGAAGCCGCCGAGGAAAAGTTGGCCGAGGAAGCTCCCTTCGAAGAGATTCCCGTTGAGGAGGCTCCCGTTGAGGAGGCTCCCGTTGAGGAGGCTTCCATTGAGGAGACTCCCGTTGAAGAGGCTTCCATTGAGGAGACTCCCGTTGAGGAGGCTCCCGTTGAAGAGACTCCCGTTGAGGAGGCTCCCGTCGAGGCGGCTCCCGTCGAGGCGGCTCCCGTCGAGGAAGCACCCGCTGCGGAGGAGCCGGACGACAGCGACGTGAAGGTCGTCGGCGAGACGCAGCCGGAAAAGCCCGATCTGCCTATTCCCCTGCTTGTCGAAGAAAAGAATCCTGAATTGGAACCCGTTGTCGTCAACCGTCCGACCATTCAGTTCATGAACAGCATCGAACGGGAGAAAAAGATCACCCGCAAGGTGAAACGGCACCGCCGCCGCTCCGGCATTGTCGTGATCGGGCTGTGCGTGGCGCTGATCCTTGTGGCTTTCCTCTACAACGGCTTCGTCAATAAAACCTGGGGCTTTCTGGACAAGCCGGAGCCCACGCCCGAGCCCACACCCGAGGTCGTCGCCGTCGTTCCCACGCCCGAACCCACGCCCGAGCCTACCCCGGAGCCCACGCCCGAGCCCGTGCATCGCTATGAGATTGTACGTGCGGACCTCAGCTGGGTCGGCGCGCAGGACCAGTGTCTCGGCAAGGGCGGCTATCTCGCCGTGATCAACTCGCGCGAGGAGTTTGACCGCATCACCGCGTTGGCTGACGAACAGGACGTCGAGTTCCTGTGGATCGGCTGCCACCGCGATGTGAACAACAACACGCTGGTTTGGGAGCGTAACGAGCCGATCGACTCCGCTGTCGACCCGAACAACCGCCAGATGCTTCTCTGGGCCCGCGGCGAGCCGTCCTATCTAGACGGCGACGGCACGAGCGAGGATTATATCATTCTCTGGAATCACGACGACGGATGGAGTTACTGGGACAGCCGCGGAGATCTGGACACCATCTGGGGCTGGCGCGGCCGCATCGCCTACGTCTGCGAATACGACAGCTGAACAATGAAAAGCTATCAAGCCGGGAAAGCAGTGCTTTCCCGGCTTGTTTTACCGATAGAGGTAGCTCTTCCCGCGGATGAAGCCGGAGGTGGATTGAAAACGCCCGTATTCCGGATAGACAAGGTCGAGATTGGCCTCTCCGATCGGCGTATCAAAGGGGTTGAGCGCGTCGTTGAGAAGCGTGAGCCACTCATCCTTTTCGATAAAGGTATAGCTCAGTCCGCCCGCGTCGGCAGGAACGTTCGGCGCGGTGTAAAACCTGATGTCGTCAGCACGGCACTGGATCGCGCAGCGCAGGAAATAGGCCATGTTCGCGGCTGTAAGGTCGCTGTCGAGCTTTGAAACGGCCAACTGCACCACCCTTGCGAGATTGGGGATCGAACCGAGGGAGATGAACTGCCGCGCGGCTGCCTTCAGAAAGCTCTGCTGCAGCGCGATCCTGTCGAGATCGCCGTTCACGTAGTTTTTCCGGTAGCGGCAGAGCTGCACGCACTGCTCGCCGTTCAGCAGCTGATAGCCGGCCGGGATATGGATGCTCAGGTCCTGCGCGGGATCTTCATAGTCCATGTCAAAGGGCACGTCGAAGTATACGCCGCCCATCAGATCAATGGTCTCGGTCACCGTGCCCAGAGAGACGACGACGCAGCAGTCGGCGTCGAAGCCGCAGAGCTCGCGCACGGCCGTGCGCAGCGCCTCCAGCCCGCTTTGGCCCGCGTTCTGCGCAGCGGTGTAAACGCAGTTGATCTTGCGCACTTCCCAGTCACGGTTGATATAGGTGTCCCGCGGGATGCTGACAAAGTCCATGCGCCGCGCAGAGGCGTCCACTCTTCCGACCAAGATGGTGTCTGTATTGCCGCTGACCTCGTCCATACCGGCGAGGATGATCGTATAGACATTTTTTCTCCGCTCTGCCGTCGTTTTCTCCTGCGCCGAAACGCTCAGCGCCGGCTGAGCGCTCTCCCGCAGCGTTGCGGTCTCCGGCGCGGCGGCCTCCGAGCGCGGCATCGCGTCGTGCAGACACAGCGCGGCTGTGGCCGTGAGCAGCGTCAGGCCGATCGCTTTCACAAGTCCCCGACGCAGGTTGCTTCCTATGTTCATGTCAGATCTCCTTTTGGCAGTTTCCCTCTTATTCTTTCCTCTCTTGCTCCGTTTTAGACAGCAAAACGGCCCGAAGAAATCTTCGGGCCGTTTCAAGCTGTCGACAAAGTGCCGACAGCTTGAAACGCAAAAACGGAAACTTTCAAAAAAGTTTCCGTTTTTGCCGGGATTGAACGTGAAGGGAGGCTCCCCCGCCCCCCTTCAAAGATCCCCCTTGCTTGTCAGATCATTGCAGTAAGGGTCTGTATATGTTCTGAAACGGCCCGAAGAAATCTTCGGGCCGTTTTAGACAATATAATATTGTGTTATACGGAGTGCGCCTTACTTTTCGGCGTAGGCGGCGAGCACACCCTTGTAGGTCATGTAACAGTCGAACTTCGCGACGAGCTCGAAGGGGGCGTGCATGCTCAGCACCGGAACGCCCGCGTCGATCGTGTCGATGTTGCGCTTGGCCATGAACTTGGCGATCGTGCCGCCGCCGCCCTGGTCGACCTTGCCGAGCTCGGCCATCTGCCAGACTACGCCCTCTTGGGCGAAGAGACGGCGCAGATGCCCCACGACCTCGGCCGAAGCGTCGCTGCTGCCGCTCTTGCCGCGCGCGCCGGTGAACTTGCAGATGCCCATGCCGTAGTTGATCTTCGAGTCGCTGCGCTTTTCGGAGACCTCCGGGAAGAGCGGATCATAGGCGTTGGTCACGTCGGCGGAGATGCAGAAGCTCTTCTCGAAGCAGCGGCGCAGCGCGACGCCCTGGGCCTCGCACAGATCCTCCATAAAGGTGTCGAAGGCTGCGCTCTGCATGCCGCTCACACCCTCCGAACCGATCTCCTCCTTGTCCGCGAGGATGCACACGCAGGTGCGCTCCGGATTTTCAACGTCGAAGATGGCCTTGAGCTCGGCGTAGGCGCAGACGCGGTCGTCGTGCCCGTAGCCGCCGATCATCGAGCGGTCGATTCCGATCTCGCACACGTCGAAGGCCGGGACAGCCTCGAGCTCGGCGCTGAGGAAATCCTCCTCCGTGATGCCGTAGAGGTCGTTGAGCAGGCTCATCACCGCGAGCTTGACGCGGTCCTTGCCGTCGTCGGCATAGGGAGCCGAGCCGATGAGGATGTTCAGGCCCTCGCCGGTGATGCCCTCGGCCATGGTTTTCTTCATCTGGTCTGCGGCCAGGTGCGGCAGTAGGTCCGTGATGACGAACTTCGGCTCGTCCTTCTCGCGGCCGAGCGTGATCTCCACAGTGCTGCCGTCGCGCAGTGCGGCGACGCCGTGCAGCTCCAGCGGGATCGTGACCCACTGATATTTTTTGATCCCGCCGTAGTAGTGCGTGCGGAAATAGCACATCTCGTCGGTCTCGTACATCGTGACCTGCTTGAGATCGAGGCGCGGCGCGTCCACGTGCGCCCCGGCAATGACGGCGCCCTCGGCAAGGCTTTTCTTTCCGATCACAGCGAGCGTCAGCGCCTTGCCGCGATTGTTCTGATAGACCTTATCTCCGGCCTTGAGGGCCATGCCCGGGACGTACTCGACGAAGCCCTGCGCCTCGGCCTCGGCGATGGCGTTCTTGACGGCCTCGCGCTCGGTGCGCGAGTTGTTCAGAAAACGGATATATTCCGCGCAGTAATCTTCACAGCGGACGCGCTCGGCAGTGTCGATCAAGTCATATCCGTTTTTCTGCTCGTAAAAGAGCTTCTCTCTCAGATCATCCATGGATTTTTAAAACCTCCGTAAAATAGTCTCTGCAGGTATTGGAAAACTGATCCTCGTCCCCATTGTTATACAGAACGTGATCACATTTTTCTTTAAAATAGCCTTCGCTTTTTTGGGCGTCAACGCGTGCGGCGGCTCTTCGTTCATTCAATCCGTCGCGCCGCATGATGCGTGCGATGCGTGTCTGTCTGCCGGCAAGTACGCCCAGCACGAGGTCGCAGCGCTCGCCCAGACCGCTCTCGATCAATTCGATGGCGTCTATCGCGGCGAGCGTTCCGCCCGCCATGGCCCAGACGCGCAGGCGGCGCTGAAGCTCCTCGCGGACGAAGCGATGGCTGATCTCGTTGAGCGCCTTCAGCTCCTCCGGGTCGGCGAAGACCTGCGCGGCCAAGGCCCTCCGGTCGATCCCGCCGCCGGTATACGCGTCAGGGAAACGCTCCGCGAGAGCGGAAACAAGGCTTTCGTCGTTTTCCAGCAGTTCGTGATAAAGCGCGTCGCAGTCGATCAGGAGCGCACCAAAGCTCTCCAGCACACGCAGCGCCGTAGTCTTGCCGCTGCCGCTCGGGCCGGTGATCCCGACAAGCGTCATGCCCTCTATGAGCGCGTCCGCGATCTCCTCCTCACCCAGCGCGCCGCGGCGCAGGATGCGAAAGGGCTTTTCGGTAAGCGAGATCAGCGTGGATTCGCGTCCGAGGCCGCAGGGGCCGCCGTCCACAACGCCTTCGATCTTTCCGTTAAAATACACCAGCACTTTTTCCGCACTCTTCGGGCTCTCCTCTCCCGATGGGTTGGCGGACGGTGCGGCGAAGGGCAGGCCGGTCAGGCGCAGCAGCCCCAGTGTCTTCGGATGGTCCGGGCAGCGCAGGCCTACCGTATCGCCCCCGGCGAGCACGACGGGCGGGATCGTTTCCTTCGCCCGCAGCACGATCGTCAGCGGTCCGGGCCAGAAGCGCGCGGCAAGCGTCTTCGCCTGAGGCGGGACGTCGAGGCAGTATTCCTCCATGCTCTCCGCGCTTGGCACCATCAGCGACAGGGGCTTGACGGCAGGGCGGCCCTTGACCTCATAGATCCTCTCGACCGCTTCCGCGTCGAGCCCGTTTCCGGCCAGCCCGTAGACCGTCTCGGTCGGCACGGCGACGAGGCCGCCGTTTTTCAGAATCTCCGCCGCTCCGGAAAGCTCATTTGTAAAAACCTTTGTTTCCATGGTTTTCTTTCTTTCAAGTCAGGCCTGTTCCGCCAGCTTCGCCGCCTGATCGGCAGTGATGAGCGCGTCGATGAGTGCGTCGAGCTCGCCGTTCATCACTGAGGCAATGTTGAAGCTGCGTCCTTCGCCGCTCAGGCGATGGTCGGTCACGCGGTTCTGCGGGAAATTGTAGGTGCGGATGCGGTCGCTGCGGTCGCCGCTGCCGATCTGGCTGCGGCGCTCGGCGGCGAGAGCGCTTCGCTGCTTTTCCTGTTCGGCTTCATAAAGCTTGGCGCGCAGGATTTGCATCGCGCGGTCCTTATTTTTATACTGGCTGCGCTCATCCTGGCACTCTACCACCGTTCCGGTGGGCAGGTGGGTGATGCGGATGGCGCTCTCGGTCTTGTTGACGTGCTGGCCGCCCGCGCCGGAGGAGCGGTAGGTATCGATTTTCAGATCGTTCGGATCGAGGCGGAAGTCCACCTCTTCGACCTCCGGAAGGACGGCGACCGTCGCCGCCGAAGTATGAATGCGGCCGCTGGACTCCGTGACCGGGACGCGCTGCACGCGGTGCCCGCCCGCCTCAAATTTCAGGCGGGACCAGGCCCCCTCGCCCTCGACGATAAAGCTGATCTCCTTATAACCTCCGAGCTCCGTCTGGCTGGAGTTGGCGACCTCAACACGCCAGGAGCGGCGCTCGGCATAGAGACTGTACATGCGAAACAGATCGGCGGCAAAGAGCATTCCCTCTTCTCCCCCGACGCCGCCGCGGATCTCCATGATGACGTTCTTGCCGTCGTTGGGGTCCTTCGGCAGGAGCAGCAGCCGGATCTCGTTCTCGCAGCGTTCCCGCGCCGCCTTGGCAGCGCGGAATTCCTCCTCGTCACCGAGCTCCCGAGCGGCCTCCATGTCCTCACCGGCGGCAAGATACGCCTCGTAGGTCTCGACGATCGCTCGCAGCTCGCGTGCCTCGCGCTCGCATGCTGCGAAGGCCGCGGCGTCGGAATAGACCTCAGGCCGTTCCATGCGTGCCGTGAGTTCTTCATATCGCTTTTTCAGTCCGTCGAGCTTGTCAAACATGCTTGTCTCCGTACTTTGTGCAGAGTCTTCTTTTGTTCTGATTTCCGATTGTATATCATATCACAATTCCCCCTGCCTGTAAACACCGCCCGCGCCGCGGAAGAAAAGCTGAAGAATTCTGAAAAAACTGATAATTGCTTGACGGGCAGCGCGCTTTTGCGGATAATGAGGGGCGAAAGCGATTCCCTTATGAAAGGGTGAATATCATGAAAACAACCCGCATTCTTTTCTCTCTTCTGCTTGCGGCGCTGCTGCTTGCCGGCTGCGGCACGGTCGATACTCCGGAAAGCGTGTCTTCGCCTGAGGGCACGGCCAACACCGTCGTCGTGACGGACGTCGCAGGACTGCTCAATGCGCTCGCGCCGGATACCGTGGTTGAGATCGATGCATCCGAGCTGGCGCTCGACAGCGCGCCGGACTACGGCTTTTCCTATTCCTTCGGCGCCTACACCTGGGAGGCGATAGGCGACGGCGAATACGCGCTTGTGATCCGTGATCTTGAAAACCTGACGATTCGAAGCCGCGGCGAGGAGGAGACTCGTCTGACGACCGGGGCGACCTTCGCGAATGTGATCACGTTCCGCGCCTGCCGGAGTCTGAGGCTGGAGGGGCTGACGCTCGGCCATCGCGGTGAACCGGGAAGCTGCTGCGGTGACGTGCTGTATTTTGACGGCTGCGAGGATACGCTCGTCTGCGGCTGCGATCTCTTCGGCTGCGGCGCGACGGCCGTGAACGCCTGGATGTGCACACATCTGTCGCTCGAAGAATGCACGCTGCGCGATTGCACGGTCTCCGCGCTCAACGCCACGCTGTGTACCAACGTACAGGCCAGAGACTGCGCGATCCTCCGCTGTGGAGGCGACTACGGCGTCGCCGTCATCTGCACGGCGAGCTGCAACGGTCTGGCGCTGATCAACAGCACGATCCGCGACTGCGGCGGAAGCGGTCTCCTCGACTCGATGAATTCCTCTTCCGTGTGTCTGCTCGGCTGCGAGGCGACGGGGAGCAAGTTCTCCGAAGCGCTCTTCCAGATCTATGACGGCGGCGTCACGGTCAGCGGCAGCGCGCTCTCCGACAACGCGTTTGGGAAATGCTATTCGAACGATTACTGCTGTGCGGTGACGGAAAACGGCACGGAGCTCGCGACCTTTGCCGACTTCGTGCAGATGGAGCGCAAGCCTTTTGAAGGCGAATACATCGGCCCCGCGCCCTACGTGACGCCGGGAGATCTCTGGAACGGGTACTATGCGACGGCGGGCGATATCGGCTATGCCTCTCCGGGCGATATCTTTTCTCCCGATCCGGCCCCCGCATGGGACGGTGAACGGACGGAGGTCCATGTGCAGACCGTGGACGAGCTGCTTGCCGCCATCGCGCCGCACACGACGGTCTATCTCGACGGCGAGGAATTCGATCTCTCCACAGCCTCCGATTACGGGGTGGGCTGCGGCGACTACTACAATTGGGTCGAGACCTTCGACGGCCCCGGGCTGGTGCTGTTTGATCTCGAAGACTTCACGCTGTCCGGCAGTGGCATGGGCGTCACGCTTGTCTCCGCCGTTCCGCGCTACGCCGACGTGCTGAGCTTCGAGGACTGCCGCGGCGTCGTGCTGACAGACATGACGATCGGCCACAGCGTTGAGCCGGGCTACTGCACGGGCGACGTGCTGGAGTTCAACTGGTGCGACGGCGTGTCCGTCTCACGCTGCGGGCTCTTCGGCTGCGGCGAGATCGGCATCCGCGCCGCCTGGGGCACGAACCTGTCCGTGATCGATTGCAATATCTACGACTGCAGTTACTACGGCGCCTGGCTTGAGAACATGCAGAACGTGCAGTTTTCCGGCTGCGGCGTTACGAATTGCGGCGGGAACTACGGCAGCAACAGCATCTATCTCACCGACAGCTCCGGCGTGTTCTTCGACAGCCGCCGCCTGCTCACCGGCGAGAATCTCATCGAACAGGATACTTAAAACAGATCCCGGAAAGCGATCGCTTTCCGGGATCTTTCTTTTTCTTATTCGATCAGTCTCGGCGAGCTGCGCCAGTCCGCGCCGCCGCGGCGCTCCTCCTGTGCCCGATAGCCCAGCGCATAGAGATCGTGCGCCGCCGCGCCGAGGCTGAAGATGCGCAGGCTCTCTCCTCCGAGTTCCCGTACGGCGGCCGGCTTCGTCAGGATCGGCACCCGGCTTGTCTTTTTGATCTCAGCGAGGATCTCCCGTCCCCTCGCCGTCAGGGCAAGGAGGCGTGCGTAGGGTGGGATCCCCGTCGCCATGCCGCTCTCCACGCCCAGCGCGGCACAGCAGCAGACGCGGCGCACGCGGGACATGGCCACACGCTTGTTCTTCACGGCGGCGATCAGCGCGTCCATGGTCGGCTCCTCTGCCGCGGCGGCAAGCAGGCGTTCGCCGAGGCCGCCGGAGGCGTCGGGCAGCGCGGCGCAGCGCGCCGCGTCGAGCATTCGCAGGCGGGAGAGCATTGCCGTTTCCAACACCTCTTTTGACGGCATTCCCCGTCCCATCTCCGTGTCCCGTTCAAAAACGGCGGCTGCCGCGGCGGGCATGAACTCCGCCGCGCTCCTCCCGCTGCGGAGCAGAGAGCGCAGTGCGGAAGCCGAGCGGCTATTGCCCTCTCCATCCCCGTCGTGCGCGCTTCCGACGCGGCGCACGGCGAGAGGCGTGAGCTCAAGACGCATCGTGCGGATCGCCTTGAGATATTCGACCGCAAGGATATTGTTCGGCTCCTCCAGCAGGCGCGCGGCCGGGCCGCAGAGATCCTCGAGCGCCGCCTGCCGCGCCGCAGCAAAAGAGAGCGTGGCATCCTGCGCCTGTTTTTCGCAGATCAGGTCGATTGTCTCCGGCTCGATCAGCCTTCCGGCGAGAAAATCCAGGTCCTTCAGGCTCTCGGCCTCCGTCCCGAAGCTGAGCGTATCCGCGCCGAGCGCGGCGAGCAGCCCCGCCGCACCGCGTGCAAAGCCCTCGGCCGAGGCGAGCGACCAGGGCAGCGGCAGTTCGAACACTACGTCCGCGCCGCAGAAGCAGGCGGCCTCCGCGCGCGCAAACTTCGAGTAGATCGCAGGCTCGCCGCGCTGCACGAAATCGCCGGACATCACGCAGACGACGCCCGCGTCGTCCCGGCCCTGCCGACTCTCGCGCAGATGGTATTCATGTCCGTTGTGGAAGGGGTTGTATTCACACACCACGCCGATCAGTGACATCTCTCGTCCTCCGCTCTTCACGTCATGCTCCAGGCTCTTTTTCTGCTGAAAAAGGGCTTGCTTTTTCCCTGTGTTGTATTAAAATAGTACTGTTAGTATATCGCAGAAAAACCAATCTTTTCAATAGAAAGGAACAAAACACATGAAAATTCTCGTCATCAACGCAGGCAGCTCCTCCCTGAAATATCAGCTCATCGACATGGAGAGCGAAACCGTGATGGCCAAGGGCTTGTGCGAGCGCATCGGCATCGACGGTCACCTCAAGCACAGCCCGCTCGTGGGCGACAAGCCCGTCTTCAACGAAGACGTTCCCATGCCCACCCATTCCGAGGCGATCGCTGCCGTCATTGACAAGCTGACGAGCAAGGAATACGGCGTTGTCGGCTCCATGCAGGAGATCGACGCCGTCGGCCACCGCGTCGTCCACGGCGGCGAGAAGTTCGCCTCCTCCGTGCTGATCAACGACGAGGTCATGAAGGCGATCGAGGAGTGCATCCCCTTCGCGCCGCTGCACAACCCGGCCAACATCACCGGCATCAACGCCTGCCGCGCCGTCATGGGCGACGTGCCGATGGTCGCCGTGTTCGACACCGCCTTCCACCAGACCATGCCCGGCAAGGCTTTCATGTATGCCGTCCCCTATGAGTATTACAAGAGAGACGGCATCCGCCGCTACGGCTTCCACGGCACCTCTCACCGCTACGTCTCTGCCCGCTGCGCCGAGCTGATGGGCAAGCCCATCGAGGAGCTGAAGATCATCTCCTGCCATATGGGCAACGGCTCCTCCATCTGCGCGATCGAAAACGGCAAGAGCGTCGACACCTCCATGGGCTTCACGCCGCTGGTCGGTCTGCCGATGGGCACGCGCTGCGGCGATCTCGACGCGGGCGTCATCCAGTTCATCATGAACAAGTACGGTTACTCCATCGACGAGATGCTCAACATCCTCAATAAGAAGTCCGGCGTTCTCGGCGTCTCCGGCGTTTCCTCCGACTTCCGCGATCTCGACAAGGCCGCGGGCGAGGGCATTGACAAGGCCAAGCTCGCGCTCGACATGTTCAACTACTGGGTCGCCAAGGTCGCCGGCTCCTACGCCGCCGCCATGAACGGCGTGGACGCGATCGTGTTCACCGCCGGCGTAGGCGAGAACAGCAAAGAGACCCGCAAGGGCATCTGCGAGTACTTCGGCTACTTAGGCGTCAAGCTTGACGAAGCCGCCAACTCCAAGCGCGGCGAGGACGTGATGATCTCCACGCCCGATTCGAAGGTCAAGGTCTTCGTCATCCCCACGAATGAGGAGCTCGTCATTGCGCGCGACACCCGCGATATCATCAGCTGAATCAACGTCCGCAAAACAGGGAGAGCTTTTGCTCTCCCTGTTTTTTTGAATTCTTAAGTAGAAAAGCGCGCGGATGTGGTATATACTTGCCTTATTCCGGACACGTGAGGCTCTGCATGAAAAACACGCCTGCAAAAAAGAATACGCCCGGCGAGATCCTGTGCGCTGTGTATCTCTCGCTCCTGGGCGTCGCGCTGCCGCTCACGGTTCATGACGCCTATTTTGACATCACCCGCACCAAGGCGACTGTTTTCTGGCTTCTCGCCGGAGCCGCCCTGCTTGCGGCGGTCCTGTGGCTTTGCTTCGACCGCGAAGGGCGAGACAGTCTTTCCCCCCTTGCCCTTCCGGACTGGCTGTTCGCTGTCTTTGCGCTGACGCACATCGTTTCGACCCTGCTCTTTCGCGGCAGCGCCGGCGGTCTTTTGGCTGCGGACAATCGCTTCCAGGGTCTTTTGAGCTTTGCGCTGTATTTCGGCGTATTCCTGCTGCTGAGGCGCTTCGGGAGGCTGTCTTCTCTCGTGCGCTTCGCGCTGCTGCTGCCGCTTGCCCTCGCCTCAGCGCTCGGCATCAGCGAGATCTTCGGCGCGGATCTGCTCGGTCTGCGCGCCGTCTCGCCGGAGAAGGAATTGATCCGCTTTCTCTCGACAGTGGGCAACGTCTCCTTCCTGGGTGCGCTGTGCGTGCTGTTTCTGCCTCTGGCGGCCTATTTTGCCCTCAGTGCGGAGGATCGGAAAAGCGCTCTGCCTTACGGCTTCTGTGCGCTGCTCGCGCTCTGCGGCGGCATGGCCGCGCGGACCGAGGCTTTTGTTCTGGGCGTGCTCTGCTTCATGGCCGTGCTGCCACTCCTTTGCAAAAATGAGACCGCTCTGCGCCGCGTTCCGCTGCTCTGGACGGTCGCCGCCGCGGCCGCGCTGCTGTTCTGCCTTGTCATGCAGCGCTGGGCGTTCTACCGGCCGAGCAAGTTGACGGGACTTATCTGTTCTCCCGCGCTGCTTCTCCCCTTCTGTCTTCTTTCCGCGCTCGCGTTTCTCGCTCTGAGGCATGTCGGTGACAGACGGCTGACACAGATCCGAAAGGCTTACATCATTCTTTTCTGGTCGCTTCTCGCGGCGCTTGCGGTCTTTCTGATCCTGGCCAATGCGCTTTGGTACGACAGGCTTCCCGCCGCTCTTGCCTCGGTCGTCGTCTTTTCTCCCTCCTGGGGCACGGACCGCGGTGCGGAGTGGGTCTCCTTCTGGCAGATGTTCCGTTCGGCTCCCCTGCCGCAGAAGATCATCGGCGGCGGAGCCGGATCCGTGGCCGCCTGGGACAGGGCTCATCGGCTCTTCACCGACGCCGTGACCGACAGCGCGCATAATGAGTATCTGCACTATTTGCTCACGGGCGGCATCGTTGGGCTGGGGGCATACCTTGCGCTGCTCGTCTGCGCCGTCCGCAGGGCGCTGCGCGAGCCCTCGCGCGGCCGCACGGCCACAGCTCTCGCCTGCGTTTGTTACGCCGTACAGGCGGCGGTAAATCTGGCGCAGCCTTTCACCACGCCGCTTTTCTTCGCGCTTCTGGCGCTGCTGCTCTCGGACGATGCCTTTGAAGAAAAGCGCTCGGCGCCTCCCGTATTCTGGAATGTCGCTCTCTGTGCGCTTGCCGCCGCGCTGCTCGTCTCGGCCGCAGCCATAGCACGATGAAGCAAACGGTGCAAATGCACACAGCAGAAAAAGCCCTTTGGCCGGAGACCGGCCGAAGGGCTTTTTCAAGCTGTCGACAATGAGTCAACCGCTTGGATGATCGAATTATCGGTATGCCGTCAGTGTCGGCGTCATGCTCAGGCCAAGGTCCTCCTGCTCGCCCGGCGCCGTGGTGATCACAAATTCAGCGGAGACGGTCGCACCGTTCCAGAGAAAAATATCGGTGGAATATGCAAGCTCAAGGCCTTCGTATTCCGAATAAGCAAAGTGCAGGCCTCCGTCTGCGGTCACATCGCTGATCGTCCCTCCCGCCGGTGCGAAGAAGTGGATAATCCCCTTAACGATGCCTCTGAGCGAGCCGGCGATATAGTCCGAGGCACGGTCCAGCTCGTCTTTGGTCATCGTGTTTGTGAAGCTGACCTTTACCGAATACACGCGCGAGCCGTCCTCGCGGCGTTCAATCTCCGTGATTTGCGGGTCGACGTCCAGAAACCAGCCGAGACGGCTTGGATTGTTCAGACTGAAATAGATCCCGACATGCGGCTTTGTACTGTCCCGGTCAAGGCCGCCGTCCAGTCCCGCGTCGCGGACGAGCTGCTGTTCTTCCGCATCGGCAAGCCAGAGCATCAGCGTGCGATCTGCCGCGCTCTGCTCGAGAACATGAAAATATTTCAGCGCATCCTTGATGTTGATATTGCCCGTCAGTGAGGACAATACCGTTTTCGCCGTCTCCGCAAACAGCTCGTCTGTCCTGATCCTGCCGTATTCCACATTGTCCTGCGCGCTCATATAGTTGTAATACAGGTCGTATTCCAGCATATGCACCGCGTTCTCTCCGTTCAGCACGCTTCCGTCCGAGAGCGTCACCGGTCCGAGGATGGCAAGCAGCCGCTGGATGATCGCGGGCGTCGCCGAGACAACCCCGTCAACCTTTTCGCCGTAGCGGCTCCGGTAGCCCTCGGCCCAGATGAAGGCGACGCGTTCATAGTCCGGGCAGAAATCGGCGTCTCGCGGCGCGAGGAACCAGTCGCTGAAGAGCTTTATCTCGTCCGACGTGATCCCGGCGGCGTCAGAGGCGTAAGCCGAGAGCATGTCATACACCGTTCTGAAGTCTTCTACACGGATCTCCCCGTTTTGGATCCGGATGATGCTCATTGCACCCGGGAAGCCGCCGGAGGCGCGGATCTCCGAAGAGTTTTGTGCGGCGAAAAGGTAGACCTTGTTTTCTCCGCTGCCGAGGAAAGCCCTCACTGCCGGCAGCAGGCGCTTTGCCTGTTCATAGTCGTACGGCACAGTCGAGAGCTTTTCCAGCCACTCTCCCATTTTCCCGTCTTTTCCCTGCATGCTGTCCTGCAGTTCACACAGCTCCCCGCAAAGGCTGTCGAGCGCGGGGCACAGGCTTTCAAAGAGATCGAAATACCCGTTTATCAGTACAAGATCGATCCCGCCCCTCTCTGTTTTGGTGGAGGAGAGCGGGTGGCTCCGCGCATAATCGAGCGTCGGCTTGATAACGCTCGGCATCGCCTCGATCGCAAGGCGGGTCACGCTTTTGACCGCGCCAAGCTCCGCCTGCAGCCCCGACAGACGCTTCTCCAGCTTTCCGAGCGGCATGGCTGAAAGCTCGTCCATCGTCGCGGAAAAGCGGAGCAGTTCGGGCTGTTTTTCCGAAAGAAAATCGACCCAGCTTCCGACAAGCTTCCAATTCGGTTTGCCCTCCTCTGTCCGGAAAGAGGCGGGATGCGCCTGCATAAAGTCGACGGCGGGACGAAGCAGCTGCTCCGTCGTCTCTCTGCCTGCGGCGGAGAAAGCGTTGACGGCGTTCATTTCCGTACGCGTGAACGAGGCGCGCGCGGCCGCTCTGCCGATCGGCGAGGCAAGCAGCGCGTCCATCTTGCCGAGGTCCTCCTCCAGAGAATCCGTCGCTGCCAAAGCGTTGTCCGCATCCTGGCGGACAAGGCAGCTCAGCACGGTTTTCAAATCGTCCCGGATCGCATAGGCGCTGCTCCGCAGCGAAAACGCAAACGAAAAGGCAATCAGACACAGAGTTGCCAGCAGCGCCGCGGCGGCAAGCAGCATCGCAAGGGAGAGATACACTTTGCTGCGCGGACGGCGTTTTCCGACTTCTTTATTCGGTTTTGTTCGTCTGTTTTTCATTGGCTCCTCCGGGAAATCGATCGTATGGATCGTTTGTATTATACCCTTTTGCTCATCCCTTTTCAATTGAAGGAGCACAAGCCAAAGAATTCTTAAGCATTACCGCCGAACCCTTTCCCCAGCATTGCATACAGTCTCAAGGCTGCCGCAGATTTCTGCGGCAGCCTTCAAGCAGTCGACACTCTGTCGACTGCTTGAAGGGCAAAACGGAAACTTCTTAGGCAAGTTCCCGTTTTGCTGTGATTGAACGAAGAAAGGGGACTCCCCGTCCCCTCTCTTCGCTCTCCCCTTGCGTTTCGAACCCTTTCCCCCCGCATTGCATACAGTCTCAAGGCTGCCGCAGATTCCTGCGGCAGCCTTGTTATGATGTTTATAATGTGGATACAGGATTTGCTTTGCGCTTGTTCTCAGTGCTTGTCGGTTCCCTTCGCGCCGACGCCGAAGTGCAGTTCCTTCATGCCCTCGACCTCGTCACAGATGCCTTTGAGCGAGCAGACCGAACAGTCGGTCGGAAGACCCTCGAGGATATGCGTGAGCGTGCCGGTGACGTCGGCGGCCTTTTTGGCGTTGGCCTTCATGGCGGCGTAATCCAGGCCCGGCTGAGTCAGGAAGATGACCGTTGCGTTGAGCACGTTTTCATCCTGCTTGTAGGCCTTGATATAGCTTGCGCCGATGCTCCGGAAGCTGATGCCCTTGCGCAGTGCCTGACGGCTGACGCGTACCTGCTCGCGGTAGGATTCCGGCGACATGCGGATCATGTAGCCCTCGAGGTTGACGTGGTACTTGGCAAACTCGATATCCTTGAGCGTGCGGTAAATCTTCTCGTCGTCGCCTTCGATCATGCCGACGCGCAGCAGTACGATGCGGGCAAAATCGCAGTCGCCGTGGATATCCTTCAGATCCGGACCGTAGAGCAGAACCCGGTCCTCGTTCACGAGTTCGGGCGATGAGGTGAAGAGCACGTAGTTCGCCGAACCCTTGCCGGAGGCGCCGAGTTCAAACGCGGCGTCCTTCTGCAGCACCAGCTCGCTGTTGCCGATATCCTTCCACTCCTCGCCGGGGCGGTAGGGCCATACCTTCGGCTGGCCCTTCTCAAGCAGCGTCTGTGTTTCCCTGAAGAGCGTGTTGAACAGTTCCATAGGTGATTTTAGAAGACCAGATCAACTTTCTTGCGGTCGAACATCAGGTTGACCTGCTTATATGCCCAGCCGAGCACTTTCTGATCGAGGTTCCAGAAGTAAACGACGAACAGGACGACGACCACGATCAGAAGCACTTTGATCAGGCTGAAAATGAACTTCAAGATTTTATCCATGCAGCAAGTATGCTCCTTTCGGTGTTATTTCCTTTCGATCAGACCTTACTTCTTGGCAAGGCCCTTCTGACGGGCATACTCGGCCGCGCCGAGAGCGCCCATCAGCTGCGGGTCGGTCTTCAGGTTCACGACCTTGAGCTTCAGCACGTGCTCGATGGCCTCTTTCAGACCGTCGTTCTTCGCGCAGCCGCCCGTCAGCGTGATCGAGTCCGTCGCGCCTGCTTTCTTCGCCATGACGAAGCAGCGCTTCGCAACCGCCATCTCGATGCCCGCCGCGATCTCGTCCATCGGCTTGCCCTCGCCCACCAGCGTGATGACCTCAG
>JAFSJZ010000091.1 GCA_017449185.1 Oscillospiraceae bacterium
ACATGGCATTCGAAAGCAGCTCGTTCGTCAGCGCGTCGCGCCCGACGAGATAGATCGTCGCGCCGATCATGTCGCGCCGCGAGGCGGAGATGATCGCATTGGCCTCGGCGTGGACAGAGCGGCAGAGCTCGTAGCGCTCGCCCGAGGGGATATGCAGCAGCTCGCGCGTGCAGCTGCCGATGTCGGAGCAGTTGCGCCGGCCGCGCGGCGCGCCGTTGTAGCCGGTGGAGATGATCTCGTCGTTGCGCACGATGATCGCGCCGTATTTCCGTCTCAGGCAGGTCGAGCGCTCGAGCACGGAGTCGGCGATGTCAAGGTAATAGTTCTGTTTGTCGGTACGGCTGTCCATAAACCAAACCTCCGGTGACTTGATAACAATATTATATCTTTCGACCCGCGGCAAGTCAATCAAGAAGCGCTTTTCTTTTTCCGCCTGGCGTGGTATGATCGGGTCATGGAAAAGAGACATTACATGCGCGAGCTCGACGGGATCGTTGAGAAAAACGGCGGCCGCCGCCCCCGTGTGCTGCTGCACAGCTGCTGCGGCCCCTGCTCGAGCGCGGTGCTGGAAAACCTGATACGGAACTTCGAGGTCACGCTGCTGTGGTACAACCCCAACCTCTACCCGCAGGAGGAATTCGACCGGCGCTTTGCCACGCAGCTCGAACTCATTGAGAAGATGGGCCTTGCCGAGGACGTGCCCGTTTTGGCCGAGAGCCGCAAGCACGAGGATTATCTTGCGCGTGTCGAAGGCCTTGAAAACGAGCCGGAGGGCGCCAAGCGCTGTACAGAGTGTTTCCGCCTGCGCCTTGTCGAGTGCGCGAAGCTGGCCAAGCAGTACGGCTTCGACTATTTCTGCACGACGCTGACGGTCTCGCGCCACAAGGACGCCGAGCGCATCAACGCCCTCGGCGAAGAGATCGGACAGGCCTTCGGCGTGAATTGGCTGCCCTCGGACTTCAAAAAACGCGGCGGCGAGGAGCGCTCGCGCGCCCTCTCCGCGCAGTACGGGCTTTATCGCCAGAACTATTGCGGCTGCGAATTCTCGATGAGGAAGTAGTTTTTATAGAATGGGGATACGTTCCCCTTTCTCTTGCTTGTCCAAGAGAAAGGGGGAAAGAGAACGACATTTGAGGGGGGAAGATTTCGATTTCTTCCCCCCTCAAAACTCCCCCTAATTGAAACGATGAAAGAGGGGCTTATCCCCTCTTTCAAATCACCCCTCCGTTGTGCTGACATTAAGCCAGTCAGCCTCCGAACAGCTTTTCTCGCAGGGGCGGCAATAGCCGCCCCTGTTTTCCCTGCGGGGGGCTTTGCCGTCGTCAGTTTTTCTCTTTGTCTGCAATACTCAGCGTATAGGTGCATCTCGGATAATTGCTGCAGCCGTAAAAGTCTCCGTATTTCCCTTTTCGCAGAACAAGCCTTCCGTTGCAGCGCGGGCACTGTCCGGTTTTAACTTCTTGATCCCTGCGGACTATTTTTTCCCTTACCTGATTGACATGCGCGCTCTTGGTTTCCTGATTTTCTTCAATTATGTCGTCAATAATCCTTGCGTAGACTTCCATCAGCTCTGCGGTAAAGACTTTTTCTTTATATCGGCAAATAGTCTCTAACAACATGCCGTCATAGATTACTTCATCACAGCCCTGGACCTTCAACGTTGCGTTTCCGGTAAAGACCACCAGCGGGATGATGTTCCTGTTGCTGACCATCGTTGCTTTCTCGATCGCAATTACATGACCGAGATTTTGCTTAATCGGATTTCTGAAGTTATATTGTTCTCCGTTTAAGTACTGCGACCATTTTTCACTGTTGCGGGTGCCATATATCTTGCCTGCGTAGTTCTTTGCTTCTATCACAAAAATGCCATACAAAGACACGACAATGTGGTCAACCTGTGTCGTTCCGTTCCCTGCCGGGAGAAGAACATCATTCAATACCACATATTCCGTTCTGGGGAGTCCGGCAAGTATTCTTTTAACTTCTTCCTCGCCCTGCCGTCCTTTTTTATCTGCTATCTCTTCTGGAGTATTTAGAGTGCTTTGGTCGGTTTTATAAAACAAAAAAAGAACGGCAATCAAAATCACAACGACGATCAACAGTATTTCCATTTATACTCCTTTATATAAATAATGCCGACCTTTTTCCCGAAAACGCGGGATAATGGGGCCGGCATTCTTTCGTTTTTCAATAAAACGTCGCGACGGGCTGGGCGGGGGGCTCGCAAAGCTCGTGGGAGAGATACGTCAGCACCGGGCCCTTTTTGCCGTAGGCGCGGGAGAATTTGAAATGGATCTCGGCCTTCAGGATGATCCAGCTCTCGTCGGTGATGTCCGAGACGTCGTCCTTCTGACAGGCGAGGCCCGCGAACTGGATGTCCTCGACGCAGCAGGTCATCACGTGGCGGCCGACGACGAAGGTGTGCGGCGGCAGCTTTTTGCGCTGCAGTGCGCGGCACTTGAAGCGGACAGTCTTGCCCTCGTAGTTTTTCGGCTCCTCGGACATGTCGCGGTACCAGAGGGCGAAATCGTCGTCGCCGATCTCGATCACGGGCGCGTTGATGTCGAAGGGCAGCGGGTCCTCGATGTCGTCGTACTCGACCTTGCCGTTCGCCATCTCATAGGCGATGTCGCTGCGGCGGGACGCGCCGCGGACGATCTTGTGAAAGGCCATCCGGTCCATGTCCGGCCGGAAACGGTTGAACACGACCAGCTCGCAGCTTTTGAGCTTGTCGTAGACGAGCTGGCGCATATTGGCGTTGTAGCTCAAAAAAGTCGTGGCGTCGGCAAAGAGGAACTCCTGATACACCATCCAGCCCTCCGGCATCGCGCCGTAGAGCTGATCGAGCATCCACATGCCGTTGTATTCGATGACCACGCGCTCGGCGCGGGTCTCCTTCAGCAGGGCCGTCAGATGCTCCGGCGTAAGCTCGCTCTGGTCCTCGAGCGTGCGGAGAAAGACGCTTCTGTCCGCGAAGCGGTCGGGTTCGTATTCCTCCTCGCCCTCCTCGCAGACGAGCAGCAGCGTGCGCTCGCCGTTGCAGAAGCGGCGGTCCTCCAGCGTTTCCTGGATGAATTTCGTCTTGCCCGCCTCCAGGAAGCCCGTGAAGAGGTAGACGGGCACGTCTCTGCGATCACTCAAGGCCGAACAGCTCCTTCAGCGCTTCCTCGTTCATCTTCGAGCCGATCACGCAGAAGCGTCCGGTCACCGCGGCTCTGCCGCGGCGCACGTCGATCTCGCCGGGAACGTAGTCGAAATAGATCCACTCTCCGTCGGAGGCGTCCACGATGCCCTTCGCGCGCAGGACAACGCCGTATTTTGCCTCGTCGTCGAGCTGCGCGAGGATCTCGCGGATGCCGCTCTCGGTAAATTTGCGGGCCGTCTCATGGCCCCAGGACGTGAAGATCTCGTCGGCGTGGTGGTGATGGTGGTGATGCCCGTGCTCATCCTCATCCTCGTCGTGGTGATGGTGGCACTCGCACTCCGGATCGTCGCATTCCTCCCCGTCGTGGTGGTGATGATGGTGATGCTCGTGCTCGTCCTCGTCATCATGGTGGTGATGATGCTCATGCTCATGGCGCAGGCGCTCCATCTCCTCGTGCAGGGCGTCGTGCTCCATCGTCTCGCGGATCTGCGCGCCGTCGAGCCTGTCCCAGGGGGTGGAAATCAGCTTTGCGTTGGGGTTGAGGCTCTTGAGCAGCTCCGCCGCCGCGACGACCTTGGTCTCGGCTGTCGCGTCGGTGCGGCTGAGTACGATCAGGTCGGCGTTTTCGACCTGGTCGTTGAAGAACTCGCCGAAGTTACGCGCGTACATCCGGGCCTTGGAGGCGTCCACAACGGTGACGCGGCTGCCGATGACGGCGCCCTCCACGCGCTCGACGGCGCGCGCGACGTCGCTGAGCTTGCCGACGCCCGAAGGCTCGATGAGGATGCGGTCGGGCGCGAAGTCGTCCATGACCTTGCGCAGGGCCTTCGTAAAGTCGCCGACGAGCGTGCAGCAGATGCAGCCGGAGTTCATCTCGGTGATCTCCACGCCAGCGTCCTGCAGAAAACCGCCGTCGATGGCGATCTCGCCGAATTCGTTCTCAATCAGGACCAGCTTTTCGCCCTTGTAGGCTTCCGCGATCAGCTTGCGGATCAGCGTGGTCTTGCCCGCTCCGAGAAAGCCGGAGAAAATATCGATCTTGGTCATATGTGTTTGCCTCCTGTGACCACATTTTGCGGCAGGGCGATCTCTCGCCCTGCCGTTTTTAATAATTCACTACAGACTAGAAACTAGATACTAGATACCAGAATCTGCGCTCAGCAGAGCTGAGAGCCGACGGGGACGGAGTCGTCGAGGATCATCAGGTGCAGCTCCTCCTTGCCGTCGACTTCCTTGACGGCGGAGAGCAGCATGCCGTTGGAGTCCTGCCCCATCATCTTGCGCGGCGGCAGGTTGAGGATCGCGACGACCGTCTTGCCGACGAGCTGCTCGGGCTCGTAGAACTTGTGGATGCCCGAGAGGATCTGGCGCGGCGTGCCGCTGCCGTCGTCGAGCATGAACTTGAGCAGCTTCTCGCTCTTCTTCACGGCCTCGCAGGAGAGCACCTTGCACACGCGCATGTCGCACTTGGCGAACTCGTCGATCGTCACGTCGGGCAGCACGGGCTTGGATTTCGGCGCCTTGGAGCGGCGGGAGATCTCCTCGAGCTCGGCGAGAGTCTTGTCCATGTCGAGACGCGGGAAGAGCGTCTCGCCCTTGCGGACGCGGATCTCGCCGCGGAGCGCGCCGTACACGGCGTCGTCCCAGCTGCGGCACTCGGTCGCGCCGATCTGCGCGAAGGCCTTGTCGCAGCTCTCGGGCATGAAGGGCGTGAGGCAGATGAGGCTGATGCGCAGCGCCTCGAGCAGGTTGTACATGACCGCGGCGAGGCGGGGCTTTTTCGCCTCGTCCTTCGCCAGCACCCAGGGCATCGTCTCGTCGATGTACTTGTTTGCGCGCTGGATGACGCGGAAGACCTCTTCGAGTGCGAGATGCGGCTGATAGATGTCCATCTGTGCGGCGTACTTCTCCGGCAGGGCGCGGATCATGCCGAGCAGCTCGTCGTCGAGCGGCTCTGCCTCGCGCTCCTCGGGCAGCTCGCCGCCGAAGTACTTCTCGATCATCGCCGTCGTGCGCGAGACGAGGTTGCCCAGGTCGTTGGCGAGGTCGGTGTTGATCGTGGAGATCAGCAGCTCGTTGGAGAACGCGCCGTCCGAGCCGAAGGGGAAGGTGCGCAGCAGGAAGAAGCGCAGCGCGTCGACGCCGAACTTCTCCGCGAGGATGTAGGGGTCGATCACGTTGGTGGAGTTGTTCGCCTTGGACTTGGAGACCTTGCCGCCGTCGATGATCAGCCAGCCGTGGCCGTAGACCTTCTTCGGCACGGGCAGGCCCGCGCTCATGAGCATGGCGGGCCAGATGATCGAGTGGAAGCGCACGATCTCCTTGCCGACGACGTGCACATCCGCCGGCCAGTATTTCTCAAAGTCGTGATAGCGGTCGTTGTACAGGCCCAGCGCGGTGCAGTAGTTGTACAGCGCGTCGACCCACACGTAGACGACGTGGCCCGGGTCGAAGTCCACGGGCACGCCCCAGGTGAAGCTGGTGCGCGATACGCACAGGTCCTCCAGGCCCGGCTTGATGAAGTTGTTGATCATCTCGTTGACGCGGCTGGCCGGCTCGAGGAAGGTGCCGGTCTCGAGCAGGTCCTGCACGGGCTTGGCGTACTTGGACAGACGGAAGAAGTAGGCCTCCTCCTCGGCGTCCATCACGTCGCGGCCGCAGTCGGGGCACTTGCCGTCGACGAGCTGCGTCTCGGTCCAGAAGCTCTCGCAGTCCTTGCAGTATTTGCCGCTGTACTTGCCTTTATAGATGTCCCCGTTGTCGTACATCTTGCGGAACACGCGCTGGATCGCGACCACGTGATAGTCGTCCGTAGTGCGGATGAAGCGGTCGTTGGAGATGTTCATCAGCTTCCACAAATCGAGGATGCCCTTCTCGCCCGTGACGATGCGGTCGACGAACTCCTGCGGGGTGACGCCGGCGGCCTTGGCCTTGGCCTCGATCTTCTGGCCGTGCTCGTCGGTGCCGGTGAGGAACATCACGTCATAGCCGCGCAGGCGCTTGTAGCGCGCGATCGCATCAGTCGCCACGGTGCAGTAGGCGTGGCCGATGTGCAGCTTGTCCGAGGGGTAGTAGATCGGGGTGGTGATATAAAAGGTCTTCTTTTCCATTTGCTTTCTCTCCTGTTCTCCTGCGTATGCCGGTAGATTTATCCTTCTTCCCCGGTGTCTTCGATCTCGACCTCGTCCTCATCGTAGGTTTCGATCACGGGCCATTTGATCTCGTCCTCCGGGATATGATAGTAGCTGTAAACGTTGTCCTCGTCCGAATAGCTGCCGTCCGCGTAGTAGGTGCGGCGGATCGAACGCGCGCCGTAGCCGACCTGGACGTCGATGCCGTATTCATTGCGGTAGGTCTCGTCATAGGAGGGCCATTCGTAATGCAGCATGTCCACATAGGAGCCGTCCACGTCCGTGCCCCAGATCTCGATGGTCACGCTGCGTCCGGCGTCGTCCACGCCGGCCTTGATGCGGATGGGATAGTCGCGGTTGTTCGTAAAGACGAAGTTCGTGTCCGGCCAGTCGACCGTCGCGTCAAGGCCCAGCGGCAGATAGCCGACGATCATCGTATGGCAGACGCGCTCATCGATCTGGAGATTGGCGTAGAGCGCCGCGTTGTACAGCGTGGAGGACACCTGGCAGATGCCGCCGCCGAGTCCGTCCATATGCGCCGTGCCGCTGTAGACCGGCGCGACCTTGAAGCCGGCCTCCGCCGTGCGTTCGCCGACGACGTCGTTGTAGGAGAAGGTCTCTCCCGGCTGCAGGACCATGCCGTCAAAGCGGCTGCAGGCGAGGCGGACGTTGGAGATCCGGTTCGGCGAGCTGCCCCAGAGATAGGTCAGACAGTCGCCCAGCTTATCGTGGAAGAGCACCTCGCTGAGCTTCTCGGCTGTGATCTCCGGCTCGATGATCGTGATCGGCACGCTGACCTTTTCCAGCACGTCGGCTTCCTTCCAGAGCTTTTCGACCTCGGCCGTGTCCAGCTCGACGCCCATGACCTCGGGGACGATCTCGTCGGCTTCCGCGTCATAGTAGGCGTTCACGGGCTCTGTTTTCAGTTCTGCGGCGACCGCGGCGAAGTCCGGCATGGTCAGCTCGCCGCTGATCTCCGTCCATTCCATCTCGTGCTCGCCGGCAAGCAGCAGCGCGCAGGCCTTGTCGACGATCGCCTCGCGGTCGAGCGTGAGCTCTCCCGCGCCCTTGATGAACTCCAGCGTGGAATGTTCCTTGTCGAGGCTGTATTTCTCGCCGGACGTGCGCTCCTCGAATTCGTCCACGGCCTTGTCGACGATCCCGGAGACGTAAGCGCGGTCGATCGTGAACTCGGTGCGGCTCAGCTCCACGGGGAACACCATGGCGTTGATATAGGTGACGAGGTTTTCAAACATGTCCTCGCCGTGGCCGTAGCGGATGGCCGTCGCGGCCGCTTCCTCCTTGGGCTGATAAGCGCCGGCGGTGAGGAAGTCCAGCTCGAAGGACACGCCCTCGGGCAGCTGAGCCGTCAGCGTGCCGCCGCGCTCTTCGTCCCACTGGGCCTGCTCGAGCGCGCGGATCGTCTCCTCCTCCGTCAGGCCGCCGACGGGGACCTCGCCGAGCGTGATGTTCGGGAAGTTGGTGTTGCTCTCGGTGACGAGCTTGGCGCAGACCATCGCCCCCGCGCAGAGCGCCAGCAGCAGCGCGACGACGACGATCAGCCCGACGAGCAGACCGTGCGCGGCCCGGCCGGGCGTCTTCTGCTTCGGCGCGGCGTCCTCTTTCTTGGCGCTCGCCTTCGCGGGCGGAGCCTCGGAGTTCCTGTCCGGAGCATCGGCGTCCTTTTCCGCGTCCGGGGCGCTTTTTTTCTTCTTCGTTTTACCGGCGTCCTGCGGTGCGGTTTTTTTCTTTTTTGCCTTCGGATCGCCCTCGGCGGTCTTGTCGGCCTTTTTCTTTTTTGCCTTCGGCTCTTCCTCGTCGGACTTGTCGGTCTTTTTCTTCTTGGCCTTCGGCTCGTCTTCGGCAGGCTTGTCGGCCTTTTTCTTCTTTTTCTGATCCGGCGCTTCCTTCGCCGCCGCGCTCTGCTGCCCGGCGTCCTTTGGCCCCTCGGCCGCGGGAGAGTTCGTCTCTTTGGGCGCGTCCGCGTCCTTCAGAGAGGAGAACAGCTCCTCGTCAAGCCATTCCGGATAGTCTCTCGTTTCGTTGCTCATGCTTGATCCTCACTGCTGCCGCTTCTTTGTCCGAGAAGCTCGGTAAACATTTCTTCCTCGCTCTTGGGGATGCTGATCTTCTCCTCGGCCGCATAGGCCTCGCTCAGCCAGGGCGTGCCCTCGATGCGCCTGCCGGCCTGTGCCTCGAGCAGCAGGCCGATGAGCGTGTTGGAAATCAGGAAGCCCGGCACCGTAAAGTGCCATCTCCCCTCTTCCTCGACCGCCCAGCCCTTCTGCCGGAAGGCCAGCAGCGTCTGGTGGACGGGCCGCCAGTCGCACTGGGTGCGTACGCGGTAATCCTTTTCGGAGATGCCGCGCACCGTGCGCATGCCGAGCATGATATACTCGACCGCGCGCTCGAGCGGGTCGACGAGCTGATACTCGTCGATGATGCTGCTTTTCTTTTCGATCCCCGTGATATATTTTCTCAGATCCTTGACGAAGCTGTAGCGCAGCGTGCCCACGCAGGAGTGCGCGCCGGGGCCGAAGCCCATGTAGTCGTCCAGGTTCCAGTATTTGAGGTTGTGCCGCGACTCAAAACCCGGCGCGGCGAAGTTGGACACCTCGTATTGCTTATAGCCGTAACGTTCGAGCATTTCGGCGGCGTAGCAGTACATGTCCGCCTGCTCGTCGTCGTCCGGCAGGATGGGCGAGGCGTGATATTCCTCCCACATCGGCGTGCCCTCTTCCAGGCGCAGACCGTAGCAGGAGATATGCTCGGGGTGCATCTCGACGATGCGCGCGAGCGTATCGGCCCAGTCGCTCTTGGTCTGGCTGGGCAGACCGTAGATCAGGTCGAGATTGATGTTGTCGAAGCCCGCCTTGCGCGCCTGGGTAAAGGTCTGCTGCGCCTGCTGGAAGCTGTGGCGCCGCCCGATGAGCTTGAGGAGGTTGTTGTCCGAGGCCTGCACGCCGATCGAAAGGCGGTTCACGCCCTCCTCGCGCAGGAGCTTGAGCGCGTTGGGGCTGGTGGAGTCGGGGTTGCACTCGACGGTGACTTCGCTGTCCACGCGGACGTTGCCGTTGAGCTTCACGGTATTGAAGAGATCCGCGATCCGATCCGCTCCGTAGAAGCTGGGCGTACCGCCGCCGAAATAGAGACTGTCCACCTCATAGGCCTTGATCGACGGCGCGGACTCCTTCAGATGCGCGATGAGCGCGTCCTGATACTCCGGCATCAGATGCTCGCAGCCGGCGAGCGAATAGAAGTCGCAGTAGCCGCACTTGCTCGCGCAGAAGGGGATATGAATATAAATTCCCAGTCTTTTGGCCATCGGTCAAAACTCCAAATCTTTGTTAAAACAATTCGCTGATATTTCTTGCCAGCTCTGCGGGGTCGTCGATGTCCGCGCCCGCCATCAGCTCGGCGAGCGTGCCGAGGATCGCGGCGATGCGTCCCGCCTTGTCCTTGTCGTTCTCCCAGGCCTCGCGCAGAGCCTGCACGGGGCGGCTCTCGTCGTTGAGCTCCAGCACGCGGGAGGCGCGCACCTTGCGCATCTCCTCGCTCGGGCCGCGGCGGAAGTATTTCTCCATCTCCAGCGTGACGGGGCCCTCCGTGGACATCGCGCAGGGCAGCTCTCCGAGCTTGTTGGAGAACTTCACGCGCACAAAGCGTTCGCCCAGGCTCTCTTTGACAAAACCGAGGAAATCCTTGTTCTCGATGTCGCGCTCCTCGGCGGCCTTCTTCTCCTCGTCGGTGTCGAAGCCGAGATCGTCGGTCACGACGTTGCAGAAGCTCTTGCCGTCCTGGTCGTGCAGGGCCTCGAGCACCATCTCGTCGAGCGGGGAGAGCAGATAAATGAGCTCGTAGCCGCGGCGCTTGACCTCCGCGCACTGCGGCAGGCTCATCGCGTGCCTGAGAGAGTCGGAGGAGGCGAAGTAGATGCTCTTCTGGCTCTCGGGCATGTTTTCGACATATTCCTTGAGCGTCACCTGCTTGTCCTCTCCCGTGTGGAAGAGCAGCAGGTCCTTCAGAAAGTCCTTATAGCGGCCGTACTCGTCGCAGACGCCCACCTTGAGATGGTAGCCGAAGTTTTTGAAGAACTCCTCGTACTTCGGCCGGTCGTCCTTCATCAGCTTTTCCAGCTCGCCCTTGATCTTCTTCTCGAGATTCTGGCCGATCACGCGCAGCTGGCGATCGTGCTGGAGGATCTCGCGGGAGATGTTCAGGCTCAGATCCGGGGAGTCGACCACGCCCTTGACGAACTCAAAGTAGTCGTGCACGAGCTTGTCGCACTTTTCCATGATCATCACGCCGTTGGAGTAGAGCGTGATGCCGCCCTTGCCCTCGCCGTAGAAGACCTCGCGGTTCTCCTCGCCGGGGACGAAGAGCATGGCCTTGTAGGACACCGTGCCTTCGGCGTCTACGCGCACGAGGACGCAGGGATCCTTTGCCTCGCGGTTGTGCTCCTTGTAGTAGGCGATGCAGTCGTCGTCGGTGACTTCCTTGCGGCTGCGCTGCCAGATCGGAACCATGCTGTTGACGGTCTCGTTCTCCACGACGGTCTTGTATTCAAACTTCGGCGAGCCGTCGTCGTTCTTCTCGCCGGTTTCTTCCCGCTCCTGGCGCGGCACGTCCATGCGGATGGGCCAGCGCACGTAGTCGGAGTACTTGCGGATCAGGGCCTTGAGCTTCCAGATCTCGAGGTAGGTGCCGTAGAGCTCCTCGTCGGAGTCGGCCTTGAGGTGCATGATCACGTCGGTGCCGACGCTCTCGCGCTCGCAGGGCGCGACGGTATAGCCGTCGGCGCCGGAGCTCTCCCATTTCACGCCCGTCTCCTCGCCGTACTTGCGGGTGACGACCGTGACCTTATCGGACACCATGAAGGCGGAGTAGAAGCCTACGCCGAACTGGCCGATGATGGACAGGTCCTCGCCTTTCCCCTCTTCCATTTCGTTTTTGAAGTTCAATGAGCCGGACTTCGCGATCACGCCGAGATTGTTCTCGCACTCCTGCGCGCTCATGCCGATGCCGTTGTCGCGCACGGTAAGGGTGCGCGCCTCCTTGTCGGGGATCACGTCGATATGGAAATCGTCCCGGCTGAGGCCGACCTTTTCGTCGGTCAGCGAGAGATAGCAGAGCTTGTCGATCGCGTCCGAGGCGTTGGAGATAATCTCGCGAAGGAAGATCTCCTTGTTGGTGTAGATCGAGTTGATCATCAGATCCAAAAGCCGTTTTGACTCGGCCTTGAACTGTTTTTTGGACATCGTATAGTATGCCTCCGATTGACATAATTAACTAAAGATACATTATAACACAAAATTTCATCTTTTCAACCGTACAATTCCGGGATCCGCATTATTTTAATCCCGTTCACAATTTCCCGAAAAAAAGGGAAAACCCGGGCGCCGCCCGGGTTTCAAGCTGTCGGCAAAGTGTCGACAGCTTGAAGTGCAAAAACGGAAACGATCGTAATCGTTTCCGTTTTTGCCGGGATGGAACGTGAAGGGGGACTCCCCGTCCCCCTTCACGGATCCCCCTTGCTTGTCGAAACATCGCCGCAAGGGTCTGTCTGCCGTCCGTAGTCCGGGCCGAGCCCGTGTTTTCTTCTGGATTTCGCGTTTTATCTCCTTTTCCAGGTCGAGGGGATGAAGAGGATCAACATCGCGTAGACCTCGAGGCGGCCGAAGAGCATCGTGATTGCCATCACGATTTTCGAGAAAGACGAGAAGATCGAGAAATTCCCGCTCGGGCCGATCTTGCCAAGACCGGGACCGACGTTCGAGATGCAGGAAAGGGCCGCGGTGAAGTTCGTGGAAAAGTCGAAACCGTCGACGGAAATGAGCGCCGTGCAGCCGAGCAGGATCAGCATCACGAGCGCGACGTAGCCGTAGACCGCGCCCGCGGTCTCGGCCGTGACGCGCTTGCCGTCCATCTGCACGCGGTTGACGCGGCGCGGATTGACTACGCGCCCAACGTCCGCCGCGGCGTTGCGGATGAGCAGCATCACGCGCGAGAGCTTCAGGCCGCCGCCGGTCGAGCCCGCGCAGCCGCCGATGAACATCAGGATCACGATCATCGTCTGCAGAAAGGCCGGCCAGTGCATGTAATCCTGCGTACAGAAGCCCGCGGTCGAGAGCGTCGTCATCGTGATGAAGAAACCGTGGCGCAGGCTCTGCGCAAAGCCGTAGTGCCGCACGGTGCCGAGCACGATCAGGCCGATGCACACGGCGATGAGCTCGAAATAGCGGTGTAGCTCCTCGCTGCTGAGCGCCTCGCGCACGCGGCCGATCAGAATCAGGTAGAAGAGGTTGAAGTTCATGCCGAAGAGGACGAGGAAGAAGGCGATCACGCTCTCGATATAGGCGCTGTCGAAGGCCGCGATCGAGGCATTGCGCGTGGAGAAGCCGCCCGTGCCCGCTGTGGCGAAGGCGTGCAGGAGCGCCTCGTAAAAGCTCATGCCGCCGAACATCAGAAAGATCGTCTCGGCAACGGTGAAGCCGGTATAGATAATATACAGGATGCGCGCGGTCTCTTTCGCGCGCGGGACCAGCTTGCCGACCGTGGGGCCGGGCACCTCGGCGCGCATGATGTGCATCGAGCGCTCGCCGCTCATGGGCATGACGGCCATGAGGAATACCAGCACGCCCATGCCGCCGATCCAGTGCGTGAAGGAGCGCCAGAACAGGCCGGAGCGCGAGAGGCTTTCGATGTCATTGAGGATCGAGGCGCCTGTCGTGGTGAAGCCCGAGGTCGTCTCAAAGAAGGCGTCGACAAAGTGCGGGATATCGCCGCTGATCAGAAAAGGCACACAGCCGAGCAGCGACATCGCCAGCCACGACAAGCCCACGCAGACAAAACCCTCCCGCGCATAGATCTCGCGCGAGCGGGGCTTCACGAGCAGCAGCGCGCCGCCGCAGAGAGCCGTGAGCAGGATCGTCACGACGAAGGGCAGGGGGGACTCGCCGAAAACCAGCGCGGAGAGCAGCGGCAGAAAAAGCAGCGCCGCGAGGATCAGCAGCACCCGCCCCAGGATAAAGGCGATCATTCGGTAGTTCATTTCTCAGGCCCCGTCATGTCGTTGATATCCTTGAGCATGCCCGCCGGGGCCACGACCACGGCGTGGTCGCCGCTTTCGATCACGGTGGAGCCGTCGGGAATCATGGTCTTCTCGCCGCGGGTGACGGCGCTGATGAGCACGCCCTTGCGCGGCTTGAGATCTCTCAGCGGGATGCCGATGCACTTCGCCCCGTCGCCGACCTTGAATTCCAGCGCCTCGATCCTGCCGCCGGCGAGGCGGTGGATCGTCTCGATGCTGCCCCAGGCTGCGGAGTTCGACAGCGCGCGCACATAGCCCACGATCTGCTGGGCGACAATCTCCATGGGCGTGACCATGCTGTCGCCCTCGCCGTCGAGCATGTCGGCAAAGTGCCGCATGTTGACCTTGACCACGGTTTTCTGCACGCCGCAGCGCTTGGCGAACATCGCGGTGACGATGTTGTCGCCGTCGTCGCCGGTGAGCGCGACAAAGGCGTCCGCGCTGCGGATGCCCTCCTCGAGCAGCACCTCGTCGCGCGTGGCGTCGCCGCAGATCACGCGCGTGCGGGGGATCAGGTCGCACAGTTCGGCGCAGCGCTCGCGCGAGCGCTCGACCACGGTGACGGCGATGCCGCTCTCCTCAAGCAGATCGGCCAGATACACGCTCGTGCGGCTGCCGCCCATGATCATCACGTTCTTCACGCGGCGGCGTTTGCCGCTCACGGCCGTGAAGAAGCGGCGCAGCGCGGCGGCCTCGCCCATCAGGCACAGCTTGTCGCCGCTGTGCAGCGTGAAATCGCCGTTGGGGATGAGCGCCTCCTCGCCGCGCTCGACGACGGTGACGAGCACCTTCGCGCCGAAGCGGTACGCTGTCTCCTTCAGCGTCAGGCCGTCGAGGGGGCTGCCCTCCGGCACGCGGTAGTCGATGATCTCGGCGCTGCCCTTGGCGAAATTCTCAACGCGCACCGCGCTGGGGAAGCGCAGGATGCGCGAGATCTCCTTGGCGCACTCGTACTCGGGGTTGACGATGACCGACAGACCCACGGCCTCGCGCAGGAACTCCGTCTGGGAGAGATACTCCGGGTCGCGGATGCGTGCGACGATGTACTTCGCGCCCAGCCGCTTGCCGGCCAGCGCGCAGATCATGTTCACCTCGTCGCTCTCGGTCACGGCCATGAGGACGTCGGCATGCTCGGCCCCGGCCTCGCGCAGCGTGTCGGGGTTCGTCGCACTGCCGAGGCAGCAGATGACGTCCAGCTCGTTCGAGACATGCTCGATCGTCTCGTTGTCGCGATCGACGAGCGTGATGTCGTGGCCCTCGGCCTCGAGGCTCCGGGCGATGCTGCAGCCGACCTTGCCGGCGCCGGCGATGATGATTTTCACAGGCTTCACACCTTTCGAGAAAAAGGCAGTTGTGGTTATGCTGACAAGAAATTATATCACGAAAAGGCGCTCTTGTACAGAGGCTGCCGCGGTGATAAAATGAAAGCAGCAAAACGAAAAGGAGCGCCCTATGTTCACGGGATTTACAAAAGCCGCCGGCGAGTTTTTCTGGGAGCTCGCCTTCCACAACGAGCGGCCCTGGTTTTCAGAGCACAAGGCGGAATTCGAGCGCGTCGTGAACGAGCCCTTCAAGGCCCTCGCGCACGACCTGTACGAGGAGATGTCCCGCCGCTTCCCCGACGAGGATTTTTCGGTGCACATCTCGCGCATCTACCGCGACGCGCGGCGGCTCTTCGGCCGCGGCCCGTACAAGGACCATTTGTGGTTCACGCTCACGCCGACGGGCGGAGGCGATTACGGCCCCGCCTTCTGGTTTGAGATCGGCGCGGCGGAGTACTCCTACGGGCTCGGTTTCTGGGCGCCGGGCGCCTCGACGATGGACGCGCTGCGCCGCGCGATCGCGGCCAATCCCGCGGCCTTCGAGCGGCTGGTGACGGATCTTGCCCTCATGCGCGGCTTCGCGCTGCACGGCGAGGAATACCGCCGCCCCAAGGGCGATCTCGGCGAGATCATCAATCCCTGGTACAACCGCAAGTATCTCGACTTCGGCACGCGGCGCGATCACGACGCGCTGCTGTACTCCGGAGAGCTGGTCGGGGCCATGGCGAAGGACTTCGAAATGCTTATGCCCCTGTGCCGCTTCATGCGCGCCGCCGTCCGCGCAGCGGTCTAGTTTCCAGTGTCTGGTATCTAGTTTCTAGAATACTTGGCTGAAAGCGGCGTACCACTCTCGTTACCGGAAACTAGAAACTAGACCCAAACGCCTCCGAGGGAGGCGTTTGGGTTGACTTCTCTTCCCTCGGCTGATAGAATTATTTCAGGGAAATAACCGCCTTCCGGGCGGGATTGACAGGAAATTATTAACAAAACAAGGAGTGATACCATTGATCCTGACACCCGAGCAGCAGGCCCTGCTGGACGGCGCGAAAGGAGAGACCATGGCCAAGGTCGTCAAGACGCTGGTGATGTACGGCGACGCCTTCGGCGCCGAGCGTATGGCGCCCGTCACGAGCCAATACGGCCATACGGTCATCTCCTTCGGTCTCAAGGCCATCCGGCCCGTCTACGCGCTGTATGACGAGCTGCTGGACGCCGGCCTCGTCAGCGGCCAGAAATTCACCGCAGACCCCAAGCCCCTCGACCCCAAGGTCCCCTCCTCCCTGCTGGAGGACATCGTGTTCAAAAAGATCATGTACACCGACCAGAAGGAATACGAGCAGCAGCTGCGCCGCCTGGGCATCACCTCCGACGACGACTACACCTGCACCTGCTATCTCGACCAGGTCGGCAACAAGCCCGGCAAGGGCGACGTGCTCTCCTGGGCGGAGAGCTCGGCCGTCGTGTACGCCAACTCCGTGCTCGGCGCGCGCTGCAACCGCAACTCCGGCATCATCGAGCTGATGGGCTCCATCGCCGGCTTCGTGCCGGAATTCGGCCTGCTGACCGACGAGGGCCGCAAGGCCGGCTGGATCGTCGAGGTCAAGTGCACCAAGCGCCCGGAGGCGCAGCTGCTCGGCTCCGCGATCGGCATGAAGGTCATGGAGGACGTGCCCTACGTCAAGGGTCTCGACAAGTGGCTCGGCACCGAGCTGGACGATGCGGCCTGCGCCTATCTGAAGGACTTCGGCGCGGCCACGGCCTCGAACGGCGCGGTCGGCCTCTACCACATCGACGGTCTCACGCCCGAGGCGAAGGAGCAGGGCGAGGCGCTGGTCAGGGAAGGCGCGCAGATCTATGTGATCGATGACGCCGAGCTTGAGCGCGTCAAGGCGAATTACCCCGTCGTATGGAAGGATCCCGAGGCCGCGCCGCAGCTGTGCTTCGTCGGCTGCCCGCATCTGACGCTCTCCCAGCTCAACGACTGGACCGCGAAGATCGAGGCCGCGCTGCGCAAGAACGGCCTGCCGCAGGTCACGGTGCCGACGGTCTTCACGGCCTCGACGCCCGTGCTCAAGGAATTCGAGAAGACCGTCAATGCCTCGAAGCTGCGCACCTACGGCGTCGTGCTCAGCTACATCTGCCCGCTGATGTATATGAACAACCCGCTGTGCAAGAAAAAGGCGGTCATCACCTGCTCGAACAAGCTGCGCACCTACACGAGCGCGCGCTACTACACCGAAGACGAGATCCTTGACATCATCACGCGGAAGGAGGCGGCGAAATGAAGCAGTTCAAAGGCCGCGTCGTCGTCCCCGGCACCTGCACGGCGGAGGCGCTCGTCTCCCACGGCGGCTTCAACACCCTCGCGAGCTATCAGATGGCGCTGATGTTCGGCGACAAACAGGTGAAATGCGGCGACCAGAACAACGCCGACATCTACAAAAAGCCGATGCTGAACAAGGCGCTCTGCCTGCCGATGACCATCGGCTCGACCACGGGCGGCATGATCCTCTACACCGCCTGCTCGATGGGCAAGCAGCCCGCCTGCATGCTCTTCTCCGAGCCGATCGACTCGCTGGCGGCCTCCGGCGCGATCCTCGGCGACGTGTGGACCGAGGCGAAAATGCCCGTCGTCGACATGCTCGGGGCGGAGTTCCTCGATTACGTCAAGACCGGCATGACCGTCACCGTCAAAGAAGACGGCGTGGTCGAGGTCGAGTGAGGTTCCGGTTTTTTGGTTTTGGTATGAAAACCCCTGTGAAAACTGTTTCACAGGGGTTTTCTTTTTTGCGTATGGTTTCCCGTCTTCCAGGAACTAGATACTAGACATTAGAAACTAATCTTGACGCGGGCGCGCGCGGGAAGTATAGTTAAATTGTACAAAAAAGGAAGGGGGAATGCTCCTTTGTACGAGCTTCTTCTCTCGCCGATGAAGATCGGCGGCATGACCGTGAAAAACCGCACCGTGATGACGGCGGCGGAGTTCTCGCTGGGTCAGACCGACGGCAAGCCCACCGAGCGGCTGATGGACTATTACGAGGAGCGCGCCAAGGGCGGCGTCGGCATGATCATCCCCGGCATCTGCCGCGTCAACGACATGGGCGGCGCCTCGACCTTCACGCAGCTGGCGATGAGCCACGACTATCACATCGCGCCGATGCACGAGTTTGCCGAGCGGCTGCACCGCCACGGCGCGAAGCTGTGCATCCAGCTGCATCACCCGGGGCGGCAGGGCATGGCCAGCGCGATCAATTCCCTGCCCCTCGTCATCCCGATCGCCGACCGCTTCCCCGGTGTGATGGATCAGGTATTTAAATGCACGCCGCTGCTGCTGGGGATGGAGGCAAAAGGGATCTGCTTCTCCGTGCAGGCCCCCTCGCAGGTGGAGCTCGCCAAGCACGGCGCAACGCGCATGCACGCGATGTCGAAGCGCGAGATCCATCAGCTCATCAACGACTTTATCGAGGCCGCCGTCCGCTGCCAAAAGGCGGGCGTCGACTGCGTCGAGCTGCACGCCGGCCACGGCTACATCATCCAGCAGTTCCTCTCGCCGCACACGAACCGCCGCACGGACGAATACGGCGGCGACTTTGAGGGGCGGCTGCGCTTTATCCGCGAGATCATCGAAGGCATCCGCGCGCGCTGCGGCCGCGACTACCCGCTGACCGTGCGCCTGACCGCCGATGAGATGTACGACCGCGTCGGCCGCCCCGGCGTGGGCTACGGACTCGAGACCGGAAAAGCCGTCGCCAAACGCCTCGAGGAACTGGGCGTGGACGCGATCAACGTGACCTCCGCCTGCTATGACGCCTACAACTACTGGCTGGAGCCGACCTCCTTCGAGCCCGGCTGGCGCAAGTATCTCGCACGCGAGATCAAGAGCGTCGTGTCCATCCCGGTCATCGCCGCGAACGTGATCCGCACGCCCGAGCAGGCCGAAGCGCAGCTCGAGGCGGGCGACCAGGACTTTGTGGCCTCGGCCCGCACCTTCATCTGCGACCCGCACTGGGTCGAGAAGGCCGCCTCCGGACATCCCGAGGACATCCGCCGCTGCATCGGCTGCCTCAACTGCATCCGCTCGTTCATGACCAACGCGGGCGTAGGCAAGCCCGGCGAGTGCGCGCTGAACATGTCCGTCGCGCGCGAAAAGGCGTATTTCAACATGCCGCGCGACGGCGAGGGCCGAAAGATCCTCGTCATCGGCGCGGGTCCCGCGGGCCTCACCGCGGCGCAGACGCTCGCGATGCGCGGCTTTGACGTGAGTGTGTATGAAAAAGCCGAAAAAGCAGGCGGCCAGGTGATCACCGCCGCCGCATGCCACCTCAAGGACAAGCTCTACTGGTGCATCGAGGACCTGATGACTGCCGCGCAGAAGGCCGGGGCAGAGATCCATCTGGGCACGGAACTCTCCGCGCAGCAGATCGCGGACATGGATCCCTGGGGCGTCGTCGTCGCCACCGGCGGCGAGCCGATCCGTCCGCGCTCGATCGCGGGCGCGGACGGCGAAAACGTCTTCACCGCGCCGCAGATCATCCACCGCGAAAAGGTGCTGGAAAACGCGCGCGTGGTCGTCGCGGGCTCCGGCATGACCGGGCTCGAGACCGCAGAGATCCTCTGCGAGACCGGCAACCATGTCACCGTCATCGAGATGGCGGACGAGATCGCCCCCGGCAACTGGTTCCAGCTCACGGACGATGAGATGGAGCGGCTGTCGAAAACAGACACGCAGTTTCTCACCGGCACAAAGCTGCTCGGCGCGGACGCCGCGGGCGTCACCGTGCAGGATGTGAAGAGCGGCGAGCAAAGGGTGCTCCCGGCGGACGCCCTCGTGCTCTCGCTCGGCGTGCGTCCGGCGGGAGACCTCGCGCGGCAGCTCGATCTCTTAAGCGTCCGCCGCATCTGGCGCGTGGGCGACGCCGTCAAGAGCGGCACGATCGCCGACGCCTGCCACAGCGCATACGACACCGTCATGGCCATAAGGTAAACGAGATAATCCGAATCTGCTCAAACGGCGATTTTTCGGCGCTTTTGGACTTGTCGTCCTTGACTTACGCGCGTAAGCCTTCGTCCTTCGCGCCCAAAATCATCCGAAATCTCATCCGTTTGAGTCGAAGAGTTTTGCCGAGGCGTGTTTTCGCTCAGCCGAGGCAAAAACGCAGGGAATACTTTGTGTATTCCCGAGTATTTTAACGAAGGATAAACGAAAATCCGCCCGGCAAAACCATGGTTTGGATTATCCCGTTTACCTTAAAATAAACGGAGGGAACAGCTTAACATGAACAATCAGAACATCGTTGTCACCGGCGCCTCGTCCGGCATCGGCAAATCCATCATGGAGGAGCTTCTCGCCAAGAACGAGAACTGCCGCATCCTCGCCGCCTGCCGCCGCGCGGAGATGATCGCGGACTACGGCGAGCGGGTGATCCCCTTTTCCTGCGACCTGAGCACGAAGGAGGGCGTGGACGCGCTCTTCGCCAAGGCCGAGGAGCTCTTTGAGAAGATCGACCTGTTCTTCTGCAACGCCGGCGCGCCCTACTACGAGCGCTTCGACTATGAGGACTGGGACCGCGTGCAGCGCATCTTCGATCTCAACACCGTAGGCCACATTTACACCTACTCGAAGTATCTCCACCACCTTGACGGCCGCGAGGGCCGCCTCGTCTACACGATCTCCGCGATGGGCGAGATGGCCCTGCCCGGCTACGCGCTCTACGCCGCGACCAAATTCGCGATGAAGGGCTTCCAGCAGGCCATCCGCGACGAGACCCCGAAAAATCTGCAGATCTCCTGCGTCTATCCGGTCTCGACCAAGACCAACTTCTTCAAGGTCGGCGGCGGCGGGATCAAGATGGAGCCGCCCTTCCCCGTGCAGGCCCCCGAAAAGGTCGGCAAGGCGGTCGTGAAGGGCGTGGAGAAGCTCAAAAAGCACATCTACCCCTGCCCGGTCTACCTGCCGAGCAAGGTGCTGATGAACGCCGTCCCGCCTGTAAAGAAGCTGTATATCCAGGCGCAGAAAGGCAAGCTCCGCCGCTTCGTCAAGCGCGTCGAGGAAGAGCGGGAGAGCGTCGTGGAAGACATCAAGCTCAAGCGCGAGCTGAGAAAATAAGGAGGACAGATCATGGCCAATATTCATGACATCAGCCGCAACGCCTTCATGCTGCGCGGCCCGCTCGCCAAAAAGGGCTACGACTGGTGGTGGCATTCTCTGACGGCCGAGAACGCCGAGACGGGAGAGCTCAAGCCCTTCTATGTCGAGTTCTTCGCCTGCAATCCCGCGCGGGCCAAGGATGAGCCCGTCATCGTCTGGAACGATCCCGAAAAGCAGAAGCGCGGCATCTTGCCCTCCTACGTCATGGTCAACGTCGGCTTCTGGGGCGAGGATCACGGGCAGCTGCACAACTTCTACGCCTGGAAGGACGTGAGCCTGCACCCCGACGCCCCCTACGCAATCTCCTGCGGCGGCTGCACCTGCTCGGAGACGCACACCGAGGGCCGCGTCTCGGTCACGGAAGAGGAGCGCGACGCGCACCCCGAATGGATGTGCGACGCGGGCGAGATGAGCTGGAAGCTCGACATCGACAAGCAGATCGCCTTCCACGTCGGCTACGGCGCGGGCAAGTTTTTCCGCGACGTCAACGCTTTTGAGATGTTCTGGCACGCCGAGGGCATGAAGTCGAAATACTCCGGCGAGATCGTCCTCAACGGCGTGAAGTATCTTGTGCGTCCAGAGACCTGCAACGGCTACGCCGACAAGAACTGGGGCGGCGACTTTACCTCGCCCTGGGTATGGCTCTCGAGCAACAACCTGCGCAGCCGCATCACGGGCAAGAAGCTGGAGAATTCCGTGTTCAACATCGGCGGCGGACGGCCGAAGGCCGGCCCTGTGGCGCTGGAAAGAAAACTGCTGGGCGAATTCTACTATGAGGGCAAGGACTACGAATTCAACTTCTCGAAGTTCTGGACGCTCTCGGGCACGAAGTTCGACTGCTGGGAGACCGAGGACGAGATCCACTGGCACGTCGTGCAGACCACGGCCGCGGCCAAGCTCGACACCGAGATCCGCTGCTTCAAAAAGGACATGCTCAACATCAACTACGAGGCGCCGACCGGCCTCAAGCGCCACAACCGCCTGTGGAACGGCGGCAACGGCACCGGCGTGCTGAAGCTCTACAAGCGCGGTGTCGGCAAGTGGGTGCTCATCGACGAGGTTGAGGCCGTCGGCATCGGCTGCGAGTTCGGAGAATACGACAAATGACCTCCTTTACCGGCAAGATCCTGCGCGTGGATCTTTCGGCGCGGACGAGCGAGGAAGTCGCCGTGGCGCCGGAGGTCTACGAGGCCGTGCTCGCCGGCAAGGGGCTGGAGGCGTGGTATCTCTACAACAACATCCCCGCCGGGGCGGATCCGCTGGGTGAGGAGAACATCCTCGCCTTCGCTCCCGGGGCGCTCTGCGGCACCGGCGCGTTCCTGACGGGGCGCTGGACCGTGGCCTGCAAAAGCCCGCTGACCGGCGGCTGGGGCGACGCGAACTGCGGCGGTCTCTTCGCGCCGGCGATCAAGCAGTGCGGCTACGACGCGATCTTCGTCTCCGGCGTCGCCGAGGAGCCGGTCTATCTCTTCTGCGACGGGAAGTCCGTCGAGATCCGTGACGCCTCACGCTACTGGGGTCTCGACGCGGTCGAGGCCGAGAAAACGCTGCATGAGGACCTTGATCCCGTTTGCCGCAAAAAACCCTGCGTGGCCTGCATCGGGCCGAGCGGAGAAAAGCTCTCTCTGATCTCCGGCATCTGCAACGAGGGCGGGCGCATCGCCGCGCGCAGCGGCGTGGGCGCGGTCATGGGCAGCAAGAGATTAAAGGCCGTCGTGCTCGCAGGCGCGCGGCCGATGCCCTGCGCCGACCCGGACAAGGTCAAGGCTCTGTCGAAGGAGCTGGGGAGCAAGCTGCTGAAGATGACTCTGCCCACGGGCCTCGGCGTCTTCATCGGCGCGGGCGGCCTGATGATGGGCCACCTGCCCAACATTCCGCTCGACGGCTCGCTGACGGCCTATATGTTCCGCGAGTGGGGCACGCAGTCGAATACCTCGCTCGCCATCACGAGCGGCGACGGCCCGATCAAGAACTGGGGCGGCACGCCGCGCGACGTACGCCTGATGGCGGCCGTCTACAACCCCGAGCACATCAACAAGATCGAGACGGCGAAATACCACTGCTATTCCTGCCCCCTGGGCTGCGGCGGCAAGCTGAACATCCGCGGGAAGAAATACGTGTCCTTCGACGAGACGCACAAGCCGGAGTACGAGACGATCGAGGCCTTCGGCCCGCTGCTGATGAACTGGTCGCTCGAGTCGATCTATCAGCTCAACGAGCTTCTCAACCGCGCGGGCATGGACACGATCAGCGCGGGCAACACGGTCGCCTGGGCGATTGAGTGCTATGAAAACGGCATCCTCACGAAGGAGGAGACCGACGGGCTCGAGCTGCACTGGGGCGACACCGAGGCGATCCTCACGCTGGTCGAAAAGATGATCGCGCGCGAGGGCTTCGGCGACGCGCTCGCCGACGGCGTGAAGCGCGCCTCGGAGAGGTTCGGCGGCAAGGAGTACGCCATGCATATCGGCGGGCAGGAGCCCGGCATGCACGACGCGCGCAACGACCCGCAGCTCGGCGTGCACTTCGTGGCCGAGCCCGCGCCGGGCAAGCACACCGTCGGCATGAACATCGAGTACGGCGCGATGAGCCTGTGCGACATCTGCTCCTGGGCGCCGCCGGCGAAGCTTCATTCCAAGGCGAAGGACTTCGAGGACACGCAGGAGTTGGCGCTGATCTCCAAGGCCAACGCCTGCTACACGATGCTCGTCGACGGCGCGGGCGGCTGCTACTACGGCCAAATGATGGGCGTGCACATGTGGAAGCTGGTGGACTGGCTCAACGCCGCGGAGGGCTGGGATTACGACGGCGACCACTACATGGAGATCGGCGAGCGCATCCAGACGCTGCGCCAGCTCTTCAATATCAAGCAGGGCGTCGACCCGCGCTCGTTCAAGCTGCCCAGGCGCATGCTCGGCGAGCCGCCGCTCGAGCACGGCCCGCTCAAGGGCGTGACGCTCGCGCAGCACCGCGCGCAGGTGTCCTCGCACTGGCGCGCCTTCGGCTGGGACGCTGAGACAGGCGTGCCGACGGAGGAGACCGTGAAGCGCCTCGGCATCGACACTCTGACGGAGGTGGGCGTATGACGAAGAAAAAACCGGTTTTCGATTACCTGAACTGCGTCAGCTGCGGCATCTGCGCGCAGGCCTGCCCCGTCTCCGCGCTGGGGATGAAAAAAGAGGGCAAGAGCGGCAAATACCGCAACGTTTTCCCGGAGCTCGTGAACGAGAACTGCATCGGCTGCGGGACTTGCGCGCGCGCCTGCCCGATGGGCGTCGTCGTCATGGCGGAGGCGGCGGAATGAGAGTCAAGGTCTTTCCGCCCCACGGCTGCGACCGCGGCGCGCTCGACGAGCGCGGCTGGGTCGAGCTGCCCGACGGCGCGGCGGTGCGCGATGTGCTGCGGCTGATCCGCTGCTCACCCGTCAAGGCAAAGCTGCTGCTCGTGAGCGTCAACGGCGAGCGCAGCCCCCTCGACCGCGAGCTGCACGACGGCGACGTGGTGGGGTTTTTCTTCCCGGTTTCGGGGGGATAAGCTTGTTTCTGTCATCCTGAGCGAAGCGAAGGATCTTTTGAGAAAGATTCTTCGTCGCTTCACTCCTCAGAATGACAAACGGAGTGTAGCGGATCATCGCCGCCGATATTGGAAGAGGGACATCCTTTCGGATATCCCTCTTTATCACGCCGATC
>JAFSJZ010000092.1 GCA_017449185.1 Oscillospiraceae bacterium
CCGCCGAGGAAGGCGAAGGAGGAGCCGAGGAACACGGGGACCTTGCGCTTGGTGACCAGGTGCATGAACAGCGTGGCGAGACCCGCGAAGAGCAGGGTAGCCGAAACGCTCAGGCCGGTCAGGATCGGAACGAGCACCGTCGCGCCGAACATGGCGAAGAGGTGCTGAACGCCGAGGATGAGCATTTTCGGCGTACCGAGCGTACGCGCGTCGTAGATCGGGCCGTCGACGGCCGCTTTGTTTTCATTGCTCATTTTCATTTTATCCTTTCTGAATAAATTAATGAAAATATATGGAAAGGCTCATTCCTGAGCCAGGTCCATCAGGAAAACGCCCGTCTCGCCGTCGAACTCCGGCACGCGGACCTCCACCAGCTCGCTGCGCGAGGTGGGGATGTTCTTGCCGACGTAGTCGGGGCGGATGGGCAGCTCGCGGTGGCCGCGGTCGATCAGCACGGCCAGCTGGATCGAGCGCGGGCGGCCGAGGGAGAAGATCGCCTCGATCGCGGCCCGGGCCGTGCGGCCGGTGTAGATCACGTCGTCGCACAGCACGACGTCGCGGTCGGTCACGTCGAAGGGCAGCTCGGCGCGTCTGGTCTCGGGCTGCTCGGAGACATGGGAGAGGTCGTCGCGGTAGAACTTGATGTCCAGACTTCCGCAGGGGACGTCCTTGTCCTCGATCTTGTGGATGTTGCCGCGGATGCAGCGGGCGATGGGCACGCCGCGGCGGCGCACGCCGACGAGCACGACGTTGTCCACGCCGCGGTTATGCTCGTTGATCTCGTGGGAGATGCGCATGAGCGCGCGGCCCAGCGCCGCTTCGTCCATGATCTGTGCTTTGAGCTTCACGCTGCTTCACACTCCCATTTAAGATATATCCGGTAAACAAGGCTTTTTGCGTCGAGCGCAAGCCGCGTTTACCCTAAAAAAAAGCAACAAAAAAGCCTTGCCGAGAACGGCAAAGCACAACAAGATTTAGGGATGCATCCGTGGCATCCGATCTATATGAGCGATTTTGCCGGTCTCTCGTACCGCGCTTAAAAATCTGTTTTCTGTGTGGAGTATACGCGACAAAGGGCGAAATTGCAAGCCTTTTTTCCGTTTTTTTTTACACTTCGTCGGAATTGCCGATTCCCGTCGCCGGCATGCGTCTTTTTTCCTGTTAAACTTGACAAATCAGACAAAACGAAAACCGGCCGGGGCTGTCGCCCCGGCCGGTAAGTCCTGCCTGAAATTAGAACTCGAGGTTCTTGTCGGTCTCCTTGCTGAAGACGTGCGCGACCTTGCCGTCAAAGGTGAAGTGGACGGCGTCGCCGATGTTATAGTTGCCCTTCATGTCGATCGTCGGCACGATGATGATCACGTCGCGGCCGTCGGCGTTCACGTGCAGATGGACCGAGGAGCCCATCATTTCGCTGACGTCTACGCGCGCCGCAATGCCCTCTTCCGCCACGTCCGTATGCTCCGGACGCACGCCCAGCGTGATCGCCTGGCTCTGCACGTCGTTCTTCAGCAGACGCTCTTCCTTGTCCTCGCTCAGACGCACCTTCAGCCCGCCGACCTCGACGAAGAACTTGTTGCCTTCGCGCGTCAGCTGCGCGTCAAAGAAGTTCATGACGGGCATGCCGATGAAGCCCGCGACAAACAGGTTCGCCGGATGGTTGAACACGTCCTGCGGCGTGCCGATCTGCTGGATGTAGCCGTCCTTCATGATGACGATACGGTCGCCCAGCGTCATGGCCTCGGTCTGGTCATGGGTGACGTACATGAACGTCGTGTTGATCCTCTGGCGCAGCTTGATGATCTCAGCGCGCATCTCGTTACGCAGCTTCGCGTCGAGGTTGGACAGCGGTTCGTCCATCAGCATCACCTTCGGGTCACGCACGATCGCGCGGCCGATGGCCACACGCTGGCGCTGGCCGCCGGACAGGGCCTTCGGCTTGCGCTCCAGGTACTGGGTGATGTCCAGGATCTCCGCCGCCTCGCGCACCTTCTTGTCGATCTCATCCTTCGGGGTGTGGCGCAGCTTGAGAGAAAACGCCATGTTGTCATACACGGTCATGTGGGGGTACAGCGCGTAGTTCTGGAACACCATCGCGATATCGCGGTCTTTCGGCGCCACGTCGTTCATCAGCTTGCCGTCGATGTACAGCTCGCCGCCGCTGATCTCTTCCAGACCCGCGACCATGCGCAGCGTCGTGGATTTGCCGCAGCCGGAGGGGCCGACCAGAACGATGAATTCCTTGTCCGCGATGTCCAGGTTGAACTCCTGCACCGCGACGACGCCTTCATCCGTGATCTGAAGGTTTACCTTCTTCTTTTCGGGCTCGTCCGCCTTTTTCTTCTTGCTCTTCTTCTGCTCGCCGCTGACAAAGGGGTACACTTTCTTGATGTTTACCAGTCTGACTTCTGCCATGTTTTCTGACTCCGCACACAGAGCCTCCGCTTGCTGTGTACTCACGGCC
>JAFSJZ010000093.1 GCA_017449185.1 Oscillospiraceae bacterium
CTTCCTTGCTCATCTCACCGCGCATCACGGCGGCGGCGTCCATCACGGCGTCGACCAGCGGCTTGTAGCCGGTGCAGCGGCAGAGGTTGCGCTGCTTGTTGAACCAGTCGCGGACTTCCTCACGGGTGGGATTGGGGTTCTGCTCGAGCAGGACCTTGGCGCTGATGATGAAGCCCGGGGTGCAGAAGCCGCACTGCGCGCAGCCGAAGGCCATCCAGGCCACCTGCAGCGGGTGCATGTCGCTCAGCGTGCCCACGCCCTCGATCGTGGTGATCTCGGCGTTGTCGGGGATCTTGCTCATCTTGAAGATGCAGGCCTTGGTGACCTTGCCGTTCACGATGACGTTGCAGGCGCCGCAGTGGCCCTCGCCGCAGCCGATCTTGCAGCCGGTCAGCAGCAGGTGCTCACGCAGGACCTTGGCCAGGGTCTCGTCCTTGTCGAGGACCAGGTTCCTGGTAACGCCGTTGATGACGAGCGTCTTTTTGATCATGTGTTTTCCTCCTGATATAAAAATTTTTATGTGTGCCCTTTGTTGGGATTGTGCGCTTGATTAATGCGTATGTCCGCCGCAGCGGTCGTGGTCCGGGCCTTTGCCGGTTAGATCCTTGACGCGCTCGATGCCGCGCGCGGAAAGGAAGACGAGCTGGGCGATGCTGCCGTCCATGTTCTCGCCGCGATGGCGCAGGAAGTTGGCGTTCTCGTAGTATTCGATCGGCAGCTCGCGGCGGTAGACCTTGCCGGTGGCGGGATCGGTGATCTCGACGATCACGCTGTCGGCCATCAGTTCAAAGAGTTCTTCGTCCAAAATGCAGCTCTCCTTATGTGCGTACTGGTACAGATATATTGTAACGCCGCGGCGGAGGGCTTTCAATTTATAAGAAAATGCAACTCGCAGAAATTGTGAATTGCATTTTGTTGAAAGTGTCCAGTTTTTCAGCGCGATTTTTTACAGATATTCCTAACCGCAGATCACGAGCGTCCCGTTCACGTCGCAGAGCGGCACGGCGGGGAGTTTTTGCCCGATCTCGGCCTCATAGCGCTCGAGCGCGCGGGCGACGCCCGCGAGGCGCGGCGTGTCCCAATCGTGCAGCAGGAGAACCCCGCCCCTCGAGAGCCGCGGGACGAAGAAGCGCAGGCCCGCGAGCGTGCTCTCCTCGAGGTCCGCGTCGAGCGAGACGAGGCAGAAGCGCTCGTCCTCGAGCCCTGCGGCCGTGACCGGGAAGAACCCGGGGCGCAGGATCGCCTTTTCCGGGTGCGGCAGCAGAGAGATCACCCGCTCCGCGCTCGCGCCGCGGTGGGCCTCGACGAAGCCCTTTCCCTCGCCTTCGGCTTCGCTTTCATCAAAGCCTTCAAAGGTGTCGAACAAATACAGCGTCCGCTCCGGCAGCAGGGCGCTGATGCAGCGGGCGAAGCCGCCGCGGTAGACGCCCAGCTCCGCGGCCGCGCCGGGCACGGAGGCGAGACGGCGGCAGATCGCCTCGAGCGTGCGCACGCGCACGTAGTCGTTTTCCAGATCCCGCTCGCTCAGTGCGGAGTTTTTCTCCTGCACCCACAGCGGATCGCGCACGGCGCGCTGCGGCGCGCGCAGCGACGCGAGAAAGGCCGCATCCAGCACGCCCTCGACGGCAGCGTAATCCCGGTTGCGGTCAAAAAGCCGCCAGTTGTCGCGCGCGAAGAAGATCTTTTCTTCACCGATGCCCAGTTCCGCCGCCTTCGCGGCGATCTCATCCGCGCGGCGGGAGGCGACGACGACGAGGTCGACCTCGCGGCCCCGCAATTCCTCCGGGCGGAGCACCGGGCGGCCGAGGAAGCTGTCGGAGAGGGGCTCGCTGTCCACAAAAGCCGTGACAAGAGAGGCTTCGAGCGCATGATCCAGCAGATCGCCCGCGCCGCAGCCCGTGCCCCAGACGTACAGTTCCATATCCGCCGCCTCCTTTTTCCGGGTAGATCCATCCTGTCCGCTTTTGCGGAATGGATCGTCGTTCAACTCAATAGTATGCCAGAAAGCGCCAAAAGTAAAGCCGCTCTTTACTTTTGCACAAGACGCGTGTATAATTCAAGTATTCAAATATTAAAAAGATACAACTCGTTTTGAAATACAACTCGGTCAAAGGGAGGGAAAGCTTATGCAGATCGGCGCGGTCATCGTCGCGGCGGGCATGTCGTCTCGTATGGGAGACTTTAAACCCATGCTGAATATCGGCTCGATCTCGATCGCGCAGCGCATCGTCGCCACCCTCCACCAGGCGGGCGTAACGAAGATCGCCGTGGTCACGGGCTACAACGCCCCCCTGCTCGAGCGGCATCTGGCTAACAGCGGCCTGGTTTTCCTGCGGAACGAAAACTACGCGACCACGCAGATGTTCGACTCGGCGAAGATCGGCCTTTCCTACATGAAGGACAAGTGCGAGCGCATCCTCTTCACGCCCGTGGACGTCCCGCTCTTCACGGCCATGACGGTCACGGAGCTGATCGAGTCGGACGCGGATCTGTGCTGCCCCGTGTGCGAGGGAAAAACGGGCCATCCGCTGCTGATCGCCTCGTCCCTCGTCGACGCGCTGCTCGCGGACAGCGGCGAGGGCGGCCTGCAGGGCGCGATCGCGCGCTGCGGGGCCGAGATGCTGCAGATCCCGGTCAAAGACCCCGGCGTGCTGCACGACGCGGACACGCCCGCGGACTACAAGGCCCTGCTCGAGCTGCACAACGAACAGCTGATCCGGCCGGAAATCTGGGTCTCGCTCGCCCGCGAGAAGCCCTTTTTCGACGAGAAAACGGCGATGCTGCTCGCGCTCGTGGATGAGACGAGCTCGGTGCGCAGCGCCTGCATGCGGATGCAGATCTCCTATTCCACGGGCTGGAACATCATCCGCGCGCTCGAGAGCCAGCTGCATTTTCCGCTGCTCGAGCGCAGCCAGGGCGGCGCGAGCGGCGGCGAGAGCCGCCTGACCGAAAAGGGCAAACGGCTCGTGGACTGCTACGAGCGCTTTGCCGAGCGGCTGCGCCGCGAGGCGACGGAGCTCTTCGGCGAGTTTTTCGGTGACGAGCTGTGAGGCGGACGATCTGGCTGATCCGCCACGCGATGCCGGACATTCCTTTGGGCGAGCGCTGGTGCGTCGGCGGACTGACCGACCTGCCGCTGAACCGCATCGGCAGGCTGCAGGCTTCTCTGCTGCCCTTTGTCCCGGAGCTGCAGGGCGTCAGCGCCGTATTCTGCAGTCCTCTCTCCCGCGCCCGGGAGACGGCTTTGCCGCTCTGCCCTTCCCCCCTCGTCATGCCGGGGCTGGAGGAGCAGGTCATGGGCGTCTGGGACGGGCTGTCGTTTCGGGAGATCCGTGAAAGGTATCCCGCGCTGTACGCGGCGCGCGAATCTGATCTGTCGGTCGTGCCGGAGGGCGCGGAAACCCTGGAGGCTGTGCGGGAGCGCATGCTTGACGCGCTGCGGCGCTGCCTTGATAAGAGTGACGGCGATATTGCCGCCGTCAGCCACAGGACCGCCATCTCCACCCTGACCGGCTGCCGCGAGCTGCTGACCTACACCACGCTCAGCGCGCTGCGTTGGGACGGAGGGCAATTTACGGCGGAGGCCGTCGGCATCCGGCCGCACCCGGCATTGACAAACGCAGTCTGCGCCGCGCTGCACGAAGCGGCCGGAACCGACGAAAAGCTGCGCGCTCACTGCCGCGCGGTGGCCGATCTCGCGGACGAGCTCTGCGCCGCCCTGCGGAACAAAGGCGTCCTTTTGGACGCGGAGGCGGTGCATGCCGCCGCGCTGCTGCACGACCTCGCGCGGAGCGAAAAAGGCCATGCCGCCGTCGGCGCGCTGTGGCTGCGCGAGCTGGGATATCCGGAGATCGCGGACATCGTCCGGCAGCACCATGACCCCGACGGCACGGACGTCAACGAAGCCGCCGTGGTCTTCCTCGCGGACAAGGCCGTGCGGGGGAATACGCGCGTCCCCATCGGGGAGCGCTTCGCCGCGTCGGGCGAAAAGTGTACGACGCCGGAGGCGCGGGCGGCCCACGCGCGGCGGTACGTGGCGGCAAAGACCATACAAGACAAGATCAATCGGCTCTGTGAGGAAGAGCTGATACCATAAAGAAGCAAGAGAGGTTTGACCATGAAACTGATGCGCACCCAGGACGCGGTGGGGCAGATGCTCTGCCACGACATCACGCAGATCATCAAGGACGAAAAGAAAGGCCCCGTGTTCCGCAAGGGGCATATCATCCGCGAGGAGGACGTGCCCGTGCTGCTGAGCGTGGGCAAGGACAACGTCTATATCTGGGAGACCAACGAGAACATGCTCCACGAGGACGACGCGGCCGAGATCCTGCGCGCGATGTGCCAGAACGAGCACATGCGCGCAAGCGAGCCGCGCGAGGGCAAGATCGAGCTGACCGCCGAGTGCGAGGGGCTGCTGCTCGTGGACGTCGAGCGGCTGAGGGCGCTCAACTCCCTCGGCGAGATGATGATCGCCACGCGCGCCTCCGGCTTCGTCGTGAAGAAGGGGGCAAAGCTTGCCGCGATGCGCGTGATCCCGCTGATCATCGAAAAGGAAAAGATGGAGCGGGCCAAAGAGGCCGTCGGAGACGAGCCGCTCTTAAAGCTCGTGCCGCTGAAGAAGAAAAAGGTCGGCGTCGTCACGACCGGCAACGAGGTGTTCTACGGCCGCATAAAAGACACCTTCACGCCTGTCATCGTCGACAAACTGAAAGAGTTCGGCGGCTGTGAGATGGTCGAGCATGTGGTGCTCAACGACGACCATGAGAAGATCACCGCCGCGATCCTCGACATGCTGGACAAGGGCTGCGAGATGGTCGTGTGCAGCGGCGGCATGAGCGTCGACCCCGACGACCGCACGCCGCTGGCGATCAAGAATACGGGCGCGAACATCGTCTCCTACGGCTCGCCGGTGCTGCCCGGCGCGATGTTCCTCGTGTCCTACATGCCCGACGGCCGCCCGGTCTGCGGGCTGCCCGGCTGCGTGATGTACGCGCGGCGCACGATCTTCGATCTGCTGCTGCCCTACCTCGTGACCGACACGCCGATCACGCGCGAGCACCTCGCCGCGCTCGGCCACGGCGGGCTGTGCCTGAACTGCCCGGAGTGCCACTTCCCGGAGTGCGGCTTCGGAAAAGGCACCTGACGGCCGGCGGTCTCTTCCCTGTACCTTTTTAATTTCATCCCCTGATCTTTTCTGTTGTATATGAGCACGTAAAGCCGTGTTTATATAAATATCATTTCCCTGAAAAACGGGAAGGAGGAAAACATATGAAAAGATTCCTGGCGCTGCTGCTGTGCCTGGTCATCGTGCTGAGCATGACCGCCTGCGGCAGCAAGAAAGCAGAGCCGACGGAGATCACGGTCTTCGCCGCCGCCTCCATGACGGAGGCCATGACGGAGATCAAAGAGGCGTATGAGAAGGCCAATCCCGGCGTGACCATCACCTACAACTTCGACTCCTCCGGTACGCTCAAAACTCAGATTCAGGAAGGCGCTGTCTGCGACTTGTTCATCTCCGCCGCGCAGAAGCAGATGAACCAGCTCGACGTCTCCTGCGACGCGGAAAAGAATCCCGACGGGCTGGACTTCGTGCTGCAGGGCAGCCGCATCAACCTGCTGGAGAACAAGGTCGCCATGGTCGTCCCCGACGGCAATCCCAAGGGCATCGAGAGCTTTGACCAGCTTGCTCAGCTCCTCAAGGACGGCGAGGTCTTCATGGCCATGGGCAACGAGGACGTGCCCGTCGGCCAGTACACGCAGAAGATTTTCGCTTACTATGAGCTGGTCGAGGCCGATCTGGCCGCCGCCGGCAAGCTGACTTACGGCTCCAACGTCAAGGAAGTCACCACGCAGGTCAAGGAAGGCAGCGTGGACTGCGGCGTCGTGTACGGCACCGACGCCACCAGCGCGGGTCTGACCATCGTCGACACCGCCACCAAGGACATGTGCGGCCAGGTCATCTATCCCGCCGCCGTTATGAAGAACAGCACAGTGGCCGATGCCGCCCAGGCCTTCCTGAACTACATCGCCACCGGCGACGGCCGCGCCGTTCTGGAAAAGTACGGCTTCTCGCCTCTCGCCTGATCGTTGAAGCGCGACGGGCGGCAGAGCGAATGCCGCCCATCCTCATTCCGGGGGTCTTTGTATGAGTTTTGACTGGTATCCCTTGTGGAACTCGCTGCGCATCGCGGCGATCAGCTGCGTGCTGGTGTTCTTCACCGGGATCTTTTTCGCCTATTACGCCGCGAAGCTGCCGCGTACGGTCAAGGGCGTGCTGGATGTGATCCTCACGCTGCCGATGGTGCTGCCGCCGACGGTCTGCGGCTATTTTCTGCTGCTCGTCTTCGGCGTGAAGCGCCCCCTGGGCATCTTCCTGCTGAAGTTCGGCGTCAAGTTCGTCATGACCTGGTACGGCGGCGTGCTTGCTGCGGCCGTGGTGGCCTTTCCGCTGATGTACCGCACGGCCCGCGGCGCCTTTGAGAGCTTTGACAAGACGCTCGCCTACTCGGGCCAGACGCTGGGGCTGTCCAACACTTACATCTTCTGGCGCATCCGCATGCCCGCCTGCCGGCAGGGCATCCTCGCCGGGACGGTACTGGCCTTTGCCCGCGCGCTGGGCGAGTACGGCGCGACGAGCATGCTCATCGGCTATACGCCCGGCAAAACCGCCACGATCTCGACGACGGTCTATCAGCTCTGGCGCACGAACGACGAAAAAGGCGCGATGTTCTGGGTGCTCATCAACCTCGCGATCAGCACGGTCGTGCTGCTCTCCGTGAACATGCTCGAGGCGCGGCAGAAAAAGGCGGTGAGGGCATGAGTCTGCACGTCGACATCCGCAAAGCCCTCGGCAGCTTCACGCTGGACGTGAACTTCGACGCCGGGAACGGGATCACCTCGCTGCTCGGCGCCTCCGGCTGCGGCAAGAGCATGACCTTAAAGTGCATCGCGGGCATCGAAAAGCCCGACGAGGGCCGCATCGAGCTCGACGGGCGGGCGCTGTTCGATTCTGCGCAGGGGATCAACCTCCCGCCGCAGAAGCGCCGCGTGGGCTATCTGTTCCAGAACTACGCGCTCTTCCCCAATATGACGGTACGCCAGAACATCCTCTGCGGCCTGTGCCGCGAGCCGGATCGGGCCGAAAAGGAGCGCCGGCTGCGCGACATCCTGCGCATGATGCAGCTTGAGGGACTGGAGGAAAGAAAACCCGCGCAGCTCTCCGGCGGACAGCAGCAGCGCGTGGCGCTTGCGCGCATCCTCGTGAACGACCCGCAGATCCTGCTGCTCGACGAGCCCTTCTCCGCGCTCGACGCGCATCTGCGCGACTCGCTGAAGGTTGAGATGCGCGATCTGCTCGAGAATTACGGCCACGAGGTGCTGATGGTCACGCACGACCGCAACGAGGCCTACAATATGAGCCGCGAGATCGCCGTGATGGACAAGGGTCGTCTGCTGACCGTCAAGCCCACCAAGGCGCTCTTCGCCGATCCCGGCAGCATCCCCGCGGCCGTGCTCACCGGCTGCAAGAACATCGCCGCCGCGAAGAAGATCGACGAGCATCATGTGGACGTGCCGGAATGGGGCGTCTGTCTGGAGACAAAAGCCCCCGTGCGCGAGGGGCTGTGCGCCGTGGGCATCCGCGCGCACTACTTCAATCCGAGCGCGATCCAGAATCGCTATCCCGTGCATCTCGTCGAGGAGATGGAGGAGCCCTTCGAAACGATCCTCCACTTCCGTTTCGCCTCTCAGCGCGACGACAGCCCCGCCGTCTGGTGGCGGCTGAACAAGGAAAAACGGCCGCAGACCTTTCCGGAAGAGCTGGGCGTCGCGGCGGCCAACATCTTATTACTTTATGAATAAATAAAAGGAGATTGTAATTATGAAAATCAGCGCGAGAAATCAGTTTAAGGGCAAGGTCGTCGGCATCGACGAGGGCGCCGTCAACGGCATCGTCAAGATCGACATCGGCGGCGGCAACGTCATGAGCGCCACGATCTCGATGGCGGCCATCAAGGAACTCGGCCTCGAGATCGGCAAGGAGGCCTACGCGATCGTGAAGGCCACCTCCGTCATGGTCGGCGTGGATCACTGATCGGTTTTAACATGCAAACGGGAGACGCTTTCCGCGTCTCCCTTTTTTTATCCGAAGCGCGCGAGGATCGCGTCCGCGATCCGCCGGGAGGCATGACCGTCGCCGTAGGGGTTGGAGGCCCGACTCATGCGTGCGTATGCCTCCGGATCCTGCAGCAGCTCCTCCGCTGCGTGAAGGATGCCCTCTTCTCCTGTGCCGACGAGCCGGAGCGTCCCGGCCTCAAGGCCCTCGGGCCGCTCCGTCGTGTCGCGCAGGACCAGAACGGGCTTTCCGAGCGCAGGCGCTTCTTCCTGGATGCCGCCGCTGTCTGTCAGAACGAGATATGCGCGGGCGAGGAGATTGTGGAAATCCGGCGCGTCCGGCGGCTCGATGAGGCGCACGCGTGCGCAGCCGGAGAGTTCCTCTTTCGCGGCCTGCCGCACGGCCGGGTTCAGGTGGACGGGACAGATCACGCGCACGTCGTCGAAGCGCTCTGCAAGACGCCTGACAGCCCGGAAGATGCGGCGCAGCGGCGCGCCGAGGTTTTCACGGCGGTGCGCCGTCAGCAGGATCAGCCTGTTTTCCCCCGCCCAGTCGAGCGCCGGGTGACTGAAGTCCGGCCGGACCGTGACGGCGAGCGCGTCGATGGCGGTGTTGCCGGTGACGACAATCCGCTCTGCCGGGATGTTCTCCCGCAGGAGATGATCGCGGCTGCGCTCTGTCGGCGCGAAGCACAGATCGCAGAGCCGGTCCGTCAGCTGACGGTTCATCTCCTCCGGGAAGGGCCGATACTTCTCCCCCGTGCGAAGCCCGGCCTCCACGTGACCGATCGGCACCTGATGATAAAAGGCCGCCAGCGCCCCGGCGAGCGTCGTGCTCGTGTCGCCGTGGACGAGCACGAGATCCGGCCGCGCCCGATCGATCACGCCGTCGAGCCCGGTGAGCGCCGCGGTCGTGATGCCGCAGAGCGTCTGCGCCGGGCGCATGATGTCCAGATCGAAGTCCGGACGGATCGCAAAGGCCTTCAGCACGGCGTCGAGCATCTGCCGGTGCTGGGCCGTGACGCAGATAAGAGACTCGATCTCCTTCCGGCGCTCCAATTCCCTGACGACGGGCGCCATTTTGATCGCCTCGGGCCTTGTGCCGAAAATGCTCAGAATACGCATCGGTTCTTTCCCCCTGCCGTTTTCCTTGAGTGTACGCCCGCTCGCGGAAAAAACAGAGGGAAAAAAAGCAGCGGACACCTCAAAACAGTGTCCGCTGCTTTTTCTTTTTTTCTTCTGTCAGTCGAGGATCACGATGCTCTCGATCACAGGCTGTTCCTCGGGTGCGATCTTGCCGTTGTTGTCGACGGGATGGGCGTCCTTTGCGATCTGCTCGACGACGTCCATGCCCTCGGTCACGCGGCCGAAGGCGGCGTAGCTGCCGTCAAGGTAGGTCGCATCCGCGACGGTGATGAAGAACTGCGATCTGGCGCTGTCCGGATCCTTCGAGCGCGCCATCGAGATCACGCCCTTCACATGGCTGATCGGGTTGTCGACGCCGTTCTGCGCGAACTCGCCCTTGATCCTCTTCTCCGAGCCGCCGGTGCCGTTGCCGTCCGGGTCGCCGCCCTGGATCATGAAGCCGTCGATGATGCGGTGAAAGGTCAGTCCGTCATAAAAGCCCGCCTCTGCGAGTTCGCAGAAATTCGCCACGGTGATCGGCGCGCTGCCCTCGTCGAGCTCGAGGCGGATCGTGCCGTAGTCCTTCACGGTGATCTCGGCATGGCGCACCTGCCCGAAGGGCTGCTGCGCCGAAGCCGCGTTTTCCGTTTTCTTCACTCCGCAGGCGCACAGGCTCAGCGCGGCGGCAAGCGCGAGGAGCAGGCAGAGAAGCTTTTTCATAGGTCTCGTCTCCTTATCTTATTTTGCGTGGATGTTGATGAACTCCGCCTTGAGCTTGGAGTACATGATCTTCTGGCTGGAATAGAGTCCGAAGTAGCCCGAGAGCATATAGGCAATGCCGCAGGCGAGGGCGAAGTAGATGATCCCCGACGAGCCGAAGAGCTCGACCGACAGCAGGATCGAGGCCAGCGGGCAGTTGACCGCGCCGCAGAACACGCACACAAGTCCGACCGCCGCGGCGAAACCCGTCGGGATGCCGAGCAGTCCTCCGACCGCGCAGCCGAAGGTCGCCCCCACGAAGAAGCAGGGCACTACCTCGCCGCCCTTGTAGCCGACGGCAAGCGTGATCGCCGTGAAGAGCAGCTTCCAGAAAAAGGCGTCGGGCCGGGTCACGCCCTGCTCGATCGCGCGCTTGATGCTCTCCATGCCCGCGCCGTTGAACTCGCTCGTGCCGAGGAGAAGGGTCAGCCCCACGATGGCCGCGCCGCCGACGAGCACGCGGATGAAGTCGTTGGGGATCCACTTTTCCAGATAATGCTTCATGCCGTGCATAGCAAGGCAGAAGACGATGCTGATAATCGTACAGAGGATCGCCAATGCCGCGACGCGCAGCGCCATGCCGCCCTGCAGCGCGAGCTGCGGGATCAGGAAATGCTCCGGCGATATGCCGAAGAGGACCGAAATCTGCAGCGCGATGAGCGAGGCGACCAGACAGGGTACGAAGGCCGAGTAGTATATCACGCCGACGGAGATGACCTCCAGCGCGAAGACCGTGGCCGTCAGCGGCGTGCCGAAGAGGGCGGAGAACACCGCGCTCATGCCCGAGAGCGTGGCGATGCGCATATCCTTGTCGTCGAGACGGCAGAGCCGCCCCACCGCGTTGCCGAGGCTGCCTCCGATCTGCAGGGCCGCGCCCTCGCGTCCGGCGCTCCCGCCGAAGAGGTGTGTGATGACCGTGGCGAGGAAGATCGTCGGCACGAGCGCGAGCGGTACGCGCTCACCCTGCTGGATCGAGTCGATGACCGTGTTGGTGTTCTTGTTCTCGGTGTGCAGCGCATAGTAAATAACGCCGATCACCAGGCCCGCGGCGGGCAGCAGGTACAAAAGCCAGGGGTGCGCCTCGCGGACGGCCGTGGCTTTCCCGACACTCAGGTGAAAGACGGAGCCGACCAGGCCGCCCGCCGTGCCGGTGAGCAGCGCAATCAGCAGCCATTTGAGAAAGGTCAGGATCGTCTGACCGACTTCTTTTGTCTCTTTTGAAATGAAGCTCACTTGCAAGCCTCCAAAGCCGGGGAGACCCGGCGATTTTTCTTCTCTGTACGGAAGGGCGCTCAGCCTGTTTTTTCCTCTCGGGCGATCCAGGAGGCGATCGCTTCGACGCTCTGCTCCTGCTGGGCCGCGGGAGAGAGCTTCGCCTCCCCGTCGCCCTTTTGCGCGCCGTAATCGCCGAACCGGGCATGGTTGCCGCCCGCGAGTTCGACTCTCTCGACCGCGCCGTAATTCCCCGCGGCGTCAAGGCGCGTGCGGTTGATCACGCCGTCCTCCGAGCCGCAGAGGATGAGCATCGGCTCGTCCACGGCATGGGTAGGATAGGACGCGAGCAGGATCACGCCGTCGAGCTCGTGCGACGAGGCGTAGTTGGCCGCGACCGCGCCGCCGAGCGAGTGGCCGCCGATATACCAGTTCTCGTAGTCGCAGCGCTCCCTGATCCCGTCCGCGGCGTTCTGGTCGAGCACGGCCAGGCGCAGAGGCATCCTGACGAGGAACACGTCGAGCCCGTCCGCGGCGAGGGCGTGCAGAAGCGGCGCGTAAGCCGTCTCCTCCACACGGGCACCGGGGTAGAAGATCAGCGCGTCCGTCTCCCCCGCGCCGTCGAAGAACCAGCCGAAATCCGTCTGTTCCACGCGCACGGCGTCGGACGAAAGAGCGGCGATCACCCGCTCGTCCGCCCGGTAGCCGGAGAACAGGAAGACGATCGTTCCCGCGGTCATGAGCAGCAGGAGAGCGAGCAGAACGCCCAGCCGTCTTTTTTTCTTTCTTTTCGTGCTTTGTCTCTCGAGCGTGCTGCGCCGCTCGGCGTATTCCTCGAGCGCGTTGTACAGCCCGTCCTCGGAGAGGACGCCCCGTTTGAGTTCGGGCGGAAGAAGTCCTGCCTCGTCGGCGGCGAAGTCCTCCTTCCATGCCGCGCCGGAGAAATAGCGCTCGAGTTCCCCGACCTTGTCCGCGAGAGCCTCGAGCTCCGCGGCGGAAGCCTTGTCGTCGGCGAGAAGGGCAAGCAGCTCGTCGAAGAGGGCTTCATAGCCCTCGATCCGGCGGAGTTGCGCCGCGCCGCTGTCGTTTCTTTCTGTCATGAACTCTCCTCGGAAAAGCGCTCGCGCGCGTGGAAGCTGCGGCAGATCGTCGCATAGTCGCCGAAGACCGTCAGCTTGTCGCCTACGTGAAAGACCGTGTCCGCCCCGGCGGGCTCGGCCTTTTTCCCTTCCGGCTCGACGAGCATGACGAGGATGCCCGTCTCCGCGCGCAGACCCAGCTCGGAGAGCGAACGATCCCGGTATTCCTCGGGGATCTGTTTGAGCGTCACGAGCGCGATCGAGTCCTTGCCAATGTAATCGAGGGGCATGACCGTGTTGCCCGTCTCGCCGCGGATCACCCTGTCCGCGAGCTTTTCGAGCAGCCGGTCTCCCCAGGCGCGGACGGCGGGGACGCGGATGAACACGAAAATGATCGCCACCGCGGCCAGCGGGATCAGCACGACGGGGAGATAACTCTCCGCCTGCGAGAGCTTCAGGGAGAAAAAGACGTTGATAAAAGCCGAAACGATCGTGATGTTGAAGACGTAGCCGAAGAGCATCGTGATCCGCGCGAGACGGCGGCGGCGGTGGTTGGTCAGCATCATCTCGCTCTCGCGCGTCGTGAAGCCGCAGCCCGTCAGCAGCGAGATCACCTGAAAGCGGGCTTTCTCATCCGGCAGGCCCGTGAAGCGGAAGAAGATCGTGAAAAGCTCCGTGATCACCCAGTAGAGCAGGATGATCAGCGAAAAGAGCGTAAAGGCCATGTAAATATTCATCGCTTCTCTTTCCTTTCCTCAGCGGCCGAGGAAGATCGCGGCGAGGATACCGACGAGCATCAATACGCCCGTTCCGAGCACGAGGCCGCCGAGGGCGTCCTTCTCCCTGCGTACGCGCTCCTTCACCTGTTCGTAAGGCATTTTCATCGCGGCGTCCTCCTTTTTCAGGATCATATTTGTTTTATTTTATCACAAGAAGACGAAAAGGAAAAGCGGCTATTGAAGATCCGGCGCGATCCTTTTGGGCAAAACGGTCTCGTTTTTCGTTCTTCTTTTCTTTCGTACTTGATAATGCCTCGCGTTTCCTTTAGAATTGAGGCAGAAAGTTCCGCATCCGCGGAAAACGGACCAATCTGAAAAAAAGGAGGCAGGATACAATTGGACAGGCAATATGACGTCATCGTCATCGGCGCCGGCAACGGCGGACTGTCGGCGGCGGCCTCGGCGTGCACACGCGGGCTCAAGACGCTGCTGATCGAGCAGCACAATCTGCCCGGCGGCTTCGCCACGAGCTTCCGGCGCGGGCGTTTTGAGTTCGAGCCGGCCCTGCACGAGCTCTGCGACGTCGGCGAGCCGGACGCGCGCGAGGAGGTCGGCGCGCTGATCGACTCCTACGGCGCGAAGGTGGACTGGGTCAGGCTCCCGGAGGCCTACCGGCTCATCATAAACGGCGAGGGCGAAGAGCCCATCGACGCGGTCATGCCCTTCGGCAAAGAGGCCTTCATCGACAAGATGGAGGAATACGTGCCCGGCAGCCGCGAGTCGATGGAAAAGTTCTTCTATCTGGCGGACTGCATCATGGCCGCCAACGCCGCCGTGGCCGCGGCGGGCGGGAAGGCCGACCCCAAGGTCATGATGAAGGAGCACCCCGACTTTCTCAAGTGCGGGAACTACCCCACCTCCGTCGTGCTGCGCAAGCTGAAAATGCCGCTCAAGGCACAGAAGATCCTCTCGGCCTACTGGTGCTACATGGGCGTGAACACCGAGGACATCGAGTTCGGCTTTTACGCGGCGCTGGTGCACAAGTACATCGTCAACGCCGCCTATATCCCGCGTTACCGCTCGCACGAGCTCTCGGTCGCGATGGACAAAACGATCCGCGAGAGGGGCGGCACGGTCCTCTACAACACGCTGGCCACAAAGATCCTGATGGAGGAGGGCAAGCCCGTCGGCGTGGAGACGACGCACGGGACCTTCCATGCCCGCCACATCATCTCCGACATCTCCCCCAACGCGATCTACGGCGACATGATGGACGGCGGCAAGGGCCTGCCGGAGGCGCATATCCGCGCGGTCAACGC
>JAFSJZ010000094.1 GCA_017449185.1 Oscillospiraceae bacterium
CCGAAGATCGCAGCGATGACGATGAAGAGGATGGAGGTCATGGCCGTGGAGCCGTTGGCCGCATAGGTGGCGGCAGAGGGATCAACCGACACGAAGGTTCCGGCAACGACCGCCGTGAAGGAGGCGATAACCAGAATCAGAACCGCCAGAGCAAAGACGATGAAGAGGCGCTGGGCCTTGATGCCCATGGAGTCCTTCATGACCTGGCCGATAGAGCCGCCGTTGTGACGGATCGACGCGAACAGAGCGCCGAAGTCGTGCATGGCGCCGAAGAAGATGCCGCCGAGCACGCACCACAGGAAAACGGGGACCCAACCAAAGACGGCAGCCTGAATCGGTCCGTTAATCGGGCCGGCGCCGGCGATGGAGGAGAAATGGTGGCCCATCAGGACGGCGGGGTTGGCGGGGACGAAGTCCTTTCCGTCGTACGCAGTGTGGGCAGGGGTCTCGCGATTGGGGTCAACGCCCCACTGCTTGGCCAGCCAGCCGCCGTAGAAGACGTAGCCGAGAGCCAGAGCGACGATCGCGATCAAGAGGATCAACAATGCACTCATACTTTTCACTCCTTAGATGAAAAAGTTTTTATTTGCCATTGCCCTGCGTATCCTCACTGCGCAAAGCAAACAGCTTACCGAAGAATGATTCCAGGTCCTTTCCCATGCGGTTGGCATAAGTCTTTCTCTCGGAAAGATCCACCGCGGCGCAGAGCAGCTCTGTGTAGCCGTATGTAGAGAGCGGACCGTAGGATTTGGAGAATTTCTTTTTCTGCACGGTCCTGATCGTCTCTTTCTCGAGCGAGTCGGCGATCAGGATGACCTTGCAGTTGGTGTACTGGTGGGTCTTGTGCGGCTTCACTTTCGGGAGCATCTCCTCCAGCGAGAAGTCGATGCACTTCCCGGCCAGCGCCGCGTCGAAGGCCGGAGCGGAAAAGACGAAGCAGTACTCGTTTTTCTCGTTATGCCAGATGGTAGCGGATTTTACGAAGAAATATTGCTCGTCGCTGACCTTATACTCGGCTCGGAAGGCCAAAGGCAGTTCCTCGGCTCCTTCCTCGACGGGAAAGATCGTGTAATAGGCGCTGTAGGCGTCCTTGACGATCTCAAGGAAAACGTCGCGCTCGATCGTCATGGAACGAAACCCCCAAAAATGAACAAATTATGACCATACGCGTAATATACATCAATTCATTCAAAATTTCAATAGGTTTTGCTCAAAAAAACCTTGTGTTTGTTAAATTTTCCGCAATATGACGGCATCCCGCGCCGACAGTTTTTTCCAAGCCTCCGTTTTTGTTTTTCTTTCCTGCTTATCGCCTTTTTTTCGTGATTTACATCGGGAGAAAAGTGTTGTATCATGTTTGTAAAACGTGACAAAGGGCATGAAAAAATGGAATGGAAACTCTGCGTCCCCTGCCTGCTCGGGTTGGAGGGGCCGATCGCGGACGAACTGCGCCGCCTGAACATGAAAAACGTCGCCGCCGAGAACGGCCGCGTCTGCTTTGAAGGCGGCGCGCGCGAGCTTGCGCGCGCCAATATCTGTCTTCGAGTGGGCGAGCGCGTCCTGCTCGAGCTCGGGAGCTTTGAGGCCCGTTCCTTCGACGAACTGTTCGAGGGCACGCGCGCTCTCCCGTGGGAGAGCCTCATCCCCGCAGACGGTGCTTTTCCTGTCAAAGGCTACAGCCTCAATTCCGCGCTCTTCTCCGTGAGCGACTGCCAGAAGATCATCAAAAAAGCGATCGTCGAGCGGCTCAAGGCCGTCTACGGTCTTTCGTGGTTTCCCGAGAGCGGTGCGCTCTATCAGGTGCAGTTTTCGATCATGAAGGACCGCGTCAGTCTCTGTCTTGACAGCTCCGGCGAGGGGCTGCACAAGCGAGGCTACCGTCCGGCGCACAACGCCGCCCCGCTCAAGGAGACGATGGCTGCGGCGATGGTGCTGCTCTCGCGCTGGCGCGGGCGGGATGATTTCTGCGACCCCTTCTGCGGCAGCGGCACGATCCCCATCGAGGCGGCGCTGATCGCCACAAACCGCGCCCCGGGGCTTGACCGCTCTTTTTCGGCCATGTGCTGGGAAGGCTTTTCCGGCGTCGTCTGGGACGAGGAGCGCGAGGCGGCCCGTGCGAGGGAATACCGCGGAGACTACCGCATCGTCGGTTCGGACATCGACCCGCACGCCCTGCAGCTTGCGCGGGAGAACGCCGAGCGCGCCGGCGTGGCGGATCTCGTGTGTTTCGAGCCTGCGGACGCAAAGGCGTTCAGCCGCCCTACCGAGCGCGGCGTGATCGTGACCAATCCGCCCTACGGCGAGCGCATCGGTGAGAAGGACGAGGCCGAGGAGCTTTACCGTGCTTTCGGCGCCGCCTGGCGGCGCTGTCCGAACTGGCAGCTGTATCTGCTCTCGTCCCACACGGAGTTCGAGCGCTGCTTCGGCACGCCCGCCGATAAAAAGCGCAAATTGTACAACGGCATGATCAAGTGCGATCTCTTTATGTATTTCAAGGACAGGAAGGCGTAAGTCTATGAAGCATCTGTTTATCGTCAATCCCGCAGCCGGCGGCGGCAACAAAACGGACGAGGTCAGGGCGAAGGTCGTCTCGGCCTTCGCGCAGCGTCCGGAGGATGAGGTCGAGATCTATGTCACGAAAGCGCCTCTCGACGCCACGGAAAAGATCCGCGCCGAGGCCTCGGACGGAAAGGAACTGCGCGTTTACGCCTGCGGCGGCGACGGCACCTTCAACGAGTGCGCCGCCGGCGTCATGGGCCTTGAGAACGCCGCAGTCTGCCCCTTCCCCACCGGCACGGGCAACGACTTCTGCCGCATGTTCGGCGAGGAAAAGGATCTGTTTCGGGACCTTGACGCGCTGCTGAGAGGCAGCGTGCATCCGATCGACGCGATCGACTGCAACGGCCGCTGCAGCGTGAACATCTGCTCGGTCGGCATCGACGCGCGTATAGGCACGAACGTCCATCAATACACGGATCTGCCGCTCCTCGGCGGCGCGGCTGCCTACGTCGTCTCGGCGGCGGTGGAGATGTTCCGCGGGATCTCCCGTCCCATGCGCATCCGTTCCGGCGACTTCTCCGGCGACGGCGAATTCAGCCTTGTCTGCGTATGCAACGGCCGCTTCTACGGCGGCGGCTTCAACCCCAGCCCGGACGCGCGTCCCGATGACGGCGAGCTGGACATGTTCATCGTCAAGAAGGTCAACCTCCTGCAGTTCGCCTCGCTCATCGGCAAATACGCCTCCGGCCGCGGCGCTGAACTGACAAAGTTCGTCACGCACCTCAAGGGCCGGGAGATCACGATCGAATTCGATGAGGACAACGTCATCAACCTCGACGGCGAGGCCGTCTTTACCGACAAAGCCGTCATGCGCCTTGTGCCGGGCGCCGTCCGGCTGATCGTACCGAAGGGCATGAAATTCTTTGAAAAAGAGGGCTGAGAGATGGAAATCCTGTTTGAAAACTGCTGCACACTGACAAAAGAGGCGCTGCTGGCGATGAACCGCAAGAACCGCAACCCGGTGTTTACGGCGGCAGTGATCGTGCTGTGCGCTGCTTATCTCGTCAACGGGATCCGCTCGGCGATCGCCGGCTATCCCGCGGGGCTGATCGCGCCGCTGGTCTGCGCGGCCGTGCTCGGCGGCTTCGCGTATTTCCTGCCGAATTTCCAGACCTTTTTCGAGTACCGCAAAAATCTCGCCGCCTATGGACGGGACGCCCGCTGCATCACCAAATTCTATGATGAGAAGTTCGTCGTTGAAAACCTCACCAACGGGAAAGCCGCTTCCATCCCTTACGCGCGTATCCGAAAGGTCTCGGAGGACGAGCGTTATATCTTTCTGCTGCTCGACACGCGCATCATCTCCCCCGTGGACAAAAGCGAGTTTCTCCAGGGCACGGCGGAGGACTTTGCGGAGTTCATCGCGCGCAAGGCCGTGAACACGAAGAGAGGCGGCGGCAAGCCGGACAACGCGCTCTGATATCGCGCGGAATTTGTCATAAAAAATTCATAAAAAAAAACGCAATTTCCCCCTTTGGGGACTTGAAAAAAAAGAAAAATGTGGTATAGTAAGCTTCGTTAGCACTCAGGTATTTTGAGTGCTAACGAAGCTGATTGTTTATAATTATAGTTGGAGGTATAGAAGCATGAAACTCAAACCCTTAGCTGACAGAGTCGTTCTCAAGCAGAACGCTGCCGAGGAGCGCACCTCCTCCGGCATCTTTCTGACGGCCTCTGCCCAGGAGAAGCCCGAGGTCTATGAAGTCGTCGAGGTGGGTCCCGGCGGCGTCGTGGACGGCAACGAGGTCAAGATGGTCGTCTCCGCGGGCGACCAGGTGCTCGTCGGCAAGTACAGCGGCACGAAGGTCAAGCTCGATGAGGTCGAGTACACCATCGTCCGTCAGGGCGACATTCTCGCGGTATTAGAGTAATTCAGGGAGGTTTTTCATTATGGCTAAAAAGATTATCTACGGTGAAGAGGCCCGCAAGGCCATTGAAAGCGGTGTCAACCAACTGGCCAACACCGTGAAAATCACTCTCGGCCCCAAAGGCCGCAACGTTGTGCTCGACAAGAAGTTCGGTACCCCGCTGATCACCAACGACGGCGTGACCATCGCCAAGGAGATCGAGCTGGAGGACGCCTTTGAGAACATGGGCGCGCAGCTGATCAAGGAGGTCTCGACCAAGACCAACGACGTCGCCGGCGACGGCACCACCACCGCCACCCTGCTGGCGCAGAGCATGATCAACGAAGGCTTGAAGAACCTTGCCGCGGGCGCCAACCCGATGGTCATGAAGAAGGGCATCGACAAGGCCACCGCGGCCGCCGTCGAGGCCATC
>JAFSJZ010000095.1 GCA_017449185.1 Oscillospiraceae bacterium
AATCCACGATCTCGTCGAGGATCGAGAAGTCGCCGGTCTCGCGCAGATAGGCGTCCGTCCCGGCGATCAGCCAGAGCGGATCGTCGTTGAAGCCGCTGCCCACGGCGAGGTTGCCCTTTTTGGTCAGGGGCTGATACTGGTGATAGGCGCTGCCGTCGGGGAACTGCGTGGCGGCGATGTCGAGGATGCGCTCGCGCGCGCGCCCGGGGATCATATGCACGAAGCCCAGCAGATCCTGGCAGGAATCGCGGAAGCCCATGCCGCGGCCCATGCCGGACTCGAAATAGCTGGCCGAGCGGCTCATGTTGAAGGTGACCATGCACTGGTACTGGTTCCAGATGTTGACCATGCGGTCGAGCTTTTCCGCGCCGGTAGACACGCGGTAGTTCGACAGCAGCGCCTCCCAGTGCGCGCGCAGGGACAAAAGCGCCGAATCGAAGGCCGCGCCGTCGGCGTAGCGGGCCATCATGGCCTCGGCGCGCGTCTTGTTGATCACGCCGGGGGAGGCCCATTTCTCGCCCTCGGGATTTTCAAGGTAGCCCAGACCGAAGAGCAGTTCCGTACGCTCGCCGGGCCGGAGCGCGAGATCAAACTGCTGCGCCGCGATGGGCTGCCAGCCGTGGGCGACGCTTCCCGTGCAGCCCGAGCCGAACACGGCCTCGGGCCGGGCCGGGCTGCCGTAGACGCCGAGAAAGGCGTCGCGGGAGGTGTCAAAGCCGTCCGGCATACGGTCGGCCCAGAACACGGCGTAGTGGTCGCGCCGCTCGCGGTACTCGGTCTTGTGGTAGATGGCCGCGCCGACGACCTCCACCTCGCCGGTGGAGTAGTTGCGCTGGAAATTCGAGGCGTCGTCCATCGCGTCCCAGAGGCAGAACTCGATATAAGGAAAGACGGAGAGCTTTTTCTCCGCGCCGCTGCGGTTCTCGACCGTCAGGCGCACGAGCAGACAGTCGTCCCCGAGCGGGACGAAGAGCTCCTCGGACGCGGCGACGCCGGCCTTCTCGCTCTCGATCACCGTGTAGCCCAGGCCGTGACGGCAGCGGTAAGCGTCAAGCTCTTCCTGTACGGGCTGCCAGCCGGGGTTCCAGACGGACGCGCCGTCCTTTATATATATACGGAAGCCCTCGGAATCCAGCGGGCTGTTGTTGTAGCGGTAGCGCGTCAGGCGGCGCAGGCGCGCGTCGCGGTAAAAAGCGTAGCCGCCCGCCGTGTTCGAGCAGAGCGCGAAGAAAGCCTCGCTCCCGAGATAGTTGATCCAGGGCAGGGGCGTGCGCGGCGTCGTGATCACATATTCCTTTTTCGCGTCGTCAAAAAAACCGAATCGCATGGCGTTTCTCCTTGCTTCGCATTAAGTAAACGATTAAGTACTGTGATTTGCTTATAAAGTAACGGATTTCAACACAAAAAGCAAGGGCTTTTTCTAAAAACGAAAAAGAACGGCAGGGAGAACGACAAAACACCTCGTTTTGAGGAAAACGGCTTGTGCAACAGAACCATGTTTTGAGACGCTTTTCTGTGCAGCTTTCACAAAATTAGGTGTCTGCACGAAAGATTTGGGTCGGGATGCTTGCAATTTTACGAAGAATAGGCTATTTTGTGAATATACGAAAACGATTAAGTTGGGAGGCATCGCCATGGTATCCATGAAAGACATTGCACAGCGCTGCGATGTCTCGGTGGCAACCGTGAGCAAAGCCCTCAACGGACAGCCCGATATCGGCAGCGAGACCAGGAAGAAGATCCTTCTCGCGGCGGACGAGATGGGCTACACGGCCAACGTCATGGCCCGCGCGCTCAAGACCAACCGCACCTACAACCTCGGTATCCTGTTCGAAGACCTGCAGAACAGCGGCTTCATGCACGAGTATTTCGCTTCAACGCTCAACAGCTTCCGTACCGAGGCCGAGCGCTGCGGCTATGACATCACCTTTATCAATTCCGACGTCGGGCACACCAGCGCCAGCTATCTCCAGCACGCGCGCTACCGCCGCGTCGAGGGCGTGGCGATCATCTGCGCCGACTTCTTCGACCCGATGGTGCAGGAGCTGGTCAACTCCGACATCCCGGTGGTCACGCTCGACCACGCCTTTGACGACCGCATGGCCGTCCTCTCGGACAACATGAACGGCGTCGAGGAGCTGGTGCGCTACGTCTACAACCTGGGACACCGCCGCATCGCCTACATCCACGGCAATCCCACCGCGGTGACGGATCGGCGCCTGAGGGGCTTCTACCGTGCCTGCGAGACGCTCGGTCTTGTTGTGCCGGAGGCGTATGTGACCGGCTGCTCGTACCACGAGCCGGTCGGCTGCTACGAGGCGACGAAACGGCTGCTCGCCCTCCCCGAGAGGCCGAGCTGCATCCTCTTCTCCGACGATTACGCCTACATCGGCGGCATCAACGCCATCACCGAGGCGGGTCTGCGCGTGCCGGAGGATATTTCCACCGTCGGCTACGACGGCATCCACCTCAACCGGGTGATCAGCCCCAGGCTGACGACCTGGCAGCAGAACACCGAGGCGCTCGGCCGGACGGCCGCCGCCATGCTGATCGACAAAATCGAGCGGCCGCGCACGGCCTCGCCGGAACATCTGATCATCCACGGCAGTCTTTACGAGGGCGAGTCGGTCAGACGGCTCTCCTGACAGGAAAGGATTTTGGACGCACATGACGCGAGATCAGGCAAAACAAAAAGCCGAAGAGCTGGTCGGGCGCATGAGCGTCGAGGAGATGGCCTCGCAGCTGCGTTTTGACGCGCCGGCCATCGAGCGGCTCGGCGTTCCGGCCTACAACTGGTGGAACGAGACGCTGCACGGCGTTGCCCGCGGCGGCACGGCCACGAGCTTCCCCCAGGCCATCGGCATGGCGGCCATGTTCGACGACGAACTGCTGGAGAAGATCGCTTCCGCGATCTCCGACGAGGCCAGAGCCAAATACAACGCCCTCTCGAAAGAGGGCGATCGGGATATCTACCACGGGCTGACGATGTGGTCGCCCAACGTGAACATCTTCCGTGATCCCCGCTGGGGACGTGGACACGAGACCTACGGGGAAGACCCGTATCTGACCGCCCGGCTCGGCTGCGCCTTCGTGCGCGGCCTGCAGGGGAGGGGAGAAACGCTCAAGGCCGCGGCCTGCGCCAAGCACTTCGCCGCCCACAGCGGGCCCGAGGCGCTGCGGCACAGCTTCAACGCCGAAGTCTCCGCGAAGGACATGGAAGAGACCTATCTGCCCGCCTTCCGCGCGCTCGTCCGGGACGCGAAGGTCGAGACCGTCATGGGCGCCTACAACCGCACGAACGGCGAGCCCTGCTGCGCCAACCCCGCGCTGATGGAAAAGCTCCGCGGCGAGTGGGGCTTCGAGGGCCACTTCGTCTCCGACTGCTGGGCGATCCGGGATTTTCACGAGAATCACAAGGTCACGGAAGGTCCGGTATACTCCGTCACCAAAGCGCTGAAGGCCGGCTGCGATCTCAACTGCGGCTGCACCTATCAGCACATCATGAACGCCTACGCGCAGGGTCTTGTCACCAAAGAGGACATCTCCCGCTGCGCCGTCCGCGTCTTTACGACGCGCTATCTGCTGGGCATCCTCGGCGACGAAGGCAGCGAGTACGACTCGATCCCCTATGAGACGATCGAGTGCGAAGAGCATCTGGAGCTTGCTCACCGCGCGGCGCTGAGATCCTGCGTGCTGCTGAAGAACGACGGTCTGCTGCCGCTCGATCCCGCGCAGGGCGGGACGATCGGCGTGATCGGACCCAACGCGAACAGCCGCGTGGCCCTTGTCGGCAACTATCACGGCACGGCTTCGCGCTATATCACGGTGCTCGAGGGCATCCAGGATCTGACGGCGGGCCGCCGCCGGGTGCTCTATTCCGAAGGCTGCGCCCTGAGCGCCGACCGCGTGGAGCCGCTGGCCCAGCCGAACGACCGGCTTGCGGAAGCGCTCGCGGTAGCAAAGAGAAGCGACACGGTGATCCTCGTGCTCGGTCTCGACGAGACGCTCGAAGGCGAGGAAGGCGACACCGGCAACAGCTATTATTCCGGCGACAAGGCCGACCTGCTCCTGCCGGAGAGCCAGCGCCTGTTGATGGAAAAGGTGCTGGAGCTCGGCAGACCGACCGTCGTGGTGCTGCTCGCGGGCAGCGCGATCGACCTCGAGGAGGCGCAGGAGAGGGCCGATGCGATCCTGCTCGGCTGGTATCCGGGAGCGGGCGGCGGAAAGGCCGTCGCAGAGCTCCTCTTCGGCGCGGAATCTCCCTCCGGCAAGCTGCCGGTGAGCTTTTACCGCAACGACGCGCTTGCGGCAATGCCCGCTTTCACGGACTATTCGATGCAAAACCGCACGTATCGGTATTATACGGGCAAAGCGCTGTATCCCTTCGGCTACGGGCTGAGCTACGGAACATGCTCGCTGGATCTGGAGAAGGCCGAACGCGGCGGCGCGTCCGTCCGTGTGCGGAACGAGAGCAGCCGGCCGCTCGAGGAGGTCGTCGAGCTGTATCTGAAGGACGAGGGCTCGCCCCTCGCCCCGCCGAACCCGATCCTCTGCGGCTTTCAGCGTGTCCGGCTCGAGGCCGGAGAAGAAAAAACACTCCTCATTCCGATCGACGAGAACGCCTTCACGGTCGTGAACGAACAGGGAGAGCGCATCCCCGGCAGCGGGATCCGGACTCTGTTGGCCGGCTTCGGCGCGCCGGATAAGCGCACCGAGGAGCTGACCGGCCGAAAGGCCGTCTCGGCCCCCATCAAATAAGACCCCTCGCGCCATTCATTCGGGAAGACTTTGGCGGAAAGCGGCCTCCAGCTCGCCTGGACAGTCAGCCGCGCCGCGATCCGCTCAAATCTTTTATAGTACGAAACCCAAAAAAATCAAAAAACAGGAGGAAAAACATGAAAAAGTATCTTGCACTTCTTCTGGCGCTCTGCATGATCTTTAGCCTGGCGGCCTGCGGCCAGTCCGCAAAGCCCGCGTCGTCTGACAACCTTGTCGGCGTCGCGATGCCGACGAAGGATCTGCAGCGCTGGAACCAGGACGGCGAGAACATGAAGGCTCTGCTGGAGAAGGCCGGCTACGCGGTCGATCTGCAGTACGGCGCGAATGACATCGCCACCCAGGTATCCCAGATCGAGAACATGATCGCGAACGGCTGCAAAGTGCTGGTGATCGCGTCGATCGACGGCGATTCTCTCGGCACGGTGCTTGCCCAGGCCAAGGAGAAGAACATCCCGGTCATTGCGTATGACCGACTGATCATGAACTCCGACGCCGTTTCCTACTACGCCACCTTCGACAACTGGCTCGTCGGCACGACGCAGGGCGAGTTCATCGAGAAGGCGCTGGGTCTTGCCGAGGGCAAGGGCCCGTACAACATTGAGTTCATCACGGGCGACCCGGGCGACAACAACATCAACTTCTTCTTTGACGGCGCGATGAGCGTGCTGCAGAAGTATCTGGACAACGGCCAGCTGGTCTGCCCGTCGGGCCAGACGGAGAAGGCGGTTGTTGCGACGGCGAACTGGGCGACGGATGCCGCTCAGGCTCGCTTTGAGAACATTCTCTCTTCCAACTATGCGGACGGCACGCAGCTGGATGCGGTTCTCGCCTCCAACGACTCGACTGCCTGCGGCGTTGAGAACGCGCTTGCTTCCTCCTACACCGGCAAGTGGCCGGTGATCACGGGCCAGGACTGCGACATCGCGATCATGAAGAATCTGATCGAGGGCAAGCAGTCGATGTCCGTGTTCAAAGACACGCGTACGCTCGCGGCCAAGGTCGTTGAGATGGTCGACGCGCTGATGAAGGGCGCGGAGCCCCCGGTGAACGACACCAAGACCTACGACAACGGCACCGGCATCATCCCCAGCTTCCTGTGCGAGCCCGTGGCCTGCACGGTCGAGAACTACAAGGAGCTGCTGATCGACTCCGGCTACTACACGCTCGACCAGCTCGGCGTTGAAGGCGAAGCCGCCCCCGCTGCCGAGAAGAGCCCCGCGGACTACTCCGGCACGCTGACGGTCTACTCCCCGCACGACTCTGACCCGCTCAACGCCGGCGTCGCCGCCTTTGAGGCCGCGTACCCCAACGTGAAGGTCGAGGTCATTGCCGACGGCACGTCCAACCTGGTCAACAAGATCGGCGCCGAGTCTGCCAACCCCATCGCCGACGTGCTCTGGGGCGGCGGCGCCGACACGCTGGCTGCCTACAAGGCCTACTTCCAGCCCTACAAGCCCAGCTGCATCGATCTGATCGACCCGTCCCTCGTTGACGCCGAGTACTACTGGATCGGCGAGTCCCCGCTGCCCATGGTCTTCATCGCCAACACCGACAAGATCCCCGAGGAAGACATCCCCACCACCTGGGCTGCGCTGGCTGACTTCGACACCGCCAAGTACGGCAAGATCGCCATCGCCGACCCGACCTCTTCCGGCTCCGCCTTCACGCAGCTGTGCACCATGCTCTTCCTCTTCGGCGATGAGTCCGACGACTACGCCGCCGGCTGGGAGTTCGTCGAAAAGATCATCGACAAGCTCGAGGTCAAGAACTCCTCCTCCCTGGCGCACAAGGACATCTACGCCGGTGAGAATGCTGTCGGCATCACCCTTGAGAAGGCCGCCATCAAGTACACCGAGCCCAACATCAAGGTCATCTTCCCCGCTGACGGCACCTCCGCCGTTCCCGACGGCGTCGCCATCGTCAAGAACTGCCCGAATCCCGAGCTGGCTCAGCTCTTTGTCGAGTTCGTTCTCGGCCACGACTGCCAGGTCGCCCAGAACGCCGACTGGGGCCGCCGCCCGATCCGCAGCGACGTCGAGCCCGTCGGCCTCAAGCCCCTGAGCGAGATCACGCTGATGAACTACAACTTCGACTACGCCGCCAACAATGCTGCCGACATCAAGGAGATGTGGCAGGACAAGCTGGTCGGATAATCGTATCCGAACAGCCCCAAACCCCGCTTTTCAGGCAAGGGGGATCCCCGGATTCCCCCTCAAGCTGTTGACAGCTTGAGGGGCAAAAGCGGAAACATTTGAAAACGGTTTCCGCTTTTGCTTTGATTGAACGCAGAAAGGGGACTCCCCGTCCCCTCTCTGCGCTCTCCCCTTGCGTGTCAAAGCTCCCCGCGAGGCATTGTCTTCGATCTGAGGGGGAATCCCCGGATTCCCCCTCGTTTTTTTATAATTAAGTTTCGTCTTCCGCTTTTTACGGCCGAGGGAAGAGGACGGGCGCGTCCTTTTCCCTGAGCCATGAAAAACAACATCTCGGAGGGATTTTATGAGCAACGCAGTCATCATCAAAGATGCCGTCAAGAAGTACGGCGATTTCATCGCGCTCAAGGGCGTGTCGCTGGACATCAAGGAGGGCGAGTTCTTCACCCTGCTCGGCCCGTCCGGCTGCGGCAAGACCACGCTTCTGCGCCAGATCGCCGGCTTCAACTCCATCGAGGGCGGCGATTTCTACTTCGGCGACAAGCGAATCAACGCCGTGCCCGCCCACAAGCGCGACATCGGCATGGTCTTCCAGAACTACGCCATCTTCCCGCACCTGACCGTCGAGGAGAACGTGGCCTACGGCCTCAAAGCCCGCAACGTCCCGAAAGCGGAGATCGGCCCGCGCGTGAAGGAGGCGCTCGAGCTGGTGCAGATCGCGCACCTGTCCAAGCGCAAGCCCAGCGAGCTCTCCGGCGGCCAACAGCAGCGCGTCGCGCTCGCCCGCGCCTTCGTCATCGAGCCGAGCGTCCTGCTGATGGACGAGCCTCTGTCCAACCTCGACGCCAAGCTGCGCGTCCAGATGCGCACCGTCATCAAAAAGCTGCAGCGCAAGCTCGGCATCACGACGATCTACGTCACGCATGACCAGGAGGAGGCCCTCGCGATCTCCGACCGCATCGCCGTCATGAAGGACGGCGTGATCATGCAGATCGGCACGCCCACCGAGATCTACGCCAAGCCGCAGAATCCCTTTGTCGCGGGCTTCATCGGCGTGAGCAACTTCCTCGACTGCTCGGTCGAGGAGGGCGGTGTGGTGGATATCCACGGCCAGCTGAAGATCAAGGTGCCCACCAAGAAGGACTACGTGGGCCCGGCCAAGCTCTCCGCGCGTCCCGAGCAGCTCTTCTTCTCCGAAGAGGGCCTGCCCGGCGAGGTCATGTTCTCCACCTTCCTGGGCGACTTCATCGAGTACGAGGTCAAGCTCGCCGACGGCCAGAGCCTGATCGTCAACGAGTACACCAAGGACACCACCGAGGTGCACGAGGCCGGCGAGAAGGTCTTCCTCAACTTTGATCCCACGAGGATCAGCGTCTACGAAGCGGAGTCGGAGGAGGTCATCACATGCTGAAACGGAAAAACACGACCATCCCCTTCTACATGGACCCGTGGTTCTGGGTCAAGCTGATGGTGTTCGTGATTTTTGCCGTTTTCCTTGTCTGGCCCTTCTCCTCCATCATCACGAACGCTTTCAAGAGCACGAAAGTCGCCGGCTTTACGATGAGGAACTTTGAGAGGTTCTTCACCAAGAAGTACTATTACGGGGCGCTGTGGAACAGCGTGGGCATCTCCCTCGTCCCCTCGATCTTTGCCGTCGTCCTGGGCGTGCCGATGGCCTATCTGATGACCCGCTACAACGTCTGGGGCAAGAAGATCTGGCACGTGCTGGCCATCCTCTCCCTGATGAGCCCGCCGTTCCTGGGCGCCTACGCGTGGATCATGCTCTTCGGCCGCTCCGGTTCGATCACGACCTTCCTGGCCAATTACGGCATCACGATCCCGACGATCTACGGCTTCGGCGGCATCAGCACGGTGCTGACGCTCAAGCTCTACCCGTATATCTACATGTATACCTCCGGCGCGATGGAGAGCATCGACAGCTCGCTGGAGGAATGCGCCGAAAACCTCGGCAGCGGCAAGCTGCGCCGCTTCTTCACCGTCACGATGCCGGTCGTCACGCCCTCGATCACCGCGGGCGCGCTGGTCGTGTTCATGAGCGCGCTGGCCGACTTCGGCACGCCGATGCTCCTCGGCGGTTCCGAGTTCCGCACGCTGCCGGTGCTGATCTACAACGAGTACCTCTCCGAGACGGGCGGCAACGGAAACCTGGCCTCGGCCATCTCCATCATCATCGTCATCATCACGCTGGTGATGCTGCTGGTCCAGAAGAGCTATGTCGGGCGGCGCAACTACATCATGTCTGCGCTGCGTCCCCCGAAGGAGAACGAGGTGCACGGCTTCAAGCGCTTCCTCGTCACGCTGCCGGTCTTCCTGATCAGCTTCATCTCCTTCCTGCCGCAGATCGTCGTCTGCGCCAGCTCCTTCCAGCACACGAACTACTCCAGCTTCACCGGCGGCTTCACCTTCGAGAACTATCAGAATCTCGGCGCGCGCCTGTGGACCAGTCTTGGCAACACCTTCTCCTACTCGCTGATCGCCATGGTCTTCATCGTGCTCATCGGCATTCTGATGAGCTACGCGATCGTGCGCAAGAAGGGCAAGACCGGCGGCATCCTCGACATGCTGCTGATGGCGCCCTACGTCATCCCGGGCTCCGTTCTCGGCCTGTGCTACATCGTGACCTTCAACGTCAAGCCCCTGATCCTGACCGGTACGGCCGCGATCATTATCATCTCCTACATCATCCGCAAGCTGCCCTATACGGTGCGAAGCGCCAGCGCCTTCCTGCTGCAGATGGATCCGAGCGTGGAGGAGGCCTCCATCAACCTCGGCGTCCCGCCGATGAAGACCTTCTGGAAGGTCACGGCCCGCCTGATGCTGCCGGGCGTCTTCTCCGGCGCGATCCTCTCGTGGGTCACCTGTATCAACGAGCTGAGCTGCTCGATCATGCTCTCCTCCGGCCACAACAACACGCTGACCATCGAGGCCTACACCAACATCGTCCGCAACTCGGTCGGCTCCGGCGCGGCGCTCTCCGCGATCCTGACGCTGACCAGCGGCCTGATCCTGATCATCGCGCTGCGCATCACCAAGGGCAAGATCCGGGTATAAGCGACATGATCCGGAATATCGTTTTCGACATGGGGCAGGTCCTCCTGCGCTTTATCCCGGACCTCTTTATCGAGCGCCTGGGCGTCGAAGGGGAGGACAAAAAGCTGCTCAAAAGAGAGGTTTTCCAGTCTCTCGAGTGGGCGCGGATGGACCGCGGCTCGCTGACGGACGCGGAGGCGGCGGAAATCATCTGCCGCCGCGTGCCGGAGCGTCTGCACGACGCCGTGCACAAGCTCGTCGCCATGTGGGACCGCCCGATCCTCGCCGTCGAGGGGACGGAGGAGCTGATCGCGGAGCTGAAGGAAAAGGGCTACGGGGTCTACCTGCTGTCCAACGCCTCTTACCGCCAGCACGACTACTGGCCGAAGCTCCCCGCGAGCCGCTACTTCGACGGCACGCTGATCTCCGCGGATGTGAAGCTCGTCAAGCCCCAGCCGGAGATCTACCGGCTGCTGTGCGAGACTTTCTCCCTTATCCCCGACGAGTGCGTATTCATCGACGACGCGATCAACAATGCGGAGGGTGCTTTCCTCTGCGGCATGCACCCGATCGTCTTCCACGACGACGTGCCCGAGCTCCGCGCGCGGCTGCGGGAGCTGGGCGTCCCGGTGTAACCGGTATAACAGAAACTCCTTCGGTGAAGACCGAAGGAGTTTTTTGTTATACAGTTTCTAGTATCTAGTGTCTAGTTTCTGGTACTTAGGGACGAAAGATGCATTCAACCATCGATACGGGATACTGGAATCCAGAAAACTAGACACTACGACAGATTCCCCGTCGCGTACATCACGGCGGTCGTGGCGACGACCGGCGCGGTCTCGCAGCGGAGGATGCGCTCGCCCATCGAGCAGACGTGCAGCCCGACGATGCGCGCGAGGTCGGCCTCGAATGGGGCGAAGCCGCCCTCCGGCCCGGTGATGAGCGCGACGGATTCTGCCGTCTTGTTCGCCTCGAGCACGGCGTCGAGGCCCTCGCGTTCGCCCGTCTCATAGAGGAAGATCTTCAGCTCTTTCCGGTTGGCGATGTTCAGCGCCTCGGCGAACTCGCCCGCCCAGCTCACGGACGGGATGATCCCGCGGCCGGACTGCTTGGCGGCCTCCTCGGCGATGCGCTGCCAGCGCTCGAGCTTCTTCTCCGGCGTTTCGGGCTTGGCAACGCAGCGATCGGAGAGGAAAAAGACGATCTCGCTCGCACCGGCCTCGACGCATTTCTGGATGAGATAGTCTGTTTTGTCGCCCTTGGGCAGGCCGCAGAGCACCGTCACGGCGACGGAGGGCTCTCCGGGGCAGGGGACGACGTCGATGATCTCGGCCTCGACCCGGTCGGGCTCGGCGCTGACGAGGCGGCACTTATAGTCCGTCCCCTGCGCGTCGCAGATGGTCAGATCCTCGCCGGGGCGCAGGCGCAGCACGCGCACGTGCTCGGCGTCGCGGCCGCGGATGATCGCCATCCCGCCCTTGAAGTTCGTCCCGGCTATAAAAAATCTCGCCATGGTCAACAGCCTCCGCTTTTTTCTTATATAAAATATTATTGCACAATTCGCACCGCTTTGCAAGTGCGCGCATAACATGAGGGGAAAGGAGGAAGCAGACATGATGTCTGAAGAGCAGTTACGACGGCTCGGGGCGGTCTGGAAGCGGGTGGAGGACTCGCGGCCGAAGCTGGAGGGCTCCGCCCCGCTGATGCCGCGGAAGAAGCGGCCCCTGCTGACCGGCGGCAGAGGCTAGTATCTGGTGTCTGGTTTCTAGTATCAGGGAACGGAAGATGCAGTCCGCTTACGGCAAGAAGTGCTAGAAACCAGAATCTGGAAACTAGAAACTACTTCTTGAGTCGTCCCGGGCTGACACCGAAGAGGGCGACGAAGGCGCGGTGGAAGGCCGAGTAGTCGGAAAAGCCGCTCTCCTCCGCGGCGCGCGCGGCGCTCATGCCCTCGCGGATCAGGTGCGCGGCGTGCATCAGCCGCCGCTGGCGCACGTAGGCGTGCACGCTCGAGCCGGTCTGGGCCTTGAACAGGCGCATGAAGTGATAGCGGCTGACGTGGACGCGGTCGGCGAGCTCGTCCACGCTCAGCTCCCCGGAGAGGTTTTCGTTGATGTAGGAGAGCGTGGCGGAGATCTTCTCGTCATAGCGCGCCTCGCCGCGCTGCGCCGCCTCCGCGTCGAAGCTCAGGCGGCCGAGCAGGATCAGGAACTGCACGATATAGGTGTCGCACATGGCCTGCGCGCCGAACTCGGAGGCGTGCAGGCTCTTCTCCACGCCCGCGAGGACTTCATGCAGCTGCGCGCGCTGCGCCTCGTCCGGCGTGAGCAGGTACTGCCCCTGCTCGTCGGCGCGGTCGAAGCAGTCGAAGAGCCGCGCTTCGGGCATGATGCGGTCAAAGTAGCGGCGGTCGAGATAGAGGATCACGCGCTCGTAGGGCGCGGACTTGTCGATGAGCGCCTTGTGGATCGTGTGGTGCCGCACCAGCAGCACGTCCCAGGGCCGCAGCGGATAGACCGCGTTCTCGAGCGCGTAGTCCACGCGCCCGTCCAGCAGCAGCACGAGCTTGTCGAAATCGTGGAAATGAAAGTCGCGCTCCTGCCCGGCCGTGTCGCGCAGATGGAAGTAATGATAGTTCTCTTTCAGATAACCCGCGCGGGAATATTTCTTATCCGCCACGTCACTTCACCTCTTTAGCACAGTATACAGCACATTTTACAAGTTTTCAAGCAAAGCTTGCAATTCTATTTGCAGTTTTCTTCCTGTATCATATCATCAGCAAAAAAGTAGGAGGTCCTGATCATGAAAAAGTTCCTCAAGAGCAACTTCTTTTTCTTCTCGATGATCCTGGGCATCGTGCTCGGCATCATCGTCGGATTCGCCTGGGATGGCGCCGGCGCGCTCGAGCCGCTCGGCACGCTGTTCATCAACATGATGTTCTGCGTCGTCGTCCCGATGGTGTTCTTCTCCATCTCCTCGTCCATCGCCAACATGAAGAGCGTCAAGCGCGCCGGCAAGCTGATGGGCTCGACCGTCCTGACCTTCATGTGCACGACGATCATCGCCTCGGTGATCATGTACGTGCTCGTGCGCTTCATCCCCGTCTACACCGGTGAGCCCGCCTTTGAGCCGGGCGCCTCCGAGCCGATGACGGTCGGCGCGATGATCGTCGGCTTCTTCACCAAGCCCGACTTTCCCGACCTGTGGAGCCGCCGCTCGATCCTGCAGCTGATCGTCGCGGGCATCTTCTTCGGCTTCGGCGTGCAGATGTGCGGCGGACCCGAGACGAAGGTCGCCAAGCTCCTCGAGGAGATCACGCAGGTCCTCATGAAGGTCATCAAGCTGATCACCTACTACGCCCCGATCGGCTTCTTCGGCTTCTTCGCCGCGCTGGTCGCCGCGCACGGCGCCGACTTCGTGTCCAGCTACGCGCGCGCCATCATCCTTTACTACGTCGTGTCCTTCGCGTACATGTTCCTGATCTTCCCGCTCTACGCGCGCTTCGGCGGCGGCAAGGGCGCGGTCAAGGTCATGTTCTCCCACCTCTTCCGCCCGGCGGCGGTGGCCTTCGGCACCTGCTCCTCGGTCGCAACGATTCCCACCAATATGGAGGTCTCCGAGGACACCGGCATCTCCAAGGACGTCACCGACATCGTGCTGCCCATGGGCGCGACGATGAACATGGACGGCTCCGGCATGAGCGCGATCATCAAGGTCGCCTTTCTCTTCGGCATGTTCGGCATGGACTTCAACTCCGGCGACGCGATCCTGGCGATCGTCGTCGCGACGGTCTCCTCCGTGGCCATGTCCGGTATCCCCGGCGGCGGCGGCACGGGCGAGCTGGTGCTCTGCTCGCTGTTCTTCCCCGAGCAGCTGGCGATCGCCTTCCCGATCGCACAGGCCATCGGCGACCTGGTCGATCCTCCCGCCACGATGGTCAACGCGGCCGGCGACTACGTCGCTTCCTACGTCGTCTCCCGCTTCAACGACGGCAAGGACTGGCTGCAGAAGGCGCTGGCGAGAAAGGCCGAGGCCGAAGAGCAGACGGTCGTCGAGTAAGATGCGCTATACCAAAATGCACGGCGCGGGCAACTCCTTCGTTCTGATCGAGAAAGCGCGCAGTGAGCAAAAGAGCGAGGACCTTTCCGTCCTCGCTCTGCGCTTATGCGACCCGAAGACTGGCCCCGGCGCGGACGGCTTGATCGTCGTCACCCGCCCGGAGGACGCCGATCTCGGCATGCTCTTTTACAACTCCGACGGCTCGGCGGGCGAGATGTGCGGCAACGGCGCACGCTGTCTGGCGCGCTGGGGTCTCGAGCATGGCCTCGTGCGCGACGCGGAAGAAATCCGCATCCTCACCCCGGCGGGCGAGGTGTGCGCGCGGCGCGTCACGGACGAGCTCTATGAGCTGCGCCTCAACGATCCGAGCGTGATCGACCCCCGCCGCGAGGCGCAGGGGGAGAGCTGCTTCTACGTCGAGCTGGGCGATCCCGGTATCCCGCACGCGGTCGTCGCCGTCGACGAGAGCGCGTTTGCCGATCCCGACGCCCTGCGCGCTCGCGGGCGGAGGCTGCGCTTCGACCCGGCTTTCCCGCGCGGCGCGAACGTCAGCTTCGTCTGCCCGACGGGAGAGGGGCGCGTGCGCGCGATCACCTACGAGCGCGGCGTGGAGGACTTTACGCTCGCCTGCGGCACGGGCTGCGGCGCGATCGCCGTGAGAGAGCTGCTGTGCGGTGCGCTTCCGGACGGCCGCGTCGAGATCGAAATGCCCGGCGGGATGCTCTCCGTTTCGCTCAAGGAGGAGAACGGGCGCGTATGCGACCTGCTTCTGACCGGCCCCACGGCCGTGGTCGAAGAGGGAGAGGTCAGTTAATATTTTTTTGAAATGCGGGCTGTCCTCGGACAGCCCGCGCTTTTTAAACCTCCCTTGTGTAAAGGGAGGCGGCCGAGCGCAGCGAGGTCGGAGGGATTGTCATATTCAGATAAAAATAAACGACAATCCCCCAGTCAGCTTCGCTGACAGCCCCCTTTACACAAGGGTGCCTTTGGGCGGCCGACATTCTCGTCGGCCCGTATGTTTCAAAAACGAAAATCTCCCGGCAGCGCATGTTTTCGCGCTCATTTTTGCCGTGCGCGGTGTATCGTAGAGACGAAAACCAACACGCGGGAGGATAAACCATGCAGGCGACAAAAACGCGCGCCGCCGCGGCGCGCAGCGGGATCATCTATTTGCGGACGGACGAGGTGCAGCCCAATCCCGTACAGCCGCGCACGGTCTTTGACGAGGCCTCGCTTGCGGAGCTGTCCGAGAGCATCCGCAGCTACGGCATCCTCAACCCGCTGACAGTACGCCGCCGCGGCGGCCGCTATGAACTGGTGGCAGGTGAGCGGCGTCTGCGCGCGGCCAGGCTGGCCGGCCTGCGTGAGGTGCCCTGCGTGCTGCTGGACGTCAATATGGAGGACGCCGGCCTGATCGCGCTCGTTGAAAACCTGCAGCGCAAGGACCTGGACTTTCTTGAGGAGGCCAACGGCATCCGCCAGCTCATCCGCATGTTCGGCATGTCCCAGGAGGAGGCGGCGCGGCGGCTGGGCAAGTCGCAGTCCGCCGTGGCGAACAAGCTGCGGCTGTTCAAGCTCCCCGAGGACGTGCTCGAGACGCTGCGGGACAGGGGCCTGTCCGAGCGGCACGGGCGGGCGCTGCTGCGGCTGCCGGACGACGAGAGCCGCCGTGCGGCGCTGGAGAAGTTCATCGAGCGGGACATGACCGTCGCCGCGGCGGAGGGCTATGTCGACGCTCTGCTCGCTCAGAAGGCTCCGCCTGAGACGGGAGAAGGCAAAAAAAGCTTTGTCATGCGCGATCTGCGCCTGTTTCTCAACAGCGTGACGCGCTCGCTGGATCTGATGCGGCAGGGCGGCGTCGCCGCGGACCTGCGGCGGCAGGAGACGGACGATGCGCTGATCCTGACGATCTCGATCCCGAAGACGGGCGGAAGGGAAAACTGAAGGCATATCCGCGCCGATCGCGTCGTAAAATGGCAGCGAGGTGGTGGTAAAGTGCTCAGCTATTTTTCCGACCTGCGCTATCGCGAGGTGATCGATATCCACACGGGCTTTCGGCTCGGCTATATCTGCGACGCGGAGTTCGACGACACGGAAGGGAAGCTCCGCTCGCTCATCACGCCGGGCAAGGCCAAATTCTTCGGTCTGCTCGGACGCGAGGACGATTACATCCTGCCCTGGGAGAGTATCGTGCGCCTCGGGCGCGACATCATTCTGGTCGACTGTCAGGAGGAGTTCCGGCGGCGCAAGCGGCCCCGCAGGTTCTAGTTTCCGGATTCCAGATTCTGGTGTCTGGCATTCCGTGTCGCTGGTTGATCGCATCTCTCGTCCCTGAGTACTAGAAACTAGACACTAGATACTAGAAACTAAAAAAGCTGTGAAAGCAAATGCTTTCACAGCTTTTTTTGATGATCCGAAGGACCTTATTTGCCCATGTTCATCTGGGCGGCGACTTCGGCGGCGAAGTCCTCTTCCTTCTTCTCGATGCCCTCGCCCTTGACGTAGTGCACGGCGTCAACAAACTTCACCTTGCCGCCGAGCTTCTTCGCGGCGTCGTTGATATAGCCGGCCACGTCGCCGGAGAAGAGATCGGAGCGGACGAACTCCTGCTGGAGCAGGCAGGTCTCCTTGTAGAAGGCGTTGATCTTGCCCGCGGCGATCTTCTCTTTGATCGCCTGGGGCTTCGCGGCCATCTTCGGGTCGTTGTCCATGAGCGCGACCTGGACGGCGAGCTCGTGGTCGATGACATCCTGCGGAACAAGGGACTTGTCCCAGAACTTGGGGTTCATCGCGGCGATCTGCATCGCGACGTTCTTGCCGATCTCGGTGGCGTCGATGTCGCCCTCGACCTCGAGGTTGACGAGCACGCCGTGGGTGCCGCCGGCGTGGACATAGGCCACGTTGGTGGGATTGGCGAAGCGCGCAAAGCGGCGGATCTGCAGGTTCTCGCCGATGGACATGACCTTCTCGGGCATGGTCTCGGCGACGGTCAGCTCGCTGCCGGTGTACTTGCAGGCCATCAGAGCGTCAAGGTTGGCGGGGTTGTCGTTGAGGACGACCTTGCAGATGTCCTTCACGAACTGGACGAAGAGCTCGCTCTTCGCACAGAAGTCGGTCTCGCAGTTGACCTCGACGATCGCGCCGACGCCGCACTCGGGGCAGACGCGGGCAAAGGCCATGCCCTCGGCGGCCACGCGGCCGGCCTTCTTGGCGGCCTTCGCAAGGCCCTTCTCACGCAGCCAGTCGACTGCCTTTTCCATATCGCCGTCGGTGGCCTGAAGAGCCTTCTTGCAGTCCATCATGCCGACGTTGGTCATCTCACGGAGCGTTTTCACATCCTGAGCGGTAAATGCCATGATCATTTCCTCCTGTAAATTCAATTTGAAAAGGGGCGTCGTTTGCCGCGCCCCTTTGGTATCTCGGATTATTCCTCGGCGGGAGCCTCGGCTTCGGCTTCGACAGCCTCGGCCTCGACAGAGGCATCCTCGCCCTGACGGCCTTCCTGCACGGCGTTGGCCATGGTGGCGGAGATCAGGCGGATGGCGCGGATGGCGTCATCGTTCGCGGGGATGACGTAATCAACCTCGTCGGGATCGCAGTTGGTGTCGACGATGGCGACGATGGGGATGTGCAGCTTGCGGGCTTCGGCGATGGCGTTGTGCTCCTTGCGGGGATCGACGACGAACAGCGCGCCGGGCAGCTTGCGCATGTCCTTCACGCCGCCGAGGTACTTCTCGAGCTTCTCCATCTCGCCGAGGTGCTTCATGACTTCCTTCTTCGGCAGCATGTCGAAGGTGCCGTCTTCCTGCATCTTCTTGAGCTGCGCGAGACGATCCACGCGGGTGCGCATGGTCTTGAAGTTGGTCAGCATGCCGCCGAGCCAGCGGGCGTTGACGTAGTACATGCCGACGCGGGAGGCCTCTTCCTTGACGGCGTCGGTCGCCTGCTTCTTGGTGCCGACGAACAGGATGGTCTCGCCCTTTTCGGCAAGGCCGCGCACAAAGGCGTAGGCCTCTTCCAGCTTCTTGACGGTCTTCTGCAGGTCGATGATATAAATACCGTTGCGTTCGCAGTAGATATACTCGGCCATCTTGGGGTTCCAGCGGCGGGTCTGGTG